>JABFVM010000190.1 GCA_013362785.1 Streptomyces sp. | reverse complement strand
CTCATCGGCTACTCCGCCATGGCCGGCACGGTCGGCGCGGGCGGCCTCGGCGACATCGCCATCCGCTACGGCTACCAGCGCTTCGAGACCGAGCTGATGTGGCTCACCGTCGCCATCCTCGCCGTCGTCATCTCCCTCATCCAGTTCGCCGGCGACTACGCGGCCCGCTCCCTGCACCGCCGCGGCGGCCAGTCGGGCCCGGCACCGAAGCTGCGGCTGCTGAAGGCGTCCACGGCCACGAGCAAGACCGTCTGAGCCCTGCTCGCCCCCCAGATCTCCCCGTAACACCACCACGGGGTTGCACCACCATAAGGAAAGGCACTTTTCGTGCGTAACACCGCCAAGATCACCACTGCCGTCCTCGCCGCCGGAACCCTCACCCTCGGGCTCACCGCGTGCGGCTCGGACAAGGACTCCGGCTCCGACGCGAGCGCCCCGCTGAAGGTCGCCGCGACGCCCACCCCGCAGGGCGAGATCCTCGCCTACGTCAAGGACAACCTCGCGAAGAAGGCCGGCCTCGACCTTGAGGTCAAGGAGTTCACCGACTACGTGACGCCGAACACGGCCGTCCAGCAGGGTGAGGTCGACGCCAACTACTTCCAGCACCAGCCGTACCTGGACGACTTCAACAAGAAGAACGGCACCGACATCGTCGCCGTGCCGAACGCCACGGTGCACCTGGAGCCGCTCGGCGTGTACTCCCAGGGCGTCAAGAAGCTGACGGACCTCAAGAAGGGCGCCACCGTCGCCCTGCCGAACGACACCACCAACGAGGCCCGCGCGCTGAAGCTGCTCGAAGCCAATGGCGTGATCAAGCTCAAGTCGGGCGCCGGCTACGCCGCGACCCCCAAGGACATCGCCGCCAACCCCAAGAACCTCCAGTTCAAGGAGCTTGAGGCGGCCCAGCTGCCGCGCTCCCTCGGCGACGTCGACGCCGCCGTCATCAACGGCAACTACGCCCTGGAGGCCGACCTCAGCCCGGCCAAGAACGCCATCGCCGCCGAGTCGCCCAAGGACAACCCCTACGGCAACTTCCTCGCCGTGAAGAAGGGCAATGAGGACGACCCGCGGGTGAAGAAGCTCGCGAAGCTGCTGACCTCGCCCGAGGTGAAGAAGTTCATCGAGGACAAGTACGACGGCGCGGTCGTCGCGGCGTTCTAAGAGGTCAACCGTTATCTGACGGTGCGTTTACCGCGTATCGCCACGCACGGGGTCCACTCCTTCACTTGGTGTGGACCCCGTGGTGCAGTTCGGTGCTTTCATGCTGCATGCTGGGCAGTTCAGCAGGCCCTGACGGTTCTTCCGAAGGTTACGGAGCGGCGCATGACTAGCACCTTCCCCAACATCTCCATCAGCACGGAGCGGTTGGTGCTGCGCCCCCTCGACGAGGACGACGTGCCCGCGCTGGCGGAGATGATGAACGACGAGCAGGTCACCGCCTGGACGTCTGCCCCGCAGCCCTACGGCGAGGCCGACTCCCGCGAGTGGATCACCCGGCTCGCCCCGGCCGAACGCAGCGAGGGCCGCGGCATCGTCTTCGCCGTCAGCGAGTTCCTCACCCAGCGCCTCGTCGGCATCGTGCACCTGCAGAACACGAACTGGCGCGTCCGCTCCAGCGAGATCGCCTATGTCATCGCCCCCTGGGCCCGCGGCGAGGGCTATGCCTCCGAGGCCGCCCTCGCCACCGCCCACTGGCTCTTCCACGACCAGAAGTTCGAACGGCTGGAGCTGCGCACGGCCGCCGACAACACCGCCTCCCAGCAGGTGGCGCAGAAGATCGGCTGTATCAGCGAGGGCGTGCTGCGCAATGCCTGGATAGCCCGCACCAGGACCGGGAGCGGAGAGTGGACCGACGTCCGCACCGACCTGATCGTCTGGAGCCTGCTGCCCGAGGACCTGGAAGGCGTCGGCGACCAATCGGGCGGCTTCACCTCGTTCGGCGAGTGGAACTGACGGGAATCCAACCCACGGGGACCGAGGGAGCCACCCCGGCGACCAGGTACCCTCACGGAGCCCGCCCCTGGGGCTGACCCCACGACGATCTGCGCAGACCCTGGAGACTGAGGACGATGGCCGACCGCGTCACGGTGATCGGCTGGGACGGCTCGCCACTGACCGCCGCGGCACGCTCCGCGCTCGGTGCCGCCACGCTGGTGGCCGGTGCCGCCCACCACCTGGCGCTCCCCGAGCTGCCGCCCGCCGCCGAGCGCATCCGCCTCGGCAGCGTCGCCCTCGCCGCCCGCCGTATCGCCGGCCACCGCGGGACCGCGGTGGTGCTCGCCGACGGCGACCCGGGCTTCTTCGGAGTCGTACGCACCCTGCGCGCGCCCGAGTTCGGCCTGGAGGTCGAGGTCGTCCCCGCCGTCTCCTCGGTCGCCGCCGCCTTCGCCCGGGCCGGCATGCCCTGGGACGACGCCCAGGTGGTCGTCGCACACCGCCGCACCCTGCGACGCGCGGTGAACGTGTGCCGCGCCCACACCAAGGTCGCCGTCCTCACCTCACCGGGCGCCGGACCCGCCGAACTCGGCCTGCTCCTGGAGGGCGTCCACCGCACCTTCGTGATCTGCGAGGAACTGGGCACAGAACGCGAACAGGTCACCGTCGTCACCTCCGACAAGGCCGCCGACCACATCTGGCGCGACCCGAACGTCGTCATCGTCATCGGCGGCAAGGTGGCCGCGGCGGAGGGCGGTGGATGGATCGCGGGCCGCGACCCGTCCGCGGCACCGCGCGGCTGGACCCTGCCCGCCAAGTCCTACGGCGGACTCATGGGCGAGGGCGAACTGGAACCCCTGCGCTCGGCCCAACTCACCCGGCTCGGCCCGCGCGTCGGCGACCTCGTGTGGGACATCGGCTGCGGCAGCGGCGCCTTCGCCACCGAGGCCGCCCGGGCCGGCGCCGCCGTCATCGCCGTCGACCACGACCCCCGGGCCTGCGAGCGCACCGAGGCCAACGCGCGCGCCTTCGGGGTCCAGCTGCAGATCGTCCAGGGCGCCGCCCCGCACATCCTGGAGAACCTCCCCGAACCGGACGTCGTACGCGTCGGCGGCGGGGGAGCGGCTGTCGTCTCCGCCGTCGCCGACCGGCGCCCGCAGCGCATCGTCACCCACGCCGCGACCCGTGACGCCGCCGAACTCATCGGCCGTGACCTCACCTCGCACGGATACGACGTCGAGTGCGCCCTCCTGCAGTCCGTCGAACTCGACACGCGGGCCTGGACGGAGCGCGAACGCACCGTCTCCTTCCTGCTCAGCGGCGTGCTGCCCGACCGCACGGCATGACCGTGCGTCCGTCCCCGTGATCCTGTTGTCGTACCGCGCGCGGTAGGCTGGCCGATCGTTGTACCGCACTCGGTCACCCGGCTTTTCGTCGGTCAATGTCCGGAAAAACACGCCCCGTTTGGGGTGCGTGTGGTACGGCGAAACCGGAGGACGCGCAACGTGGCGCAGTCCACAGCGGCCTGTCGCGGATCAACCTGTCGCGACGGTCGAATGGCCACGACAATGCCACTCAATGGCTTTGTCGCCTTTTTGGGACGGGTCGTTCGTGCCGCTGGGCACGCACGCTCGTTCTTCACTACGGGGCGGTCGGTGCGCCGTCCCGGGTGAGCTGGTCGTAGAAGCACTAACCGATGGGCGAGGGGTACGCATGACCGACACCGGCCAGGTCCCGGGCGAGGGACTGCCGGAGAGCGCAGGCATGGTGGAGCAGCCCGGCGTCCCCGCGGCGCCCGGTGCGTACACCTACCTCTCCGAGACCACCGCCGAGGACGAAGACCTGCTGATGCCCGGCTCCCAGGGCGCCTGGGGCAACGAGGTCGCCCCGCCCGCGCCCGAGCCGGTCGTCGAGACCCTGCACGAGCCGGACGCCCATGAGATCTCCGGCCGCGACAGCGGCTCGGTCGACCTCAGCGCCGTCCGCGTGCCGGGACCGACGGCCCCTACGACGCCGATCCCGCCGATCACTCCGCGCCGTCCGCTGCATCTCGGCCCGCCGATCCCGGACGCCTCCGCCAGTCCGGTCCGCTCGCTCGCCGATCGCGGCGCCGTCGGCGTCCCGGCACGTCATCCCGGTGCGACCGGCCCCGAGTACCTCGACGTCCCGCAGCACCGCGAGGCGGCGGCTCCGCAGGCGGCCACGCCTTGGGGCGCGCCCGCCCAGGCCCCGGCCCCGGCGCCGGTGGGCGCTGGGGTGCAGACTGCGGAAACGGTTGTTCCGGCCGGGCAGTCGGTGGGCGTGACGCAGGCGGCTCCGGCCGTGGCGGCGGACGCGCAGGCCGTTGACTCCGACGTACCGCAGGCCGCCGCCGCAGCCGAAGTGCCCTTGCCGCCGCAGGAGGGTGTGCCCGGTGGCCAGGTGCCGCAGGCCGCCGACGCCGCGCCGGCCATCGGCGTGGACCCGGCCGTGGCGGCCGGTCACGCTCCGGGCGCCGGGCATGCCGCGAGCGCAGGGGAGATGCCGGACGCTGTGCAGGCACCGGCGGCGGTTCCGTCCGGTGCTGAGGGAGGGGAGGTCCCGGTGAGCGGGGCCGACCCGGAGGCCGGCCAGGGTGTCGAGCCCGCGCAGGCTGCGGGAGACGTTCCGGTCACGGTGGGCGCGGCCGCTGCTGAAGGCACTGCGCCCGAGGCCGAGCAGGTTGCCGAGGCCGCTCCCGTCGCGGGCGACCAGGCCGCCGCGGTTCCCGTGGCGTTGGCGGAGGCCGGTGAGGTTTCCGGCGAGGCCGTGCCTGCGCCTGAGGCCGCGCAGAGTGCGGAGGTCGCTGCGGCTGAGGCTGCGGACGTCGCAGAGGCGCCCGCTCCTGAGGCCGTTGAGGTCGAGGCCGTCGCGGTGCCGATGCCTGAGGCTGTCGAGCCTGTCGCGGTGCCGGTTCCTGAAGCTGTTGAGGCCGTTGGAGTGCCTGCACCTGAGGCCACGGCGCCGACCGCTCCCGAGGCCGGTGAGGCTGTAGCACCGCCCGGTCCCGAGGCCGTCGAGTCCGTAGCACCGCCCGCTCCCGAGCCCACGCAGCCGCCCGAGGTGCCCGCCGCCGACGCGGGGCAGGCCCCCGAGGCCGCCCCGGTTGTCGACGCGGCCGCAGCCGAGGCCCCCGCCCAGGTCGCCGATGAGCCCGCGCCCGAGGTCGCCCAGGCATCTGAGGCGCTGCCTGCCGCCGAGGTCGCCCAGGCACCTGAGGCGCTGCCTGCCGCCGAGGTCCCCCAGGCACCCGAGGCCCTGCCCGTCGCCGAGGCCCACCAGGCCGCGCCCGAGGACGTCGTCGCCCCCGCTCAGGCTCAGCCGACCCCGGAAGCCGCCCCCGACCCGACGGCCCCCGAAGCAGCGCAGGCCCCCCAGCCCGTGGACGCCGAGCCCGTCGGCCAGGCCCCGCAGCCCACGCAGGACGCTGCCGTCGCCGTAGCCCCCGAACCGACCCCGCAAGCCGTGGACGTCGAGCAGGCCGAGGCCGCCCAGCAGCAGCCCGAGCCCTCCGTTCCGGTGGAGGCGCCCGCGCAGGACCCGCAGCCGGCCCCCGACGCCGTGGCGGACCCGGACCTCGCGCAACCCCAGCAGCCGGCGCAGGACGACGCTCCCGCAGTCGTCCCCGCTGACGCGGCCGTCGCGGCACAGGCGGTGGCCGCGAGCGCGACCGCCCCCGAAGCGGAGGCCCACATGGTGGAACCTGCGGCTCAGATGCCGGACCCCGAGCAGCCCCAGGAGGTGTCAGCCGAGTCGGCCGAGGCCCCTCAGCCGCTCGCCGCGGCCGCCTTCCCGGACGCCGTGGCCCCGGATGCTTCCGGCGGCGCCCCGCAGCCGGTCCCGGCGGACGCCGTAGCGGCCGAGGCCCCCGAGCCGTTCGTCGCCCAGCCCGCCGGACCGCAACTCCAGCCCACGGCCGCGGCCCAGTCCGCGCCGGCGCCTGATGGCCAGGCCGAACCGGGCGAACCGGAAGTCCTCCCGCCCGGCGCCCCCCTGGAGCCCACGCCCGTGGGCCAGTTCGTGCCGGTCGAGGGCTCGGTGCCCACCACGCCCCACCTCGCGCCGACCCCGCCGCAGCCGATCGTCCTCCCTGTGGAGGAGGCACCGGCCGCCGTCCCCACGGTGCCCGCGCCCCGTGAGGGCGACCCCGACGTCGTACAGCACGCGGAGGACCTGGACACCAGGGCCGCCGACCAGGAAGACCTCCAAGAAGAGAGCACGGCCGCAGTGGAAGAAGTACGTCAGTCCACCGGCCCCGCCGCGCCCGCCTACGACGACGCCGAGCGCGAGGCCGTCCTCAAGGTCATGCGCGAGCGCCGCGACATCCGCAACGGCTTCCGCAGCGACCCCATCCCGCACGAGGTGCTGCTCCGCGTCCTGGAGGCGGCCCACACCGCGCCCTCCGTGGGCCACTCGCAGCCCTGGGACTTCGTCGTCATCCGCTCCGGCGAGACCCGGCGCACGATGCACGAACTGGCCCAGCGCCAGCGCGAGGCATACGCGAAGTCGCTGCCCAAGGGCCGGGCCAAGCAGTTCAAGGAACTGAAGATCGAGGCCATCCTCGACACCCCGGTGAACATCGTCGTCACCGCCGACCCGACCCGCGGCGGCCGCCACACCCTCGGCCGGCACACCCAGCCGCAGATGGCGCCGTACTCCGCCGCGCTCGCCGTCGAGAACCTCTGGCTCGCCGCCCGCGCCGAGGGCCTCGGCGTCGGCTGGGTCAGCTTCTTCGACGAGCGCGAGATGGTGCGTGCGCTGGGGCTGCCCGAGCACCTCGAAGTCATCGCCTACCTGTGCGTCGGGTACGTCGACGAGTTCCCGGACGAGCCCGAGCTGATGCAGGCCGGCTGGTCCAAACGCCGCCCGCTGTCGTGGGTCGTCCACGAGGAGACGTACGGCCGCCGTGCCCTGCCCGGCGAGGAGCCGCACGACCTGCTCGCCGAGACCGTCGCCCAGATCCGCCCGCTGGACGCCAAGGCGCTCGGCGAGGCCTGGGAGCGGCAGAAGCGGATGACCAAGCCGGCCGGCGCGCTCGGCATGCTGGAGATCATCTCCGCGCAGCTGTCCGGCCTGTCCCGGCAGTGCCCGCCGCCCATCCCGGAGCCCGCGGCCGTCGCGATCTTCGCCGGCGACCACGGCGTGCACGCCCAGGGCGTCACCCCCTGGCCCCAGGAGGTGACGGCCCAGATGGTGGCCAACTTCCTCGGCGGCGGCGCGGTCTGCAACGCCTTCGCGGGCCAGGTGGGCGCCGAAGTGTGCGTGGTGGACGTCGGTGTGGCCGCCGACCTCCCGGCGACGCCCGGTCTGCTGCCCCGCAAGGTGCGCGCCGGCACGTCCGACATGACGACCGGTCCCGCGATGACCCGCGAGGAGGCCAAGCAGGCCATCGAGGTCGGCATCGAGACCGCCCGCGACCTGGTGGCGGCCGGCAACAAGGCGCTGCTGACCGGTGAGATGGGCATCGCCAACACGACCGCGTCGGCCGCGCTCATCTCCGTCTTCACGGACACGGACCCGGCCGAGGTCACCGGCCGCGGCACCGGCATCAACGACGAGACCCTCGCCCGCAAGACCGAGGTCGTCCGCCGCGCCATCGAGGTCCACCAGCCCGACCCCGCCGACCCCATCGGCGTCCTCGCGGCGATCGGCGGCTTCGAACACGCCGCGCTGGTCGGCCTCCTGCTGGGCGGCGCGTCCCTGCGTACGCCGGTGATCCTGGACGGCGTCAGCGCCGGTGCCGCCGCCCTGGTGGCCCGCGCCATCGCCCCCGAGGTGCTGGCCGCCTGCATCGCGGGCCACCGCAGCGCCGAGCCCGGCCATGTTGCCGCCCTGAACAAGCTCGGCCTGCGCCCTCTGGTCGACCTGGACCTCCGCCTCGGCGAGGGCACGGGCGCGCTGCTGGCCCTGCCGCTGGTGCAGAGCACGGCGCGGGCGATGCACGAGGTGGCGACGTTCGACTCCGCGGGCGTCACGGAGAAGTAGACCCGGGCCGGGGGTGGGGTGGATCCGCGTACCGTCGCGCCCACCCCACCCCCGCCTTACGCTGAACGCAATCTAAAATCCGCACGTCAGGGCCGCTCCAGAGCCGTAGCGCCCACCGCACGCCTGTCCGAGGAGCCGCACCTCATGGCCGAACACCCCGCCTACCCCGTGGGCCTCCGTCTCACCGGTCGCCGCGTCGTCGTACTCGGTGGTGGCCAGGTGGCCCAGCGCCGTCTCCCGGTCCTGATCGCGGCGGGCGCGGACGTCCTCCTCGTGTCGCCCGAGGTCACCCCGTCCGTCCAGGCCATGGCGGACGCGGGCGAGATCACCTGGCAGCAGCGGACGTACCAGGAGGGCGACCTCTCGGACGCCTGGTACGCCCTGATCGCCACCGGCGACAAGGAAGCGAACACCCGGGCCTCGGCCGAGGCGGAGCAGCACCGCGTCTGGTGCGTCCGCTCCGACGACGCCGACGCCGCGACCGCCTGGACCCCGGCCACCGGCCACAGCGAGGGCGTCACCGTGGCCGTCCTCACCACGGACGCCCGCGGCCGCGACCCCCGCCACACCGCCGCCATCCGCGACGCGGTCGTCGAGGGCCTGCGCGACGGCACCCTCGTGGCCCCGCACCACCGCACCCGTACACCCGGAGTGGCCCTGGTCGGCGGCGGCCCCGGCGACCCCGACCTGATCACCGTGCGCGGCCGGCGTCTCCTCGCCGAGGCCGACGTCGTCATCACCGACCACCTGGGCCCGCGCGACCTGCTCGCCGAGCTGCCCGCCGGCGTCGAGGTGATCGACGCGGCCAAGCTGCCGTACGGCCGCTTCATGGCCCAGGAGGCCATCAACAACGCGCTGATCGAGTACGCCCAGCAGGGCAAGTCGGTCGTACGGCTCAAGGGCGGCGACCCCTTCGTCTACGGGCGCGGCATGGAGGAGGTCCAGGCGCTGGCCGAGGCCGGTGTCCCGTGCACGGTCGTGCCCGGCATCTCCAGCTCGATCTCGGTCCCGGGCGCCGCGGGCATCCCGGTCACCCACCGGGGCGTCGCCCATGAGTTCACCGTGGTCAGCGGCCATATCGCCCCCGACGACGAGCGCTCCCTGGTCGACTGGCCGTCCCTCGCCAAGCTGACCGGCACGCTGGTGATCCTCATGGGCGTCGGCACGATCGGGAAGGTCGCCGAGACGCTCATCGCGCACGGCAAGTCCCCGGACACGCCGGTCGCCCTGGTCCAGGAGGGCACGACGGCCGCCCAGCGCCGGGTCGACGCGACCCTCGCCACGGCCGCCGAAAAGGTGCTCGCCCACGAGGTGAAGCCGCCGGCGGTCATCGTCATCGGCGAGGTCGTGAACGTCGGACCGAACCCCTCCGCCTGAGCCCCTCGCGTAACCGCGGGTAACCCAACCGTGCCAAGCCGTTGGCACCGCACCCAGGACAAGGCAGTATCACCCTGTGGCCGATCTCATCACCGTCGATGACCCCGCCGACCCGCGCCTGCGCGACTACACGGGCCTGACCGACGTCGACCTGCGCCGCAAGCGCGAACCGGCCGAGGGCCTGTTCATCGCCGAGGGCGAGAAGGTCATCAGACGGGCCAAGGAAGCCGGCTACGAGATGCGGTCGATGCTGCTCTCCGCCAAGTGGGTCGACGTCATGCGCGACGTCATCGACGAGCTCCCGGCCCCGGTGTACGCGGTCAGCCCGGACCTCGCCGAGCAGGTCACCGGCTACCACGTGCACCGCGGCGCCCTCGCGTCGATGCAGCGCAAGCCGCTGCCGACCGCCACCGAGCTGCTCCGCTCCGCCCGCCGGGTGGTGGTCATGGAGTCGGTCAACGACCACACCAACATCGGCGCCATCTTCCGCTCGGCGGCGGCCCTCGGCATGGACGCGGTCCTGCTCTCCCCGGACTGCGCCGACCCGCTGTACCGCCGTAGCGTCAAGGTCTCCATGGGCGCGGTCTTCTCCGTGCCGTACGCCCGCCTGGACACATGGCCCAAAGGCCTCGAATCGGTTCGCGAGGCGGGCTTCAACCTTCTCGCCCTCACCCCCGACGAGAAGGCCAAGACCCTCGACGAGGCAGCCCCGCACCGGATGGACCGGGTCGCCCTCATGCTCGGCGCCGAGGGCGACGGCCTCTCCACCCAGGCCCTGGTGGCCGCCGACGAATGGGTCCGCATCCCGATGTCCCACGGCGTCGACTCCCTCAACGTCGGAGCGGCAGCCGCGGTCGCCTTCTACGCGGTGGCCACGGGCCGCCCCCAGATCTAGGGCACGATCGCGATGGCGCAGCGCGAGGCGATCGTCGCGGTCCTGCTGCGCGCCGACCGAATCCTCGCCATCCGCCGTGGCCCCGACGTCACACGCCCCGGCTACTGGCAGCCGCTCAGCGGCAAGGTCGAGCCGGGGGAGACCCAGCGGGAGGCCGTCGTCCGCGAGGTCCACGAGGAGGTCGGCCTGACCGTCGTACCCCTGGCGAAGGTCTGGGAGTCCGAGACGGACGACGGCCGCTTCCGCCTCCACTGGTGGACGGCCCGCGCCGACACCGGCGAGCTGGTCCCCGACCCGCACGAGGTCGCCGAGGCCCGCTGGGTCACACCGGAGGAGTTCCTGTCCCTGGACCCGGTCTTCGACGGCGACCGGGAGTTCTTCGAACGGATCCTGCCCGCTCTGTGACACCGGCGGCGCGGTGAGGCCGGACGGCGGCCACTCGGAGGCGGGGCGGGCGGCTACTCGGAGATGTCGAACGTCGTCTCGTACCGATCGGACGTCAGATCCTCGTCCGCCGGCGAGTAGCCCTGCTCCACCTTCTCCTGCCGCCGTACGACATCGCTGTCGTCGCCGAGCCCACGGTCCGGGCCCTGACAGCCCTGAGCGGCCGCGATGCCGAGTGCCACGAGCAGGGTCACCACGACGAACACGAACAGCCGCTGCCGCAGCAGCTGCGGGTTGGCGGGCCGTCGGCCGGTCCCCGTGTTCCGGGGCGCCGGACGGGCGGTGCCGCTGCGCGGGGCGGGCCGGTTGCCGTTGCCCGAACGCGGGCTGGTCCGTGCGGGGGGCACCGGCCGGGTCCCGGACCGGGACGACGCCGTACCGCTCTGCGGGGGGCCGCCGCCCCTGGACGCCGCCGCGTCGCGCGCGGGACCGGACCCACGTGAGGCGCCGCCATTGCGGGGCACGCCGATGCCGCGCTGCGGCGGAGCGCCCTGGCCGCGTCGCTGGACGCGCTGCTGGTCCGCGTATGTGTCGGCGAGCCGCCCGGTCGGGCGGTCCGTCTCTGCGGAGCGCGGCGCGGGCGGGCGTACGTCGGAGAGGCCCTGCGCCTCCCGGGCCGCGATCTCCTTCAGGCGCAGCGACAGCTGCAGCGTGCTGGGCCGCTCCTCCGGGTCCTTCGCCAGACAGGCCCGGACCAGCGGAGCCAGGGCGTCCGGTACGCCGTTCAGCTGAGGCTCCTCGTGTACGACGCGGTACAGCATGACCTCTGAACTGCCGTGCCCGAACGGCGAGTCGGCCATCGAGGCGTACGCGAGGGTGGCACCGAGGGAGAACACGTCCGTGGCCGGGGTGACGGCGGCGCCGCGCACCTGCTCCGGGGCGAGGAAGCCGGGCGAGCCGACCGCCGTGCCGACGTGGGTGAGGGTCGAGGCCCCCGTCGCCCAGGCGATCCCGAAGTCGATGATCCGCGGGCCCTTGGGGGACAGCAGGATGTTGGAGGGCTTCAGATCCCGGTGCACCACCCCGGCCTCGTGCACCGCGACCAGCCCCTCGGACAGGGCGGCACCGATGGCGGCGACCTCCGCCGCGCCGAGCGAACCCGCATCGGCGACCCTGTCGTGCAGGGAGGGACCGGGCACGTACTGCGTGGCGAACCAGGGACGCTCCGCCTCCAGATCGGCGGCCACCAGCCGGGCCGTGCAGCCACCGCGAATCCGCCGCGCCGCCGAGACCTCACGGGCGAAGCGCGAGCGGAACTCCTGATCCTCCGCCAGATCGGGCCGGATCACCTTGAGCGCGACCCGCTGCCCCTTCTTGTCGGAGCCCAGGTAGACGACGCCCATGCCGCCCGCGCCGAGCCGTCTGTGAAGCCTGAACGAGCCGACGACGCGCGGGTCCTCGCGCCTCAGGCGCATCATCGCCATGTTCATCCCCGCTGCCCGGTCCGTCTGACGAGCCACAGCTTACGTTTCCACGGGCCGCCGTGCGCAGAGGCCGCGCCCTCTCGGGCCGATGGATTGTCAGTGGTGGGTGGGAGACTTGAAGGGTGGTCAGAGGGTGGGTGAGCAGGGCGACTTATGCCTGTTCGGGCTCCCAACCAACCGTCACAGAAGGGGGATTGGGCCCGTGAAGGGTGATCGCGTGGAGATAGTCGTGGACGCCGGGGACACGACGCGCACCTACGAGGTGGTGGCGAGCAGAGCAGGCCGCCGGGTGGAGACGGCGGTACGGCGTGGTGTCGTGGAAGTGAGCGAAGTCACCAGGAACGGGTCGGTCGTGCGTACGGCCCGGTTCATGGCGACCAGGGTTCTGGCGCTGGTGGAGCAGCCGGTGCCGCGGGAGGACAGCTCGGAGAAAGCAGGGCACACCGGGCGTCCCCTCCGGGAAGACCCCGAGACCTAGGACCTCGTCTCCACCCAGGGGAGTACTTCGCAGGTGGCGGCTCATCCTCCGGGAGGCCCGGCAATCGGTACGAGGGCATGACGTGCCGGGGCGGTCGCGCGCCTAGATTTGAAGTCAAGCGGCGGGTGCAGCACTCGTCCCCCGAGGTCAGACACCCGCCGCTGCCAACGACAACTGACACAGGTCAGGAGAGGGACCATGGCCCAGACGGCACCGCGGACACTGATCCGTATGCAGGAGCGCACCATGCTGCGCCCCCGCCGTCAGGGACGCCGCCACCCCCTGGTGGCGACGCTCATGGCCCTTCCCCTGGCGGCCCTTCTCCTCCTCGTCTTCGACGGCTGGGAGACAGTGGCCACACAGGCGTCGTCCGTGGGCGTGATGCTGGGGCGCTGAGCGGCGACCCCAGGCCCGGAAGAGCGGTCCGGGCGGGGACATCCACCCATGAAACCCCGTGGGGACGGGGGTGCGGCGGACGGCACAGATGCCGGCGCAGCTGGGGAGCTGCGCCGGCATTGTTTTTGTCCGGGAGCGCGTGTACGTATGCCTCCGGCCGGCATCATTCACCCCGTCCCGCGCCCGCGCCCCGCGTACTCTCGCCCCAAAGCATCGCAGCCAAGGGACCCCCGTGACCCCCAACCCCCTCCTGCCCGCCCTCACCGCACGAGCCGAGGTCGCGGCCCACTCACGTACGTCCGCCTGTCCCTGCGGAGCAACGGCCACGCTCGCCGACCGTCCCGACGCCACCGTCGTCCGGCACGCCGACACGGTCGCCAAGGCTCACGCCCCGGACGCCACGGTCGCCGACCTCACCCCCCGCCTCACCGCCGCCGCACACCTCCCCGGCCTCCTCCTGCCCCCGCTCAGCCCCATCCCCGTCGACCTGCACGGTCGCCTGGTGACCTTCTGGCCGTACGGCACCCCGGTGGACCCGGACGACCCCGACGCGGCCCCCTGGGAAGCGGCGGCAACCCTGCTCGCCCGCCTCCACCGAACCCCCGCCCCCGCTCCGCTGCCCCCGATGCGCGGCCCCGTCAAAGCCGCCCTCGCCATATCCCGACTCCGCGCCACCGCTGACGCAGCGGCGACCGCCGGCACCGCGTCCGTGCTCCGCGCCTGGGACACCCTCCCCGCCTGGGCACGCGCCGAGGCCCCCCAGCCCGACGCCGCCACCCTCTGCCACGGCGACCTGCACCTCGGGCAACTCGTACGTCACCCGCCCCCGGGCGGACCCTGGCTGCTCATAGACGTCGACGATCTCGGCGTAGGCGTACCGGCCTGGGACCTCGGGCGACCGGCCGCCTGGTACGCCTGTGGGCTGCTGTCGCCCGAGGAGTGGGACCGCTTCCTGACCGCGTACCGTGCCGCCGGTGGTCCGGCCGTCCCCGCCGACGGTGACCCCTGGCCCGCGCTGGACGTCCCGGCTCGTGCGCTGACCGTGCAGACCGCCGCCCGGGCGATCACCAAGGCGGCTGCGGAGGGCCGGATTCTCGACGAGGTCGAGCAGTCTCTCGTCGACGCCTGTGACCGAATGGCGTCCGTCCCCCCTGAGTTGACTCACGGATACGCAAAGTAGGGTGCAACCGACTGCCGCCGGACAGAGTCTGTCCTGGCGATACGCGAAGCAGGACCGACCGGCGAGGAGTTGAGCCGACCATGCAGTGTCCGAAGTGCCATGCGCCGATGCACACGTACAACCGCAACGGCGTTCAGATCGAGCAGTGCAGTGGCTGCCGCGGGATCTTTCTCGACTACGGCGAGCTGGAGGCGCTGGCCCGCGTGGAGTCCCAGTGGTCCCAGCCCGCCCCGCCACCACCGCCCGCCCCGCAGGCGTACCCGGCCGCTCCGCAGGCCCCGGCCTGGGGAGCCCAGCACGGGGGCCACCACGGCGGTCACTACGGCCACAAGCGTCACAAGAGCTTCGGCCACATGCTGTTCTCCAGCTGAGCCGTGCCGAGTACGACGAAGCCCCCGGTCATCGACCGGGGGCTTCGGTGTGTGGACGATACTGGGATTGAACCAGTGACCTCTTCCGTGTCAGGGAAGCGCTCTCCCGCTGAGCTAATCGTCCTCGGGACCGTGATCGACCGTCGAGCGGACGATCACGTGGTACTGCGTGCGCGATACTGGGATTGAACCAGTGACCTCTTCCGTGTCAGGGAAGCGCTCTCCCGCTGAGCTAATCGCGCGGGGGATCCGAAGATCCAGTGGACGATACTGGGATTGAACCAGTGACCTCTTCCGTGTCAGGGAAGCGCTCTCCCGCTGAGCTAATCGTCCTTGGAGGTGGAGACGGGATTTGAACCCGTGTAGACGGCTTTGCAGGCCGTTGCCTCGCCTCTCGGCCACTCCACCAGGAGTGTAGGGGGTCGGGATGATCCCCTGTTCCATCGAGCGGACGACGAGGCTCGAACTCGCGACCTCAACCTTGGCAAGGTTGCGCTCTACCAACTGAGCTACGTCCGCTTGTCGTTTCGTTCCGCTCCCGCGGCCCGGCGACGAGTTGAACTCTAGCGGATTCCGGGGCCAGCACAAAAACGCGTTTGTGCAGCGTGCTGCGCTGCGCCTGCTCAGGGACCCGATGAAGCTCCTCGAAGGGACATGGCCAGGTCACCCGCGGGACACCCGCCATAGACTCGACTGCGTGCTCGACCTCCCTCCTCTCGCCCGCTTCGGCGCCCGAGTCGCCACCGGCCTCCTCGATGTCACCAGCGATCCCGCGGCTCTGGACTCCAGCGGCTTCTGGGCCGTCTGCGCCGACTTCGAGGGCGGTCTGACCTGCGCCCGTTTCCGGGACGTGCGAGAGGAGACCGTGCCCGCACCGGTGCCGGGGGAGTGGGCCGGCCCGGCGGCCGGTGACTGGACGTCCTCGCTCGACCGCGCCGCGTACACGGCGGGCGTACGGCGCATCCGTGAGTACATCGCGGCCGGCGAGGTCTATCAGGCGAATCTGTGCCGGGTGCTGAGCGCGCCGATCGGGCCCGGCGCCGACGTGGACGCCCTGACCGCCCTGTTGGCCCGCGGCAACCCGGCACCGTACGCAGGAACGATCCGGCTGCCGGAGCACGGCGTCGAGATCGCCACCGCTTCTCCCGAGCTCTTCCTGCGGCGTGACGGGCGTGTCGTCGAGTCGGGGCCGATCAAGGGCACCGGGCGCACCGAGGCGGACCTGCTGGAGAAGGACTACGCCGAGAACGTGATGATCGTGGACCTGGTGCGCAACGACATCGGGCGGGTGTGTGCCACCGGGACGGTGACCGTGCCCGATCTGTGCGCCGTGGAGAAGCATCCGGGGCTCGTTCATCTGGTGTCGACCGTGCACGGCGAGCTGTGTTCCGGCGCCGGGTGGCCCGAGCTGCTCGACGCCGCATTCCCGCCCGGGTCCGTGACCGGTGCGCCGAAGTCCAGTGCCCTGCGGATCATCGACGCGCTGGAGACGGCGCCCCGTGGACCGTACTGCGGGGGCATCGGGTGGGTCGACGCCGACCGGGGTGTCGGCGAGCTGGCCGTCGGGATACGTACCTTCTGGATCGACCGGGGCGAGGGCGTGCTGCGGTTCGGTACCGGCGCGGGGATCACCTGGGGGTCGGACCCCGAGGGGGAGTGGCGGGAGACCGAGCTGAAGGCGTCCAGGTTGCTCGCGGTAGCGTCGGGGACGTACGAGGTGAGTGGAGAGGGACTGCGATCGTGAGGATCTGGCTCGACGGCGGACTGCAGGACATCGAGTCCGCCCGTGTCTCCGTCTTCGACCACGGGCTGACCGTGGGGGACGGCATTTTCGAGACCGTGAAGGCGGTGGACGGCCGTCCGTTCGCGCTGACCCGGCACCTCGACCGGCTGACGCGCTCGGCACACGGCCTCGGGCTGCCCGAGCCCGACCACGACGAGGTGCGCCGCGCCTGCGCCGCCGTCCTGGAGGCCAACCCGATGCCGCTCGGCCGGCTGCGCATCACCTACACCGGCGGCCACGGCCCGCTCGGCTCCGACCGCGGCGAGCACGGCCCGACCCTCGTCGTGGCCCTCGGCGAGACCACCCGCCGACCCGACTCCACGGCCGTGGTCACGGTCCCCTGGACGCGCAACGAGCGGGGCGCGCTCACCGGCCTCAAGACCACCTCCTACGCCGAGAACGTCGTCGCGCTCGCCCGCGCCCGCCAACACGGCGCCACCGAGGCCCTGTTCGGCAACACGGTCGGGCAGCTCTGCGAGGGCACCGGCTCGAACGTCTTCGTCGTCCTGGACGGCGAGATCCACACCCCGCCGCTCCCCTCGGGCTGCCTCGCGGGCATCACGCGCGCGTTGGCGGTCGAGTGGACCGGCGCCAGGGAGACCGATCTGCCGCTGGACGTGCTGGAGCGGGCCGAGGAGGTCTTCCTCACCTCCACCCTGCGGGACGTCCAGGCCGTGCACCGTGTCGACGAGCGCGAACTGCCGGGTGCGCCGGGCCCGGTGACCGCCAAGGCGATGCGGATCTTCGACGAGCGGTCCGGGGAGGACCTGGATCCGTAGGAGCGGGGGAAAATCAGCTGCCGTAGGCCGGGCGCGGTGGGTAGAACACCCCTGATGACCACGACCCTGCGGCCGACCGAGCCGCTTCAGCACAATGACGACGGGACACGTTCGCGCCGCTATCAGGTGTGCGTGAACGGCCGCCCCGTGGGCGATCTTCACGTCGGGACGCACCCCGTCTTCGGTGACCGGGTGGCCCGGATAGCGCAGCTGCGGATCGAGGAACCGGACCGGCGTCGCGGCCGGGGCACCGTGGCCGCCCTCGCCGCGGAGGAGGTGGCGCGCGGCTGGGGCTGCCGGCGCATCGAGGTGACCGTGCCCGGTGACGCCGTACCCGCGCTGCGTCTCCTCACGGCGCTCGGCTACGTCGTACGCAACCGCGGCATGGAGAAGCCCCTCGGCGACACCCCGCCCGATCTTCCGCCGGGCAGCCGGGCGCGGCCGATGACGGAGGCTGAGTACGGGACCTGGCTGGACAAGAGCAATGAGGGCCACATCCGCAGCTGGGTCGAGCGCGGGGTTCCGGAGGCCGAGGCCCGGGCCAAGTCCGAGCGGGACCATGCGGCGCTCCTGCCGGAGGGCCCGCGCACGCCGGACACGTTCCTGAGCGTCCTCGAACACCAGGCGACCCCGGTGGGCACCCTCTGGGTCGGTGTACGCGACGACCGTGCCTTCGTCTACGACGTCGAGACCGCCGCGGCCCATCGGGGCAAGGGGCACGGCCGCACCCTGATGCTGCTGGCCGAGGTGCAGGCGATCCTCGCCGGGCACCGGGGCATCGGCCTGAACGTCTTCGCGGGCAACACCCCGGCCGAGCGGCTCTACGAGTCGCTCGGGTACGAGACGACGCTGTACGGCTGCTACAAGACGTTGCTGTAGGGCTCGGTCAGGAGCCCGGCTGCTCGGCCAGCAGCCGGTCCGCGATCTCCTCGACGCGCTCGCGCAGCCCTTCCTGGCTCTTGCCGCCGTCGAGGCGCTCGCCACCGATCACATAGGTGGGGGTGCCGGTCACGCCGATCGCCTTGCCCTCGGCCTGGTCGGCGTCGACGATCAGGATGTGCCGGCCGTCGATCAGCGCGGTGTCGAACTCCTCGGCGTCCAGGCCGAGTTCCCGGGCCGCCTCGACCAGGAAGGGTTCCCCCTTACGGTCCAGCTCCTCGACCCGGCCCAGCACGGCCTCCACGTACGCCCAGCCCTGCCCCTGCTCCAGCGCCTCCTCCGCGGCCTGCGCGGCGGCGAAGGAGTGCTTGTGCTTCTCCAGCGGGAAGTGCCTCAGCCGCAGCTCCAGCCGGTCGCCGTAGCGGGCGCGCAGGGCACGGAGATCGTCCAGGGCGGCGCGGCAGTCGGGGCACTGCAGCTCGCACCAGACGTCGAGGACGGCGGCGGGACGGTCGGGGGAGGAGTCGCTCATGGCCCCAGTCTCCCAGCCCCGGCCCGCCCGCCCCAATCCGACCTGGCACTTCGCCGTCCCCCTCGCCGTCCCCTCGCCGTCTCCTCGCCATCGACTTGCGGTCCGGCTTCGGCTCCGGGTTCGTGGTGAGAGGGGGCCCGGCTTCGGTGCGCGTCGCCCGGGGCGTACGACTTCCACCGGCACCTTCGGAGGAGGCGACCCGGAGATGTCCCTGATGTCCCGGCCAGGCATGGCCGCGCGGGGTTGCCACGGTGCAGGATGGAAGGGACGAAGTGCCCTGACCCACCCAGCCTGCCTGGAGGACCGGATGATTGCCGAGACCGTCTGTTCCGCCGCCGCCGTGGCCGGCCTGGGCATCGCGGCGGTCACGGCGTACCGCAAGCGTTTCCTCGCGGCCACGCGCATCGCGGCGTACTCGCTGGTGCCCCTGGGGCTGGTGATGACCGGTGTCGTCGACTGGCTGGCGGACACCGCCTTCAGCCCGACCGCCTGGGCGGGCTTCGGAGTCCTGGGCCTGTCCTGGGTGCTGTTCTCGACCACCCGCGCGGTGGAGCGCCGCCGGGGCGGCACCGGCAAGGAGCGCAAGGAGTCCCGCTCCGCCCCGCAGCGTGACGCGGTGGCCCCGCAGGCCTCGGCGCCCTCGCTGGGCCAGGGCTCCCGGCAGTCGACCCGCCCTGCGACCGCACCCCGGGCCGATGCCGGCGACGACTTCAGCGACATCGAGGCCATCCTCAAGAAGCACGGCATATGACCTGCGTGTGCCGCACTGAAACGACACAGTGGGTCGCCGCGCGTCCGTAAGCGATCACCACTCGAACCGGACATCGCGGAATCCGGCGAACTCCCGCTCATTCCGGGCGTGTTGATCGCGCGGCAAGGGTTAATTGCGCCATCATCGGCGCGAGATGCTGGACACGACTCAAAGTGAGGCCGCTCCCCCTCAGGACGAGCCTCGCGGGTGCCTCTTCGCCCTTTCCCAGCCACCGCTGATGATCTTCCTTGCGGTGATCGGGTGTCTGCTGCTCATGGCTGCGCTGCACGACCTGCTGCTGCTGTGAGCCGTACCCGCGGTCCCCGGCGCCACCCGCCGGGGTCCGCGTAGACGGACCTGTCGTGTCGGCCCGCCGGTGAGCCTCGCTCAGCCGGCCGCTTCCTTGCGGCGCGCCCGGTAGGCGGCCACATGCAGACGGTTTCCGCAGGTACGGCTGTCGCAGTAGCGCCGTGACCGGTTGCGGGAAAGATCCACGAAGGCGTGCCGGCAGTCCGGCGCCTCACAGCGCCGCAGCCGCTCCTGCTCCCCGGCCACCACGAAGAACGCGAGGGCCATGCCGCAGTCGGCCGCCAGATGGTCGGCCACGGAGGCACCGGGGGCGAAGTAGTGCACATGCCAGTCGTAGCCGTCGTGGTCGGTGAGGCGGGGGGTGGTGCCCGCGGCGGCGACCAGCTCGTTGATCAGCCCGGCCGTGCGCCGGGGGTCCGGCTCCGCGAAGATCGCGGAGAAGCGGCCGCGCACCTTGCGCACCGCCGAGAGATCGAACTCCGAGAGAACCCCGACATCGCTGATTTCGTGCTTTTGTACGAAACCTTCGAGAGCTGCGACGTCCGGCAGCCCGTCCGGGGTCTCGTCTCCCTCCGGTGCGGTGTTCACCAGATCCACCACGGCATCGAGCGCACACCGGGCGTCATGGGTGATCAGCACGTTTCGCTCCCTGGCCTGGGGGGTCGGGCGGGCGCCCGCCGATGCTGGCCGATGGTAATGCCATCCGCCGGGGTCGAGCGGTCCTGCCCCCACTGGTGACGTCGATTACAACGCCGGGGGAGCGCCGACGGTTCCCGCCCTCG
The DNA here is from genome assembly GCA_013362785.1 of Streptomyces sp. GTDB lineage: Bacteria > Actinomycetota > Actinomycetes > Streptomycetales > Streptomycetaceae > Streptomyces. The sequence goes on along the minus strand of JABFVM010000190.1, from coordinate 6,914 downwards.
CGCACATCAACGCCGCCTCCGGCGGTGCGGAGACGGCGCTGATGCATGCCGTATGCGGTTGTTCTGGCCCGCGCCGTCTCCCCGAGTCGACGGCGCCGGGCGGCTTGCGGGAGTCTCGCCCTAGCTCTCCGCCAGGATGTGCGAGAGCTCCTGATCGAGATCGAAATGGCGATGCTCCGTGCCGGGAGGCACAGCGGCATCCGTCCGCTTCAGGAACGACTCCAGAGCCCGGGCCGGGGCCTCAAGCAGCGCCTCGCCCTCCGGAGAGCTCAGAGCGATGCAGACGACGCCCTGGCCATGACTGCGCGACGGCCAGACGCGGACGTCGCCGGTTCCGGTGGGCCGGTGCAGGCCCTCCGCGAGAAGGTCGCGGGCGAACACCCACTCGACGGTTTCCTCGGCTCCGGTGTGGAAGGTGGCGTGCACGGCGTAGGGGTCGGCCGTGTCGTACCGCAGGCCTGCGGGGACAGGCAGGGAGGACTCGCTCGACACAACGAGGCGCAGGTGCAGCTCGCAGCTGACCGTGGTGTTCATAAGCGCCAGGGCCTTTCGCTCAGTGTGCGCTCGGGGATTCGCACGTCGGCGAAATCGACATGCCACCTACGGTGCCGTTGTAAACCCCTCTGAGTGTTTTGCGTGTCTTTACGTAACTCTTCCGGCGGAGAACCTGTTCGCGAGGTACGCCCATTCCGGTGACTCGTTTCGGTCCGGTAGGGTTTGGCCGTATGAACACGGGGAGTAACGAGCCGGGCGAGGTTGCCGTGGCGACTGACGAGACCGAAGTGGACGGTGTGAAGGACGACGGCGAGCAGGGGCTCGGCTCAAGAGCGCCGGAGTTCATCAAGGCGCGCAGGGCCCTGCATCTGAGCTGGCAGGTGGGTGTCTTCATCATCGGCCTGGCGATCGTGGTGGCCGGCATCATCATGCTGCCGCTGCCCGGCCCCGGGTGGGTCGTGATCTTCGGTGGCATGGCGGTCTGGGCGACCGAGTTCGTCTGGGCCCAGCTGGTGCTCCGCTGGACGAAGCGCAAGGTCACCGAGGCCGCCCAGAAGGCGCTCGATCCGAAGGTGCGCCGCCGCAACATCATCCTGACGTCGATCGGCCTGGTGATCGTGGCCGGGCTCGTCGGTTTCTATGTGTGGAAGTTCGGCATCGTGATGCCCTGGAAGATCAAGGACCAGTGATCCGCGACGGGGGTGCGGGCGTCGGTCGGTGCGGGTTCGCGCTGGTCACGCGCACCCCCTGACATGGGGTAATGTTCTTCCTGCGTCCGGGCGATTAGCTCAGTGGGAGAGCGCTTCGTTCACACCGAAGAGGTCACTGGTTCGAACCCAGTATCGCCCACCCGGACCGGCGGCCCGCCTGCGACAGCGCAGGCGGGCCGCCGTCGTTTCCGCGTCTACCCGCTCGGGCGCGCGGATGCCAGCTCTCCGTTCGGTCCGCCGACCGCGCGCCCCTCACCTGCGACATCGCCGAGCCGCGCCGGTCCACCGGACCTCACACGTCGTCAACTCGCAGTGCAGGCCCACAAGAAATTCCTGTCCGAATCATTGACGCACCCCGAGGCCCTCCGTAACTTGTGCCAGCAAGCGCTTACTTGAAACGATTCATGCAGGCGGCATCGACGCTGCGGGGAGGGCCCGACTGTGGGAACCAACAGGAATGTCGACAGGCGCACGATCCTGAAGGCGGCCGGCGCCTCGGCGGCCACGCTCGGGCTGGCCGCGACCACCGGATGTGGGGGCGACGGAGGGGCCTCCGCCGACGGGACGGTGACGATCCGTTACGCATGGTGGGGTGCCGAGGACCGCGCCCAGCGCATCAACAAGACCATCGCGCTCTTCGAGAAGAAGTATCCGAAGATCAAGGTCAAGACGGACTTTCAGCCGTACCTCGACTTCTGGAAGAAGTTCAACACCCAGGCCTCCGGCGGGAATCCGCCGGACGTCTTCCAGAATGCGATTGGATTCCTGCGCAAATACGACGCGCGGAATGTGCTGCTCGATCTCGGCGAGCAGGTCAAGGCCGGCAACCTCTCCATGGACGGGTTCCGGGCGGGCCTGGAGAAGTTCGGCGAGATCGACGGCAAGCTCCTCGGCGTCCCGGTCGGCTCCAACTCGATGTCCCTGGTCATCGACAAGCACGTCTACACCAAGGCGGGTGTGAAGCCGGAGCAGGGCTGGACCTGGGACGACTACCACGCGGCGATGCGGAAGATCCACGACAAGGCCGGGCGCGCCGGAGACACCGGCCCGTACAACGTCATGTACCTCTACGACCTCTACCTCCGCCAGAACGGCAAGGCGTTCTTCACCGAGGACGGACTCGGCTTCACCGAGGCGGATCTGACGGACTGGTGGACGAAGGCCAAGAAGAGCGTGGACGAAGGGCTTTACGCCGACGTCAAGAAGACCGCCCAGATCAAGCCCAAGTCGGCCGTCACCGGGGAACTCTCCGCCGGCGAGTTCACCTGGGACAACTTCACCGTCCGCTACACCGCGGAGGGCAAGAGCGAGTACGGGCTGGCCCCCATACCGACCACGGACGGCAAGAAGACCGGCCAGTACCTCGGCTCCCTCATGCTCAGCGCCTCCAAGCGCACCCAGCACCCGAAGGAAGTCGCCCAGTTCATCGACTTCATGGTGCACGACCCCGAGGTTGCCAAGATCATGGGCTACGACCGCGGGGTGCCCGCGACACAGGCCCAGTTCGACGCCTTCCAGCCGACGGACGAGGTCAACAAGGCGATCGCCGCCTATGAGACGTCCCTCGTCGAGGCGGGCGTCCTGGAGCCCATCACCCCGCACCCGGCGGGCGCGGACATCTGCGAGTCCGCGTTCCTGCGCATCGGTGAGGAGCTGGGCCTGGGCAAGCGCTCGGTCGACGACGCCGTCAAGCAGTTCTTCACCGAGTCGAAGACGGCCCTCGCGAGCTGATGGGAACCGCCGTGACACACGCCCCCGCGATGGAGGGCCTGACCAAGGACTCCGAGCCGCGGCACGGTCCGGTGGGGCCCGAGCGGCCCGCCGCCCTCAAGCGGCGGGTCCGTCGGGAGAACCTGGCCGGCTATCTCTTCATGTCCCCCTGGATCGCCGGGTTCCTGCTGCTCACAGCGGGCCCGATGGTCGCCTCGCTCTACTTCGCCTTCACCGACTACAACCTCTTCGACGCGCCCAAGTGGATCGGGCTCGACAACTTCTCCGAGATGTTCGGCGACCCGCGCTGGCGCCACTCCGTGCAGGTGACGCTCTGGTACGTCGTCGTCGGCACGCCGCTCAAGCTGCTCGCGGCGCTCGGCGTGGCGCTGCTGCTCGCCCAGAAGCGGCGCGGACAGGCCTTCTACCGGGCCGCCTTCTACGCGCCGTCGCTGATCGGCGCGAGCGTCTCCATCGCGATCGTGTGGAAGGCGATCTTCTCGGACGACGCGATCGTCGACCGCACGCAGAAGTTCTTCGGGATCGACGCCGGCGGCTGGACCGGCGACCCGGACCTGATCATCTACAGCCTGGTGGCACTCACCGTCTGGCAGTTCGGCGCCCCGATGGTCATCTTCCTCGCCGGGCTCAAGCAGGTCCCGCGCGAGCTGTACGAGGCGGCCGAGGTCGACGGGGCGGGCAAGTTCCGGCGGTTCTGGAACATCACGCTGCCGATGATCTCCCCCGTCCTCTTCTTCAACGTCCTGCTGGAGACCATCCACTCCTTCCAGATCTTCAGCTCGGCGTACATAGTCGGCGGCGGCGCCGGGGGCAACGCCTGCGGTCCGGCCGACGGCTCGATGGTCTACACCTGCTATCTGTACGTCCAGGGCTTCGAGAACAGCCGGATGGGCCTGGCCTCCGCCATGGCCTGGATGCTGCTCGTCGCGGTCGCCCTGGTCACGGCGGTGCTGTTCTGGTCCCAGAAGCGCTGGGTGCACTACGAGGAGGGCGCCTGATGAGCGCGACCGACATCGAGCCGGCCCCCTCCGCCCGGGCCGGGGCCCTGCGCCGGAGGCTGCCCGGCTCCGTCGCCTGGCACATCGGCTCCCTGCTGATCCTCGCGGTGATCCTCTACCCGGTGATCTGGGTCCTCGGCGGCTCCTTCAAGAACAGCGAGGACATCGTCGGCAGTCTGGACCTCCTCCCGGGCGACCCGACCTTCGCCAACTACACGAGCCTCGCCGACGGCATCGCCGACATCCCCATCTCCACCTTCTTCTTCAACTCGCTCTTCCTCGCGGTCGGCTCGGTGATCGGGATCGTGGTGTCCTGCTCGCTGACGGCGTACGCCTTCGCGAGGATCAGGTTCGCGGGACGGAATCTGCTGTTCACGCTGATGATCGGCACGCTCCTGCTGCCGTACCACGTGCTGCTGATCCCGCAGTACGTGCTGTTCCGCAACATGGAGATGATCAACACCTACACCCCGCTGCTGCTGGGGAAGTACCTCGCCACGGAGGCGTTCTTCGTCTTCCTGATGGTGCAGTTCATGCGGAACCTGCCCAAGGAACTGGACGAGGCCGCGCGTCTCGACGGCTGCGGGCACTTCCGGATCTACTGGTCGATCATGCTGCCGCTGTGCCGGCCGGCCCTGATCACCAGCGCGATCTTCACCTTCATCAACTCCTGGAACGACTTCATGGGCCCGCTGATCTACCTCAACGAGCCCGACAAATACACCGTCTCCCTCGGCCTGAAGATGTTCGTCGACCAGGAAGGGCTCGCGAACTACGGCGGCATGATCGCCATGTCGCTCGTCGCCCTGCTGCCGGTCCTCGCCTTCTTCCTGGCCTTCCAGCGGTATCTGATCGACGGTATGGCGACGTCCGGACTGAAGGGCTGAGGGGCGGTCACGATGGCCGAAGCGCGGGTGAAGGCTCGTACGGCTCGGGGCGAGTCGGTGTTCGCCGAGCGGTTCGGCGTCTTCGCCGAGTGCCTGCTCACCGGGGTGTGGATCGGCGTGGCCTGTCTCGGCGTGGTGACCTGGCCGGCCGCCTTCGCCGCCGGGGCGCGGCATCTGCGGCGCCGGATCGCTCATGAGGGCGGTGGGCTGCGGGAGTTCGTCGCCGACTTCCGGGTCGCCGTGCGTCGGGGATGGCTCGTCGGGCTCGCCGGGTGGGCCGTGGCCGCCGCGGTCTGGGTGGACGTCCAGGCCGCGCGGGCCGGGATTCCCGGTGGGCCGCTCGTCGGGGCGATCGGGCTGTTCGCGCTGATCGGGGCCGTCGTGGCACTGCTGCGGGCGGCGGCCTCCTGGACACCGGACGCCGGCTGGCGGGCGCTGCTCGCCGGTGCCGGGCGGCGTACCGTGCTCGACCCCGCCGGGTCCTTCCTGATCATCGGCGGGCTGGCGGTCGTGGCCGCCTCCGCCTGGTTCGCCGCGCCGCTGGCGGTCCCCGTGCTCGGGGCCGTCGCGGCGGCGGCCGTCGCCGTCGAGGAGCGGTACCGGCACCGCTGACCGGCGGTGCCCTTTCGCCAGGTCGGCGCCCTGAGCGCCATACCTCTGTCTGTCATGCCCCTGCCCGGTCGCAAGGAAATGCTTCCCGCACGGAAAGGAAAGGCTGGACTCTCATGTCTCCCATCCCCCGCAGGTCCCTCCTCAAGGCGGCCGCGGTCGCCGGAGCCGCAGCGCAGTTCAGCTGGGCGCTGGGGGCGAAGGACGCTTCCGCCGCGCCGAGAGCCGAGGCGGCCGACGCCGGTCCCGTGCCCCTCGACTGGCTGGAGGACGGCGGTCTGGGCGCCGCGCCCGGCTCCACCGTCGGCGTCCCCTGGCCGAAGGGCGTGTACCAGGCGGACCAGAAGTTCGCGGTGACGGACGCGGGCGGCAAGGCCGTGCCCGTGCAGTCCTGGCCGATCGCCTACTGGCCGGACGGCTCGCTGAAGTGGACGGCCCACGCGGTGAGTTCGGGCGACGGCAAGCTCACCCTCGCCGCCGGCGAGACCGCCGTACCGGACAAGAAGGTCACCGTCGACCGGAGCGGCGGCACCATCGACGTCTCGACCGGCGTCATCACCGCGAAGATCGGCAAGTCCGGCGCGACCCTCGTCAAGTCGGTCAGCCGTGGCTCCACGGAGATCGCCAGGAACGGGCGGCTCGTGCTGATCCGGCAGCCCGAGATCGAGGACGAGGACCAGGGCGCCGTGAAGACCGAGCGCTTCGAGGGGGCGATCTCCGAGGTCACGGTCGAGCAGGAGGGCCCCGTCCGCGCGGTCGTCCGCATCGACGGCAAGCACCGCAAGGGCAGCCGCAGTTGGCTGCCCTTCTCCATCCGGCTCTACTTCTACGCGGGCGCCGACTCCTTCCGCATGGTGCACACCATCACCTACGACGGCACCCAGGAGCCGGGCAAGGCGAGCGGCGACTTCATCCGGGGCATCGGCGTGCGCTTCACCGTGCCGATGCGCGACGAGTCCTACGACCGTCACATCCGCATCGGCGGCGAGGGCACCGGACTGCTCCGCGAGGCCGTCAAGGGCATCACCGGACTGCGCCGCGACCCGGGGGCCGCCGTACAGGCGGCGCAGTTCGCGGGGGAGAAGCTGCCCGACCCGGCCACCTGGGACCAGCGGGTGACGACCCGGCTGCAGTACATCCCCGAGTGGGGCGACTACACCCTCTCCCAGCTCTCCGCCGACGGCTTCACCCTGCGCAAGCGCACCAAGAAGGGCCACGGCTGGATCGGCGCCGGCGGTGGCGGGCGGGCCTCCGGGTTCGGGTACGTCGGTGGCGTCAGCGGCGGGTTCTCGTTCGGGCTGCGGGACTTCTGGGAGAAGTTCCCCGCCCAGCTCGACATCCGCGACGCCCACAGCGACGCGGCCGAGGTCACCATGTGGCTCTGGTCGCCCGAGGCCCAGCCCATGGACCTGCGCTTCTACCACGACGGCATGGGCCAGGACACCTACCCCGAGCAGCTCGAAGGCCTCAACATCACCTACGAG
>JABFVM010000275.1 GCA_013362785.1 Streptomyces sp. | reverse complement strand
GCGGCGTACGACGGCATCGAGGCGCAGGACGCTCACGGGGCGCACCCGGTGCGCGACGGACAGTAGGACAGGCAGTTCGGCAGGCAGGCGGACCACCAGTGCGACAGGCGGGAGCAGGGGCTTTGAGCGAGTCGGCGACGTCCGGGGTGCGGGAAGTGACGGTGGCGTCCGCGTTCGCGGGGATGAGAAGCGTCACCCCCGTGGTGTTCAAGGCCGGTTGCCCGGACTGCCGGGGCAGCTTCGAACTCCGCGCGAGCGCCCTCAGACTCGCCATCGGCGCCACCAGCCGGACGACCTTCTACTCCTTCACCTGCCCCGACTGCGGCACCTCCGTCCGCAAGCCGGCCGGCGAGCGGATCGTCGAGCTGCTGACCGGCGGCGGCGTCAGCACCCTGCGGCTGCACCCCACTGGGTAGGACGGTCTAGGCTCGGCGTCATGTTCTGGCCGATGTTCGCGGTAGCTGTGGGTTTCCTGGGTCTCGTCGTACTCGGCGTGCTCGCCGTGCGGGTCTTCCTGGAGGCGCAGCGCCTCGGCAGGCAGGTCTCGGACTCGGCCCGACGCATCAGCCGGGCGGCCGACGACCTGGAGCGGGCGACCGTGAGCGCGGCCCGGGCTGTGGACTCGCTGTAGGGCACTCAAGTATTCGGTGTGAGTCCCGCGCCGTGTGCGTTTTGGGCCACTTCGCCCTGTCAACCTGCTGCCCCTGCCAGGTACGCTGCTGAACTGCGGCCCGAGAGCGAGGCGCGGGTCCGCGGACTGGGAGTATGCACAGGGATTGTCCTGCGTTCACCCCTGAGCGTTACGATCCCTGGCAGCACGGTGGTCGGATGAATGTCCGGCCTGTCGGGTATTCGGACCATGTCGCCTCGGTGAAGAAGGTATACAGCTATGGGTAAGCTCGGCCCCACCGAGATCATTCTGATCCTCGTCGTCATCATCCTGCTGTTCGGTGCCAAGAAGCTCCCGGACATGGCCCGCTCCCTCGGCAAGTCGGCCCGCATCCTCAAGAGCGAGGCCAAGGCGATGAAGGACGAAGGCAAGTCCACCGCCCCGGCCGACCCGCCGAACGACAACAGCGACCAGCAGCCCGAGGCTCAGCGCATCATCCAGGCGGCCCCCGGCGACGTGAGCAGCTCGCGCCCGGTCAACGAGCCGACGGACACGACCAAGCGCTGACGCTGGGCCGGACACCTCCGGCCTCCGCACGAGATGAGGACGTGGGTTGCTCAAGTCTGCCCGCAAGAAGGAGAAGGATCCCGAGGGGCGGATGCCCCTCGCGGAGCACCTGCGCGAGCTCCGCAACCGGCTCGTCAAGAGCTTGCTCGCGATCCTTGTCACGACGATCGTCGCGGCCTTCTTCTACAAGGACATCATTCAGTTCTTCACGGATCCCATCCTCCGAGCGGTGGGATGCGAGTACAGCTTCGCGGAGCTGGCCAAGGACCCCAACACCACGCAGTGCGCGCGCATCGTGCAGAACGGCCTGCTGAGCCCGTTCACCCTGGCCCTCACGGTCGCTCTGTCGTCGGGTGTGGTCATGGCCACCCCGGTCTGGCTCTACCAGCTCTGGGGCTTCGTGGCGCCCGGCCTGCACCGCCACGAGAAGAAGTACAGCCTGGCCTTCGTGGGCGCGGGATTCCCGCTGTTCCTGATGGGCGCTTACTTCGCCTACTGGTCGCTGCCCAAGATGGCGTCGGTGATGCTCGAATTCTCGATCATCGGCAGCGACAACCAGTTGCCCCTCGATGACCTCCTGCATCTGATCATGCGGATGATCGTCGTCTTCGGCCTCTCCTTCGAACTGCCGTTGCTGCTGGTGATGCTGAACTTCGGCGGTGTCCTGTCCGGCGAGAAGATCGCCGGCTGGTGGCGCGGGATGATCATGGGCATCACGGTCTTCGCGGCCGTCGCCACGCCCAGCACGGACCCGATCTCCATGATGGCGCTCGCCGGCCCCATCTGGATCCTGTACTTCGCCGCGGCCGGCATCGCCCTCCTCAACGACAAGCGCCGCGCCCGCCGCGATGCCGAGGGCCCCGACGACGACGAGGCATCCGACCTGGACCTGACCCCCGAGGACATCGGCGAGGTCGAAACGGTCTCCGCGAGCCGTGCCCTGCCCGAGCAGGCGACATCGGAGCGGGACCGGGTCAACGGTTACGACGACGTCACCTGAGGCGACCCTGAGCAAGCGCGACGGCGGCCCGGACGGCATGGTCCGGGCCGCCGTCGCGTGCGCTGGGCGACCGTGCCGGACGGCCGTGAGCTGTGCGGATCCCCGGTTCACGGGGAGGCGATCCGGATAATGATCGTCCTGTTGTCAGTGGGGCCCGGTACGCTCGAAAGCACGATGACAGAGGACCTCTCACCGGCCGAGCGGTACGCGGCAGCACGCAGGCGCGCTGTCGAGCAGGCCACCGCGCTCGCCTCCTTCCGCGAGATGTACGACTTCGGCCTCGACCCCTTCCAGATCGAGGCGTGCCAGGCGCTTGAGGCGGGCAAGGGCGTCCTGGTGGCCGCACCCACCGGCTCCGGCAAGACGATCGTGGGCGAGTTCGCCGTCCACCTCGCCCTGATGCAGGGCAAGAAGTGCTTCTACACCACGCCCATCAAGGCGCTGTCGAACCAGAAGTACGCCGACCTGTGCCGCCGTTACGGCAACGGCATGGTCGGACTGCTCACCGGCGACAACAGCGTCAACCCCGACGCCGCCGTGGTCGTGATGACCACCGAGGTGCTGCGGAACATGCTGTACGCCGGGTCGCAGACCCTCCTGGGCCTCGGCTATGTGGTCATGGACGAGGTGCACTACCTCTCCGACCGCTTCCGCGGCGCCGTATGGGAAGAGGTGATCATCCACCTCCCCGAGTCGGTCACGCTCGTCTCACTGTCGGCGACCGTGTCCAACGCCGAGGAGTTCGGCGACTGGCTCGACACCGTCCGCGGCGACACCGAGGTGATCGTCTCCGAGCACCGGCCCGTGCCGCTGTTCCAGCACGTGCTCGCCGGGCGGCGGATGTACGACCTGTTCGAGGAGGGGGAGGGCCACAAGAAGGCCGTCAACCCCGACCTCACCCGACTGGCCCGGATGGAGGCCCAGCGGCCGTCGTACCAGGACCGCAGACGCGGGCGCGCCATGCGCGAGGCCGACCGGGAGCGGGAGCGCAGACAGCGCTCCCGGGTGTGGACGCCGGGGCGTCCCGAGGTCATCGAGCGGCTCGACGCCGAGGGCCTGCTGCCCGCCATCACCTTCATCTTCAGCCGCGCCGCCTGCGAGGCCGCCGTACAGCAGTGCCTGTACGCGGGACTGCGGCTGAACGACGACGAGGCGCGGGAGAAGGTGCGTGCGCTCGTCGAGGAGCGCACCGCCTCCATCCCGACCGAGGATCTCCATGTCCTCGGCTACTACGAATGGCTGGAGGGCCTGGAGCGCGGTATAGCCGCTCACCACGCGGGCATGCTGCCGACCTTCAAGGAGGTCGTCGAGGAACTGTTCGTGCGCGGCCTGGTCAAGGCCGTGTTCGCCACGGAGACGCTCGCCCTCGGCATCAACATGCCCGCACGGTCGGTGGTGTTGGAGAAGCTCGTCAAGTGGAACGGCGAGCAGCACGCCGACATCACTCCGGGCGAGTACACCCAGCTGACGGGGCGTGCGGGGCGGCGCGGCATCGACGTCGAGGGCCATGCCGTGGTGCTGTGGCAGCGGGGGATGAGCCCGGAGCACCTCGCGGGGCTCGCCGGCACCCGGACCTATCCACTGCGGTCCAGCTTCAAGCCGTCGTACAACATGGCGGTCAACCTCGTCGAGCAGTTCGGCCGGCACCGGTCGCGTGAGCTGCTGGAGACGTCCTTCGCGCAGTTCCAGGCCGACAAGTCGGTCGTCGGGATCTCGCGCCAGGTGCAGCGCAACGAGGAAGGGCTCAGCGGTTACAAGGAGTCCATGACCTGCCACCTCGGGGACTTCGAGGAGTATGCGCGCCTGCGCCGCGAACTCAAGGACCGCGAGAACGAATTGGCCCGGGAGGGGGTGGCGCAGCGGCGTGCGGAGGCCGCGGTCGCGCTGGAGAAGCTCAAGCCGGGCGACGTCATCCATGTGCCGACCGGCAAGTACGCCGGTCTCGCCCTGGTGCTGGACCCCGGGCTGCCCGCCGGGCGGTCCAACGGCCACCGCGGCTTCGAGCACCACGACGGGCCGCGCCCGCTCGTCCTGACCGCCGAACGGCAGGTCAAGCGGCTGGCGTCCATCGACTTCCCGGTGCCCGTCGAGGCGTTGGAGCGGATGCGGATCCCGAAGTCCTTCAACCCGCGCTCCCCGCAGTCCCGTCGGGACCTCGCCTCCGCGCTGCGCACCAAGGCCGGGCACATTTCGCCGGAGCGGCAGCGCAAGCGGCGCTCCCAGGCGGCCGACGACCGTGAGATCGAGCGGCTGCGCAAGGCCCTGCGCGCGCACCCCTGCCACGGCTGCAACGACCGTGAGGACCACGCCCGCTGGGCCGAGCGCTACCACCGGCTGCTGCGGGACACCTCGCAGCTGGAGCGCCGTATCGAAGGCCGCACGAACACCATCGCGCGCACCTTCGACCGCATCGTGGCGCTCCTCACCGAGCTGGACTATCTGCGCGGCGACGAGGTCACCGAGCACGGCAAGCGGCTCGCCCGGCTGTACGGCGAACTCGATCTGCTGGCCAGTGAGTGCCTGCGGGAGCGGGTGTGGGAGGGCCTCGGCCCGGCCGAACTGGCCGCCTGTGTCTCGGCGTTGGTGTACGAGGCGCGGGTCGCGGACGATGCGATGGCGCCGAAGCTGCCGTCCGGCAAGGCCAAGGCCGCGCTGGGGGAGATGGTTCGGATCTGGGGGCGGCTGGATGCCCTTGAGGAGGATTTCCGGATCAACCAGACCGAGGGGGTCGGGCAGCGTGAGCCGGACCTCGGCTTTGCCTGGGCCGCGTATATGTGGGCCAGCGGCAAGGGGCTGGATGAGGTGCTTCGGGAGGCTGAGATGCCGGCCGGGGACTTTGTGCGGTGGTGCAAGCAGGTGATCGATGTGCTGGGGCAGATTTCGGCGGCGTCTCCTGTGGAGGGGTCGACTGTGGCGAAGAATGCGCGGAAGGCGGTGGAGGGGCTGCTGCGGGGGGTTGTCGCCTACTCGTCGGTGGGGTGACTTGTTTGCCGGGCGGGTGCGGGGGTGTTGTGGCTGGTCGCGCCCACGCGGCGGAGCCGCATATCGATGCAGCCCCGCGCCCCTTTAGGGCGTGTATCGGAAGTGGATCAGGTCGTAGTGGCCAGTTCGACGAGGTGCCGGGCTGTGCCAGCAGGATCGATGATCTGATGGAGGTGTGCGCCGGGCAGGTGTGCCACACGCCAGCCGCGTTCGCGCGCTTCCTCGGCAAGGTCGTCATACGGAGGGCCGAACAGCAAGTAGGAGCAGGGATGATCGTCCCATCCGTCGGGGACCGGGATGTGCTGCTCGTAGTAGGACAGCGGCAGGGTCGGCTGCTCCGCAATGACTGTCTGCCGCATCGTCGGATCGGAGAACATGGGTGCGACGTCTGCCTCGTCCCACCAGTCGGTCCAGCGCGGCAGCCTGCCGTTCACGGCCATCGGGCGGAGGAACTCCAGCAACTCGAGTGAGGCGACAGGGGTGGGTCCGGTTCGGGCCGGCAGCGCGGCATCGACGAAGATGGAGCTGGTCACCGGATGGTCGAGGCCCGAGCGAATCGCCGGGAGAAACAGGCCGGCGTTGCTGTGTGCCACCAACGTGAGGGGGCTGTCGGCCGGGACCTGTCGGAGGTCGTCGCGGACGGCGTTGACCGTGCGGGGCCAGAAGGGCGGAGCACCGGCGCCTACGTTCAGCAGGGACGGCACCCGTACCTGGTATCCCGCAGCCGTCAGGTGTTCGGCCACAGGGTGCCACGTCGAGGGGCCCACAGACGGACTGTGCACGAGAACGAAGATCGACTGCATGTGACGATCCTGTCGCCCATGCCATCGGAGCCGCGACTGTCTTGGCTGACAGCAGAACGTTGGCTTTGAAGAAGCTCACACGCCACCACAACACGGCCGTTTACAACCATTCGTTGATGGCGGCGACGAGGACGGTGGCCTCGTAGCGGACCGCGAGCTTGTCGTACCGCGTGGCCACGGCCCGGTGCCGTTTGAGGCGGTTGATGCCGCACTCGACCGCGTGCCGAGCCTTGTAGTCCTGCGGGTCGAACTTCGGCGGCCGTCCGCCGCGCGCGCCGCGTTTCTTGCGGTTGCGGGCCTGGTCGGCCTTGTCGGGGATGGTGCAGCGGATCCCGCGTCGCCTCAGGTAAGCGCGGTTCTTCCGGGAGGCGTACGCCTTGTCGGCGCGCACACGATCGGGCCGGGTGCGCGGCCTGCCCGGCCCAAGACGCGGGACACGGACCTTGTTCAGGACAGGCTCGAACTGCGGGGAATCGCCCCGCTGTCCGGCCGTGATCACGATGGACATGGGCTTCTGGCCCTGTTCGACGGCCAGGTGCAGCTTGGTGGTCAGGCCGCCGCGCGAGCGCCCGAGCCCATGGTCGTCCGGCTCGACGGTGACGCCGCCGGGCGGCTCCTTCTGCAGCTCCCCTTTTCCCTCGCCCCGGCGGCGTGCTGGTGGGCCCGGCACGCCGTGGAGTCGACGTTGAGGTCCCAGTTGATCAGCTCTTTCGCGTCAGCCTGGGATTGGAGCTCGGTGAAGACCCGATGCCAGGTGCCGTCCCGCTGCCAGCGGCGGAACAGGTCGTACGCCCGGCCCCACGGCCCGTACTCGACGGGGAGGTCCCGCCACGGGATGCCGGTGCGGACCCGGAACCGTATGCCGTCGATCAGCTGACGCCTGGCCCACGTCGGCGGCCGTCCGGGCTTCTTACCCTTCGGCAACAGCGGTTCCAGCACCACCCATTGCGCGTCCGTCAGATCTCCACGTGCCACGAAGCAAGATCATTTCACGTTCAAGATCCACTTTCGATACACGCCCTAGCGGCGTGCAGTCCTCGTTGGTCAAGAAGTGTGGGTCAGGATGACCAGCTGCTGCGTTGCCCGCGTCATCGCCACATAGCGGTCCACCGCTCCCTCGATTCCCTCGCCGAAGTCCTCCGGGTTCACCACGACCACCAGGTCGAAC
>JABFVM010000016.1 GCA_013362785.1 Streptomyces sp. | reverse complement strand
GCCGTCGCCTTCCTGAAGAACCGCAACTCCGGTCCCGGGAAGGCGATCCAACTCTCCAACACCAAGGGCACGGAGCACGTCAACGTGCGCATCGCGCCGTACGGCAAGGACCGGCTGCTGCTGTCCTGGGAGTCGCTGAAGAACGCCAAGTGCAAGGCCGGCACCTGCACCGGCACCTTCGCGGGCACGAGCCTGCGGCTCATCGACTGGAACGGGGAGTTCAAGAGCGCCACGAAGGTCGTCAGCACCCGTATCACCGGTGACATCGCGGTCCAGAAGGACGGCACGCTGGCCTGGGCGTCCGTGCCCGTCACCCCGTCGTACGCGACGCCGCTGAACGGCGCGTCCCCGACCACGACGACCCTGAAGATCGCCCGCCTGAAGCCCTGAGGCGCATCGGACGTCCACTCGGGCACCCCGTACCCCCGTACCTCCCTGTCCGCGTGCATCTCAATGGCGCGATGCACGCGGACAGGGAAACCGCCTTGGCCTCGGTCAGCCCTCGTCCTTCGCAGCGCCCCTGATCCGCTCGACCATGCGGTGCATGACCTCCACGGGCAGCGCCGGGTTCCGGGCGCCGGTCTCCGCGCCGTCGGCGCTCCGCAGCAACCGGGTCAGGAGCCGGACCGGCAGGTTGGGATGGAGGGCGGCGCAGTGCCGCACGTCGTCGTGCGGGTCCTCCAGGAGCCGTGCCGCGGCTGCCGGTGACAGACGCGGATCGGCGGCGGCCCGGTACCGCACCTCGTCGCTGGGGTCCCTGCTGAGCCGCTCCACCAGTTCGGGCGTGGACTCCGGGGCGTCCAGGGCCAGTCGGCGCATGCGCGGGTCCGGGTCGTCGGCGTACCGCAGGAGGTTCTCGCGGGGGAAGTTCGGGTGGCTGTGCGGGCGGTCGGGGCTGGTCGGGCTGCCGGTCCACCACTGCGCCACCCTCAACAGCATGTCGGCGGGCGCGTCGTCGCAGGACTCGGCGAGGAAGAGCTGGACGACGCGGTCCTCGTCGCGGGCGAGGCGCTCGACCACGTCCGGCGGCAGCCGCCGGGCACGGGCGACGCTCCGGCGGACGAGGGGGTGGGAGGAGGCGGCCAGGCGGCGCATCGCGTCGTGGTCGTGGTGGAGGGCGACGACCCAGTCGAGCGGGAAGTGGTGCACTTCCGGGTCGAAGTCGATACGGATGCCCGCGCGTTGTTCCTCGGTCAGGTCGTGGCGCGTCGACACGAGGAAGCGGATGTCGGCGTCGGGATCGTCACCGAGGAGTGCGACGAGGTCCGCGTCGAGGCGAGGGTTGCGGGCGAGGGAGCGGCGCTCGCCGTACTGCCCGTGGCGTGCCATGTGCGCGGCGAGGTCGCGTTCCAGGAGGCAGGACTCCAGCGCACGCGGCTGCACGGGTCCGGTCTCGTACACCGAGCGGGAGAGCGGGTGCTCCCTGTGATGGAGCCGCAGGGCCACCGCACGCACCTTGGTCTCGGAGTCGGTCATGAGCGCCTCCCGTGCCGAGGCGTCGAGATGCGGCCAGGCCGCCTCGCAGGCCGCGTACCGCACGCCGCCGTCGGGGTCGCCTGCCAGTTCGACCGCCACGGCGCCGGGCAGGCCCTTGAGGCGGGCGGCCTCGGCGCGGATCCGTCGATCCGGATCGGCGGCGAGCCTGCGGCAGGTGTCCTCGGAGAGTTCGGTACGCCGTTCCGCGGCCAGCAGGACGAGGATCCCCCGGCGACCGGCGTCCGGTTCGCCGAGGATCACGCGGGCCCATTGCTCCGGGGTGATGCCGGGCTGCTCGTCGGCCGTCCGCTTCCGGATCCTCCAGTCCGGGTGGGCCAGCAGCGCGTCCACGGCCTCCGTCGGCATGGACCGGTACATGGCGTAGTCGGATCTCTCCACCAGCAGGGGACACAGCTCCGCCGGGGTGGCCGAGTTGAGCGAGAGCCCGCGGGCCCAGGCGTCCAGCAGCCTCTCCGTGGGCCGCGGTCCCGAGAACAGCGCCTCCCAGGCGGCCGCCCGGTCCTCCGGTGTCTCCTCGGCGGCGGCCCGCGCGGCCTCCTCCTGCCGCTCACGCAGCCGGTCGACAGCGACGAGCCAGACGTCGTACTCCTCGGTCGTGGCCCCCACCAGGGCGCCCCCGTCGAGCGACAGGGTCACGAACTCCGGCTGCCCGGACCGCTCCCCCAGCACTCCGGCCAGATCCCAGCCGTCGGCGAGCCGCACCCTGACCCAGCGCCCGGAACGGTTGCCGGCGAAGTCGATGAGGAACACCCCGTCCTCGCCGAGGACCCCGGCCTCGGACGCCAGCCGGTGCCACTGAGCGTTGACCTCGGCGACGAGATCGGGCCGGTCCGCGGCGACGGCCACGGTGGGCTCCGCCTCCCACGCGACGACATGGCGACGTACGGCCGAAGGCGGCGGCACCTCCTCGATCCCGCCGTCCCTCACGATCGACAGCCCGGCCCGCTCCAGCAGTTCAGCCGACTCGTCGCCCCCACCCGTGAACCCCATGATCCCCATCCTGCCGGATGCCCCTCCACGCCGGAACGGCCCCAGGCGGCCGCTCAGGCCCGCACGCTGACGTCCTCCCCGTCCGCCAACCGCACCCGGACCGCACGCCCGTCGGCCCAGCGGAGGTGGATCCCGGTCTCGTCGTCCACGCGCACGGTCACCAGCTCGGCCAGCGGCGCGGGTTGCGGCTCGGCCGTGAGGCGGGCGAGGGCGATGAAGAGGGTGGCCGATTCGCCGGTGACGCCGGTGAGTTCGCGGGTCAGGCCGAAGGCGGGGCGGATCTCGGCCCGCGCACCGTCCCGGCAGGCCCATCCGGTGACCCGCACCGGCGTCCCCGGCTCCGCCCCGGCCACCAGGTGGGCCCGCACCTCCACGGCCCCGTGCGCGAGCACCACACTGGTGACCCGGACGCTGTCCCCGACCGAGTGCCGTGAGGCCACCCAGCCCTCCCCCACTCCGAGCGGCACGATGTCCGTACGGCTCGGGTCGGCGCCGACGATCACGCTGTTGTCGTACGACGGTGCGGGCCGCGTCGCCGTGGAGTAGGCGAGGCGCGTGTAGTACGGGTCGTAGCGGACGTCCTCGCTGCCGTGGTTGTGGAGGCGGACCAGGCCGTCCGAACTCGTGGACTGCAGAAGCCAGTTGGGGGCCGCGATGGCGGTGACCGCGTCCGTGCGCTCGGCGGGGGCGGGTTCCTCGGCGGACGTCCACACCTCGTGGTCGGCCGGGAGGAGCAGACCGAGGAAGCCCTTGCTCGCCCAGTACGGGGAGGCCGGGCCCGAATAGCCTTGCAGGACCGCCTCGTCGGGGCCGTGCCAGCCGAGGGTCAGCAGGCCGTTGGTGTCGACGGCGCCGCGCTCCAGGAAGTACTTCAGCGCACCGGAGGCCAGTCGGCGGGTCTCCCCCGGCGGCAGCGGCGTACGGCCCGTCAGGGCGCCCAGCCACAGGGGGGCCGTCGTCGCGAAGCGGTAGGTCAGGGAGCGGCCCTGGTGCATGGGGGCGCCGTCGCCGCCGAACAGGCGGGCGTAGTCCTCCAGGTGGCGGGAGAGCCGGCCGCCGTACAGGTCGAGGAGGCGTTCGTCCTGGGCGAGCCAGGCGTGCAGCACCGGGTAGAGGTGCATCGCCCAGCCGTTGTAGTAGTCGTACTTGCGGCCGTCGCCGTCGGTGTACCAGCCGTCGCCGACGTACCAGTCCTCGATGCGCTCCAGCCCCCGGTCGATCGCCTTGCGGGACTCCTCGGTGGCGTGTCCGATCTCCTGGAGGAAGCCGCCGACGGTCACCGGGAACAACTCCCAGTTGCAGGGCCAGGCTTCGGCGGTCAGCGCGTCCCCGAGCCAGGCCGCCGCGCGCTGCCGTACGCCGTCGTCCAGACGGTCCCACAGCAGGGGCCGGGTCAGGCGCAGGGCGAGTGCGATCGAGGCCGCCTCGACGAGTGGCTGGCCGCGGTGCTCGATGCGGGGCCAGACACCGGACACGCCGGCCGCGAGGCCGTCGGCGTAACGCTGCAACGCGGTCTCGTCCCGGCGGAAGGCCGCCAGGAGCAACGTGCGGGCGTAGCCCTCCAGGCCGTCGGAGAGGCGGCCGGACCAGCTCTCGTGGGCGCCGGGGAAGTGGTAGAGGGCGCGGTCCTCGGTGGCGTACGGCTCCACGGCGGCGAGCAGGGTGTCGGCGGCCGCCTCCCAGTGGGCGCGGGTGTAGCCGGTGTGCGGGCTGAGGGAGCGGTTTTCGGGCGGCAGATGCATGGTTCTCTTTCCGACTCGAAAAGGGGTCAGACCTGGGGCGCCCCGGTTCCGGTCGGGGCGCCCCAGGGGTTCATCCCACCCTTACCGAGCCCTTCGGCACCAGATGCCGGGCGACGAGTTCGTCGCGGACCAGGTCGGCGTAGACCGTGGCGCCGTGGACCGAGGTGTGGGTGTTGTCCCGCTTCTCGTTGTAGAGGTACAGGGCCTTGGACGCCTCCACGCCCAGGGACTCCACCAGGGTCTTGGTCCTCGCGGTGAGGTCGATGAGGGGGACGTCGTGGGCGGCGGCGACGGAGCGGATCACGGCGGGGTGGTCCACGCCCAGGCCGTTGACGAGCAGGGCCGTGTTGTTGTCGAGCGTGCCGTCGGCGTTGAACCAGCGGCGCACGATGGGGGTGACGAGGACCGGCTCGCCGCCCTTCTCGCGGACGCCCGCCACCAGCGTCTCCAGGTTGGCCCGGTACGTCGCCTCGTCGGTGGTCTTGTCGTTGTGGGCGAGCTGGATGAGGACGAGGTCGCCGGGGCGGATCAGCGGCTGGACGGTGGCCCAGAGGCGGGAGTCGGCGAGGTAGCTGACCGTGCTCTCGCCGGAGTCGGCGTAGTTGGCGACGGACAGGCCCTTGCGGAGGTACCGCGGGAGCTGCTGGCCCCAGCCGGCGTACGGGTCGCCCGGCTGGTCGCAGACCGTGGAGTCGCCGACGAGGAGGATCTGGCGGGCGTGCCGGGCGGGGGTGACCTTGATGCCGGCCAGTGCGGGGGCGGAGCCGCCCAGTACGAGGTCCAGGCCGGGGGTGCCGTCGGCGCCCGTCGGCTCGCCCTCCGGGGTGCGGACGTTCACGGTGAAGCTGCGGACGACACGCTCGCCCGCGGGGGCGGCCGTCTCGGGGAGCAGGGACCGTCGGGTCTCGCCGCTCACGCTCGTGCTGGACGCCGACTCACCGCCCAGGAGGACCCGCACGTCGTAGGTGCCGGGCGGGACGTCGAAGTGGCAGGCGGTGGCGGTGCAGTCGGCCTGGGCGTGGGCCTGGGCCGGTGCCGCCGTCAGCACGGTACCCACGGTGGCGGCCACCAGTACGGCGATGCCGAAACGTCTCATGCGCGACTCCTCGCTCGGATGAACCCGGCGTGCGCCTGGACCGTACCCGTTTCGACAAGCGCTTTCTAGATTTCCGCGACAATTCGCGGAACAGCCCAGTACAAGCTTGCACAAGCCCTTTCGCGAAATCGATTCAACTGTCACCCTGCACAACACCCGCACCCCCACGCTCCGAAGGAGGCACCCCCATGTCCGGATCCCACGACAGATCCGTTCGCCGCCGCACCTTCGTCCTCGGCGCCACGGCCGCCGCCGGCACCGTCGCCCTCGCCGGCACAGCGCGCGCCGCGGCGTTCGGCTGGAGCGACGACGGCTCGAACTACGTCGTCGACACCGGCGCCGGCCTCGTCTTCAAGGTCAGCAAGTCCAACGGCGACCTCACCTCGCTGGTCTACCGGGGCACGGAGTACCAGGGCTACGGCGGCATGAACTCGCACATCGAGTCCGGCCTCGGCAGCTCCACCGTGTCCGTCAGGCAGTCGGGTTCGACGATCCTGATCTCGGTGGCGTACGGCACGCTGCGGCACTACTACGCGGCCCGCAGCGGCGAGAACAACATCTACCTGTGGACCAACAAGGCCGACACGTCCGTCTCGGCGACCCGCTACATCCTGCGGGTGAAGAAGGGCCTGTTCCTCAACGACGAGCCCGACTCCTACACGTACACGAACAGCACCATCGAGGCGTCCGACGTCTTCGCGAAGTCCGACGGCCAGACCCGCTCGAAGCACTACTCGAAGCGGCGCGTGATGGACTACGACTACCTCGGCTGGTCGGGTGGCGGCGTCGGCCTGTGGATCGTGCGCAGCAACCACGAGAAGGCGTCCGGCGGGCCCTTCTACCGCTCCCTGCTGCGCCATCAGAGCGCGGACGGCGGCGGCCTGTACGAGATCCTGTACTACGGCCAGAACCAGACCGAGGCCCAGCGCTTCGGCCTCCAGGGCCCGTACGTCATCGCCCTCACGGACGGCGGAGCGCCTTCCTCGTCGCTCTTCCCCGGCACGCTCACCACCTCGTGGGCGGACTCGCTCGGCATGTCCGGGTACGTCGGCGCGAGCGGGCGCGGCAAGGTGGCCGGGGTGGGGATCTCCGGGCGGAACACGGCGTACCCGTACACGGTCGGGATCGCCAACTCGGCTGCGCAGTACTGGGGTTCGGCACGGTCGTCGGACGGCTTCTTCTCGATCGGGGGTGTGCTGCCGGGGACGTACACCCTCACGGTCTTCAAGGGCGAACTCGCCGTGTACACCGGCTCGGTGTCGGTCACGGCAGGTGGCACGACCACCCTCAACACGATCGCGATCCCGTCCTCGAACGACCCGGGCAACGCCTCCGCGATCTGGCGGATCGGCGACTGGAACGGCACGCCGAGCGGCTTCAAGAACGCCGATCTGATGACGTACGCGCATCCGTCCGACGTCCGGGCCGCCGCCTGGACCGGCAATGTGGTGATCGGCAACAACGAGACGGCGTCTTTCCCCTGCTACCTCTGGAAGGACGTCAACAGCGGGATCCTGGTGTACTTCAGGCTGACGGCGGCGCAGGCGGCGGCCGCGCACACGCTGCGGATCGGGGTGACGACGGCGTACGCCAACGGCCGCCCTCAGGTGTCGGTCAACGGCGCCTGGACGTCCGCCATCCCCTCCCCGCCCACCCAGCCGGACACCCGGTCGCTGACCAACGGTTCGTACCGCGGCAACAACCACACGTTCACGTACAGCGTGCCGGCGTCCGCCTGGCAGACGGACACCGGCCAGTACAACGTGCTGAAGATCGACGTGGTGAGCGGTTCGGGGCTGACCGGCTATCTCAGCGCGGGCACGGCGATCGACGCGATCGA
>JABFVM010000516.1 GCA_013362785.1 Streptomyces sp. | reverse complement strand
ATGGCTGACCTCGCGGATCGCCCGGATCGGGTTCTCCAGGGTCAGATCCCGCATCACCGTGCCCGCCTCGATCATGCGCAGCACCAGATCGGTCGCGCCGACCTTCAGCAGCATCGTCGTCTCGGACATGTTCGAGTCGCCCACGATGACATGCAGGCGACGGTAGCGCTCGGCATCCGCGTGCGGCTCGTCACGCGTGTTGATGATCGGCCGGGAACGGGTCGTCGCCGAGGACACGCCCTCCCAGATGTGCTCCGCGCGCTGACTGACGCAGTAGACGGCCCCGCGCGGGGTCTGCAGAACCTTGCCCGCACCGCACAGCAACTGGCGCGTGACGAGGAACGGGATGAGGATGTCCGCTAGGCGCGAGAACTCCCCGTGCCGCGCCACGAGATAGTTCTCGTGGCAGCCGTAGGAGTTGCCCGCCGAATCGGTGTTGTTCTTGAAGAGGTAGACGTCGCCCGCGATTCCCTCCTCGTGCAGGCGTCGTTCCGCGTCTACCAGGAGTCCTTCCAGAATGCGTTCGCCGGCCTTGTCGTGGGTGACCAGTTCGGTCACGTTGTCACATTCGGGTGTCGCGTATTCCGGATGTGAGCCCACGTCGAGATAGAGGCGTGCGCCATTCCGCAGAAAGACATTGCTGCTGCGGCCCCATGACACGACACGGCGGAAGAGGTACCGCGCCACCTCGTCAGGCGACAGGCGGCGCTGTCCCCTGAACGTGCACGTGACGCCGTACTCGTTCTCCAGCCCGAAAATGCGGCGGTCCATGACTGAACATTACGCCCGATCCCCTGAGCTGAAACGGGGTTCGACAGCACGGTTTGGATCATTTTCCGATGAAGCCGCAACGACCGCACCCCTGCCGGGAGCTGCGAGGACCCGCCCGGTGCCCAGCAGGACCAGCAACGACACGGCCCCCGCGGCCCCCGGCACGGCGAACCCCCACAGGGCCCCGCCCGCCTCGACGACCGGCCCCGCCAGACCCGTTCCGACCGACGCGCCCACGGTGAACGTCGTCACAAGCCACGAGAAAGCCTCGGTGACCGTCCCACGCGGCGCGTGCCGGTCGACCAGCACGAAGGCACACGCGATGCACGGCGCCAGGAACACACCCGCCAGCACACTCAGCAGCGTCATGGCGACCACACCCGGCATCAGCGTCAGCGGCAGATAACACACCGCCAGAAGCGCCACCAGCACCCGCAGTCGCCGCGCCGGCTCCCCGCCCCACTGCCGCGCCCCGTACACCGTGCCACCCACCAGCGCGCCCAGCCCCAGACCCGCCATCAGCCAGCCGTACACCGCGTCACCGCCGTTGTCGTCCGCGTACGACACCGCCGCGACCGCGATCGACCCCATCGCCACACCGACGAACAGGAACGCGCCCAGCAGCGCCACCAGCCCTGGCGAACGCAGCGCGCCCAGCCAGTGCGCCTCACGGGGCGCCGAACGCCACGCGCGCGAAGGCTGCGACACGACCACCGAGAGCGCGCCCAGCACCCCGACGACGTTCAGCACGAGCAGCGCCGCCTGCGCCGACCACAGCGACGTGCACAGCGTCAGCAGCAGGGGTCCGACGGTGAACATGACTTCCTGCGCCACCGCGTCCATGGCGTACGCCGTGTGCACCTGGTCCTCCTTGGGGAGCACCGACGACCACAGCGCCCGCAGGCCGCCCTCCAGCGGCGGCGTGAACAACCCGGAGGCCGCGACGGCCGCGTACGCGAGTGGCAGCGGTTCGATGCCCACGAACGCGAACACCGCCATCGCCAGCGCCGAGGCGACCGCGGCGGGCAGTTGTACCCGCGGCTGGCCCAACAGGTCCACCAGCCGCCCCAGCAGCGGCTGCCCCACGGCGTTGGCGACCCCGTACACGGCGGCCAGACCCCCGGCCAGGCTGTAGGAGCCGCCCTCCGCCCGCACGAACAGCATGATGGCGAGCGCGGCGACAGCGTTCGGCAGCCGACCCACCAGCGTGCCCACGAGCAACCGGGCGGCATGCCTCGCCCTGAGGATCTCCACGTATGCGCCGGTCATCGGCCGCGCCGCCCCTCCGCTGAAGTTTTACGTATAACGTCCTCCGTCATACGTACCATGTGCGCTGTTCACCAGTCCAGACGAAGGAGTACGCCGACGGTGGCACACGGCAGCACACGCCCCACCAGCCGGGACGTCGCCCAAGCCGCGGGCGTGTCCCAGGCCGCGGTCTCCCTCGTCCTCGGCGACAAATGGCGCGGCCGCGTCTCCGAGGCCACCGCCGAACGCGTACGCCAGGCAGCCCGCGAACTCGGCTACCGGCCCAACCTCGCCGCCCGCAACCTCCGCCTCGGCCGCACCCGCACCGTACTCCTCGTCGTCCCCGCCCTGACCACCGAGTTCTTCGCCGGCGTCTACACCGGCGCCGCCCGCATCGCCGCCCAGCACGGCTTCGGCGTCGTCCTCTACCCCTCCCCCGAGGGCATCGGCCCCGCCCGCGACCCCTTCGCCTCCGCCCAGGCCGCCCTCGACGGCGTCATCGCCTCCTCCATGGCCGCCGACGCCCTCACCGCCATCCGCGGCGACCAGCTCCCCCTCGTCATGCTCGACAGCGACCCGGAAGGCAGCCTCGGCGCCGCCACCGTCAACCTCGACATCGCGGACGGCGTACGACAGGTCGCCGAACACCTGCTGGGCCTCGGCCACCGCCGCATCCTGCACCTCGCCGCCGACGTGGCCTCCTGGACCTTCGAGGCACGCGCGCGTGAGCTGGCGGCACGGATCGGCGAGGTACCCGGCACGTCCCTCCTCACGGTCAGCGCCCCCATCTCCATCGACGGCGCCCTCACCGCCACCATGACGGCACTCTCCGCCAAGGGCCCCCGCCCCACCGCCATCGTCTGCGACGACGACAAACTCGCCGCCGGCGCCTACAAGGCCGTACGCCGCCTCGGCCTGCGCATCCCCGACGACATCTCCGTCACCGGCCTCGACGACCTCGCCCTCGCCACCGCCATCGACCCCGAACTCACCACCGTCCGCCTCGACGCCGAACTCTTCGGCGAGCGGGGCATGCAAGCCCTCCTGGCGGTCCTGGAGAGCCGTGCACCGGAAGCGGGCGACATTCCCGTCGAGCTCGTCGTACGAGGCTCCACAGCGCCGCCCAGCGCCCCCTGAACGCCGCCGTGAAACGCCCTGTGCCCCGGCCGAAGGCTCGGACCGGGGCACAGCACGGGCGAAATCAAGCGGAACCAGTGGATCAGGGCTGAGGCTGGCAGCCGGGGGCCGGGGGCCTACTCCTCGGAACTGTCGGAATCCTCGGAGCTCTCACCGTTCTCGGCACTCTCGGCCTCGGTGGCCGCGCCACCGGCCTCCAGCAGCCGATCCAGCTGACGGCCGACGATGCGCTTGAACTTGCGCGACTGAGGACGCGTACGGTCCAGCACCGCGACCTCAAGCCGCTCCGCGGGAATCTCCCGCTGCGTCCCGTTCGACTCACGGGACAAAGCCTGCACAGCCAGCTTCAGAGCCTCGGCGAGAGTCATCCCGTCCTGATGACGCTGATCCAGATAATTGCTGATCAGCTCGGCATTGCCACCGACCGCGACCGAGCCGTGCTCATCCACGATCGACCCGTCATGCGGCAACCGATAGATCTGATCACCCTCCGGCGTCTCCCCCACCTCGGCCACGACCAACTCCACCTCATACGGCTTCTCGGCCGCCGAGGAGAAGATCGTGCCCAGCGTCTGGGCATAGACATTGGCCAGACCACGCGCGGTCACGTCATCACGGTCATAGGTGTACCCACGAAGATCGGCATACCGCACACCGCCGATCCGCAGGTTCTCGTACTCGTTGTACTTACCGGCCGCCGCGAAGCCGATCCGGTCATAGATCTCGCTGAACTTGTGCAGCGCACGGGACGGGTTCTCGCCGACGAACACGATGCCATCGGCATACTGCAGCACGACCAGGCTGCGACCACGGGCGATGCCCTTACGGGCGTACTCCGCCCGGTCGGCCATGGCCTGCTGGGGTGAGACATAGAACGGCGTCGACACCGGTTATCCGTCCCTTTCTGTCGAAGTCACAGGATCACCTTGGTAAGACCGAACCGCCGCTACAGCAGCGCGGCCCGCGGGCCGTCGGGCTGCTCCAGACGCCGCTCCAGAATCGAACGGGCGATCTCGGAGGACTCGTCATCGCCGAGCCGGCGGAAACCGTCATCGGTGATCACCGTGACGATCGGGTAGATCCGGCGGGCGACATCGGGACCACCGGTCGCCGAGTCGTCGTCAGCCGCGTCATACAGGGCCTGCACCACCAGCGTCGTGGCCTCGGCCTCACTCAGGTCATCACGGAAGAGCTTCTTCATCGCGCCGCGCGCGAAAATCGAACCCGAGCCGGTGGCCGCGTACCCCTGCTCCTCGGAACGACCACCGGTGACGTCGTACGAGAAGATCCGCCCCTTGTCCCGGTCGACGTCGTACCCGGCGAACAGCGGCACCACGGCAAGCCCCTGCATCGCCATGCCCAGGTTGGACCGGATCATCGTCGACAGCCGGTTCGCCTTGCCTTCGAGCGACAGCTGAGCGCCTTCGACCTTCTCGAAATGCTCCAGCTCCAACTGGAAGAGCTTCACCATCTCGACGGCGAGACCGGCGGTGCCGGCGATACCGACAGCGGAGTACTCGTCGGCGGGGAACACCTTCTCGATGTCCCGCTGGGCAATCACATTCCCCATGGTCGCCCGCCGGTCACCGGCCAGCACGACTCCCCCGGGGAACGTCACCGCCACGATCGTGGTGCCGTGCGGCGCCTCGATCACACCCTGTGTGGGCGGCAGTTGACGCTTCCCGGGCAGCAGCTCCGGCTGATGGTCCGACAGAAAGTCCATGAACGAGGACGACCCAGGCGTCAGGAAGGCAGCTGGTAGACGCCCGGTGCTACGAGTGTTGGCTTCCACGCGATTCCTTCCAAGTAAGCGGCGGCCCGGCGGACGGCGTCGGGGTCATCCCCCAACTTGCCGATGGCCGAATTGCAGTTGAAGCACATTACGCCACGGACCCTACCCGTCTTGTGACGGTGATCCACATGGAGGGCCGGAGCCTTCAGACAGTGACCTGTACGCCCGTCAGGGCCGACTTCTGTCGCGGCCGAAGGCTGCCCGCGGTTCGGCCTCCCTGCACCGCGAGCAGCACTTCACGCCTTCTTCGATTGCCACTTCTAGCGCCCCCGCAACCTTCGATCCGAAGGCTACTCGCCGCCCTTCTGAACGAAACTCCGAACGAAGTCCTCGGCGTTCTCCTCGAGGACATCGTCAATCTCGTCCAGAACCGAGTCGACGTCATCGCTCAGCTTCTCTTGCCGCTCCTTGAGGTCCTCGGAAGCCTGCGTCTCTGCCGCCTGCTCCTCGACCTCCTCAGTAGAGCGCGTGGCCTTCTGCTGTCCGCCGCCGGTGTCCTTGGTTGCCATATCCCTCACCCCGCTCAGTTCGCCCGACATGGTCGACAGGTCGGCTTTCCTGCCGATCGGTGATGATCAGACCCTACAAGCCGGGTCTGACATCGGCCCCGCAGTTTCTCCAACGTACGGGGGCCACCTCGATGATTCCCGGCGGCCGGGTTTTCCACCCTGTCCGGCCGGTGCCTTCCGGGTGTCCGGTCAGCCGCCTGACAGGACCCTGACCAGGTCTTCTGCGGTGCGGCAGCGGTCCAGGAGCTCCTTGACGTGATTTCGCGTTCCGCGAAGCGGTTCGAGGGTTGGGACGCGTTGGAGGGAGTCCCGGCCGGGGAGGTCGAAGATGACCGAGTCCCAGGAAGCCGCGGCGACGTCGTCGGCGTACTGCTCCAGGCAGCGGCCGCGGAAGTACGCGCGCGTGTCCTCCGGCGGCGTCGCCTTGGCCCTTTCGACGGCTTCCTCGTCCAGAAGTCGCTTGATGCGCCCGCGTGCCGCGAGGCGGTTGTAGAGGCCCTTCTCGGGGCGTACGTCGGCGTACTGGAGGTCGAGGAGGTGGAGCTTGGCGGCGTCCCAGTCGAGGCCGTCGCGGCGGCGGTAGCCCTCCATGAGCTCTCGCTTGGCGACCCAGTCCAGTTCGCCGGAGAGGCTCATCGGGTCGCGTTCGAGGCGGTTGAGGGTGTCCTCCCACCGGCTCAGGACGTCCTTGGTCTGTTCGTCGGCGTCGGCGCCGAAGCGCTCCTCCACGTATTTGCGCGACAGCTCGTAGTACTCCATCTGGAGCTGGACGGCGGTGAGTGTGCGGCCGCTGCGCAGCGTGACCAGGCGCTGCAGGGACGGGTCGTGCGAGACCTGGTGGAGGGTGCGTACGGGCTGGTCGACGGCGAGGTCGACGGCGATGAAGCTGTCCTCGATCATGGACAGGACGAGGGCTGTGGTGCCGAGCTTGAGGTAGGTGGAGATCTCCGAGAGGTTGGCGTCGCCGATGATCACGTGGAGGCGGCGGTACTTCTCGGCGTCGGCGTGGGGCTCGTCGCGGGTGTTGATGATCGGGCGCTTGAGGGTCGTCTCCAGGCCTACTTCGACCTCGAAGTAGTCGGCGCGCTGGCTGAGCTGGAAGCCGTGTTCGTGGCCGTCCTGGCCGATGCCGACGCGGCCGGCTCCGGCGAAGACCTGGCGGGAGATGAAGAAGGGGGTGAGGTGGCGCACGATGTCGGAGAAGGGGGTTTCCCGCTTCATCAGGTAGTTCTCGTGCGTGCCGTAGGAGGCGCCCTTGTTGTCGGTGTTGTTCTTGTAGAGGTGGATGGGCTGGGCGCCGGGCAGCTGGGCCGCGCGTTCGGCGGCCTCGGCCATGATGCGTTCGCCGGCCTTGTCCCAGAGGACGGCGTCGCGGGGGTTGGTGACCTCCGGGGCGCTGTATTCGGGGTGTGCGTGGTCGACGTAGAGCCTTGCGCCATTGGTGAGGATGACGTTGGCCAGGCCGATGTCCTCGTCGGTCAGCTGGCTGGCGTCGGCGGCCTCGCGGGCGAGGTCGAAGCCTCGCGCGTCCCGCAGCGGGTTCTCCTCCTCGAAGTCCCAGCGGGCCCGGCGGGCCCGGTGCATCGCCGCCGCGTAGGCGTTGACGATCTGGGATGAGGTGAGCATGGCATTGGCGTTGGGGTGGCCGGGGACGGAGATCCCGTACTCCGTCTCGATGCCCATTACTCGCCGTACGGTCATGCGGCCCTCCTTGCCCGGCGGCACCCTCGGTCGTGGGCGCCGCACAAGTACCGCTGGCGCTCGGTTGCGTGTGCGGTGCCCGTCCCCGCACTGCGCGACTCGGCGGTACGGAAGAGCCTAGAACGCCTTTGCGCTGGTGGGGAGATCATTTGCGTCATTGCCTTGCACGCCTTGTGGTCCGGTGGTGGCCGGAAAAACAGTGGGCTGCGGATACCCGGTGAGGGCACCCGCAGCCGCCCTGTCTTTTACAGGTACTGACCGGTGTTGGCCACCGTGTCGATGGAGCGTCCGGTGTCCGCGCCCTGCTTTCCGGTGATGAGGGTGCGGATGTAGACGATCCGCTCGCCCTTCTTTCCGGAGATCCGGGCCCAGTCGTCCGGGTTGGTGGTGTTGGGCAGGTCCTCGTTCTCCTTGAACTCGTCCACGCATGCCTGGAGGAGGTGGGAGACGCGCAGGCCCTTCTGGTTGTGTTCGAGGAAGTCCTTGATCGCCATTTTCTTGGCGCGGCCCACGATGTTTTCGATCATGGCGCCGGAATTGAAGTCCTTGAAGTAGAGGACTTCCTTGTCGCCGTTGGCGTAGGTGACTTCCAGGAAGCGGTTTTCCTCGGATTCGGCGTACATCTGCTCGACGGCGGTCTGGATCATGCTCTGGACCGTGGTCGTCTTGCTGCCGCCGTGTTCGCCGAGGTCCTCGGAGTGCAGGGGGAGGCGTTCTGTGAGGTACTTGCCGAAGATGTCCTTGGCGGCCTCGGCGTCGGGACGTTCGATCTTGATCTTCACGTCCAGGCGGCCGGGGCGCAGGATGGCGGGGTCGATCATGTCCTCGCGGTTGGAGGCGCCGATCACGACCACGTTCTGCAGGCCTTCGACACCGTCGATCTCGGCGAGCAGCTGGGGGACGATGGTGTTCTCCACGTCCGAGCTGACGCCGGAGCCGCGGGTGCGGAAGAGGGATTCCATCTCGTCGAAGAAGACGATGACGGGGGTGCCCTCGCTGGCCTTCTCACGTGCGCGCTGGAAGACGAGGCGGATCTGCCGCTCGGTCTCACCGACGTACTTGTTGAGGAGCTCGGGGCCCTTGATGTTGAGGAAGAAGCTCTTGCCGGCGGCCACTCCGGTCACTTCGGCGACCTTCTTGGCCAGTGAGTTGGCGACGGCCTTGGCGATGAGTGTCTTGCCGCATCCGGGCGGCCCGTAGAGCAGGACGCCCTTGGGCGGGCGCAGTTCGTGCTCCTTGAACAGGTCCGGGTAGAGGTACGGCAGCTCGACCGCGTCGCGGATGGCCTCGATCTGGCCGCCGAGGCCGCCGATCTGCTCGTAGCCGATGTCGGGGACTTCTTCGAGGACGAGTTCCTCGACCTCGCTCTTGGGAACGATCTCGTAGACATAGCCGGAGCGGGGTTCGAGCAGCAGGGCGTCGCCGGGGCGGATGTTCACGCCGCGCAGCGGCTCGGCGAGCCGTACGACCCGTTCCTCGTCGGTGTGCCCGAGGACCAGGGCGCGCTCGCCGTCCTCAAGGATCTCCTTGAGGGTGACGATGTCGCCGACGCTCTCGAACTCCATGGCCTCGACCACGTTGAGCGCTTCGTTGAGCATTACTTCCTGGCCGCGCCTGAGGTCGTCGAGTTCGACGCTCGGGCTGACGTTCACACGGAGTTTGCGACCTCCGGTGAAGATGTCGGCGGTGCCGTCCTCGTTGGCTTGCAGGAAGACACCGAAGCCGGCCGGCGGCTGTGCGAGCCGGTCGACCTCTTCCTTGAGGGCCACGATCTGGTCGCGGGCCTCACGGAGCGTGTTCGCGAGTCGCTCGTTCTGTGCGGATACGCCGGCCAGATTGGTCTGCAGCTCGACGATCCGCTCTTCGAGAATCCTCGTGTGTCGCGGAGAGTCGGCGAGCTTGCGTCGCAGGACGGCGATCTCCTGCTCAAGGTAGGCGATCTGCCCGGCCGGGTCCTCGGACCCTCGTCCCGGGCGGATGCCGCGGTTCATGTCGTCGTCGTGGGCTGCCACGGTCCTCACCTCCTCCAAGGGGAGCTGGACGCTTCCAGACCCTACCTGGGTGGGTGTCGATTGAAACCCCTAGATCACAAAGACGGTCGGGGTGTGTCCGATCTTCACCCTTGCGCTCTCCCTCACGCCAGGGGAATACCCACCGCACATGATTGGAACCCAGGCAGAGGTAGGGTCAAAGCGTTCAACACCCGTCAGAGCTGGCCGGATTCCCGTACGGCTCGGCGCAGGAAGCGGTAGGAGAGATGAGCGTGGAGCAGGCGGCCGGGGTCGAGGGTGAGGCGCTGGAGGTCTGGATCGATCAGGATCTCTGTACCGGTGACGGGATCTGTGCCCAGTACGCCCCTGAGGTGTTCGAGCTGGACATCGACGGTCTGGCCTATGTGAAGGGCGCGGAGGACGAGCTTTTGCAGGCCAAGGGGGCCACAACGCCCGTACCGCTGCCGCTTCTCACGGATGTGGTGGACTCGGCGAAGGAGTGTCCGGGCGACTGCATCCATGTGCGTCGGGTTTCGGACAAGGTCGAGGTGTTCGGCCCCGACGCCGAGTGACCTTGCCGGTACGGGCTGTTACGACTGTCTGATTTCTCACAACGGTCGGTGGCGTGGGTCAGACGCTGTGTGCACCGGAGGGTGTCGAGCGGACGAACGCGCCATTTTTCCACTGCCACTTCGCGCTGTTCTTCACGTCGGGGCAGCAGCGCGGCACGTCCTCGGTGGAGTAGCCGAGGAGGTCGGTGACGACGGCTTCGTCACGCACCGCGATGTCACTGACGGTGATGCCCTCTTTGGGGTTCACGAGGGTCGCGACGACGCGGGGCGCGTTCGTCTCGGCGCCCTGGGTGAGGACGTAGACGCCGTCGGGCGGGGTGCCCATCGGGGAGTCGCAGTGCACGACGGCCACGGTTTCGGGGCTTCCGTCGCCGTCGAGGTCTCCGGTGGCCTTCTTGACCACGACCGCCTTCACGGGGCCGCATTCGAGCGGGAAGTCGACGTGCGCCGGGTCGGGGGGTGTGGTGACCGTGGTGGGTTTCTTCGCGTCCGGGCCGGTGCTCTGGGCCGCTGTCGCCGAGTTGGGCTGCAGGACCGAGGAGAGGGCCACGACTGCGGCGACCGCTGTGGCGGTGGCGAGCCAGTGGATCGGTCGGGTGTGGGTGTGTGCCAGTTCCGGGACGGCGGATTGCTGCACTAGGAGCGTCTCCTGTGAGGGCTGTGCCGGTGGGGGGGGTGGCCAGCATGGTGCCATACGTCACAGTGCGGGGGAACGGCGGGGGTGTGTAGTTACGGTGCCGGATGCCTGGCGGTTGGGGGTGCACGGGGGGCGTGTGGGGCTCGCGGGTGTCGCTTGTATGCCCTTACCGCTTGTATGCCCTTACTTCAACGGAAAGGCGCTGTGGTCGAGTTCCGGAGGGGTTCCGGGAACTCGACCACAGCGCTTGTACGTTGATCGCGGCACGGGGCCGTCTCAGCGGCCGGTGCCTCCGTCGGCGTTGGGGCCTTCGTAGTCCTCGCCGTAGGCGCCCTTGGCGGGACGGCGGCGGCGCATGGGCGGCTCGACTCCGTCGGCGAGGCGGCGGGCGGTGAGGAGGAAGCCGGTGTGGCCGATCATCCGGTGGTCGGGGCGGACGGCGAGGCCCTCGATGTGCCAGTTGCGGATCATCGTCTCCCAGGCGGTCGGCTCGTTGAAGCAGCCGATCTCGCGGATGGACTCGACGGTCCGGGCGAGCTGGGTGGTGGTGGCGACGTAGCAGCAGACGATGCCGCCGGGGACGAGGGCCTTGGAGACGGCCTCCAGGCATTCCCAGGGGGCGAGCATGTCGAGGATGACACGGTCGACGTCGGTGTCGGACAGGTTGTCCTGGAGGTCGCCGACGGTGAGCTGCCAGGCGGGGTGGGGGCCGCCGAAGTAGCGCTCCACGTTCTGCTTGGCGATGTCGGCGAAGTCCTCGCGGCGCTCGTAGGAGTGCAGCATGCCCTGGTCGCCGATGGCGCGCAGCAGGAAGCTGCTGAGCGAGCCGGAGCCGACGCCGGCCTCGACGACGCGGGCGCCGGGGAAGATGTCGGCGAAGGCGAGGATCTGCCCCGCGTCCTTCGGGTAGACGACGGCTGCCCCGCGGGGCATGGACAGGACGTAGTCGGGGAGCAGGGGGCGCAGCGCGAGGTAGGCGACGTTCCCGGTGGTGCGGACAACGCTGCCCTCGGGAGCACCGATCAGTTCGTCGTGCGGGAAGGAACCCTTGTGGGTGTGGAAGTTCTTCCCGGCTTCGAGCGTGAACGTGTAGTGGCGGCCCTTGGGGTCGGTCAGCTGAACCTGGTCCCCGACCTTGAAGGGCCCGCGCCTGCGGGCGGCACCGGTCGGTTCGGACATGTGACCAGCCTACCGGGGTTTGCCGGGGCCGCCGACCACCGCGTCCGGCGCTAGGAGGGGCGGGCCATGGCCTTCACGAAGGCGCGTTCCACGTCGGCCGCGGACAGGACGCCGTAGATCTCGCCGGTCTCCTCGACCACCAGGTACTCGGTGGCCGGGGTGGCCCGCAGGGCGTCGAGGAGTGCTTCTCCGGAGAGCTCGGCGGAGACGCGCATGCCGTCGGTCAGTTCCTGGGCGAGGCCGCTGACGGCGACCCAGGGGCGGCGGTGTTCGGGTACGCCGACGATGGCGGCCTCGCGGACGAGGGAGAGGGGGTTGCCGTCGGCGTCGACGACGACCAGGGCGCGGGCGCCGGCGGTGTTGGCGCGGCGCAGGGCCTCGGAGAGGGGGGTGTCGGTCTCTACGGGTACGGCGCGGCGGGTGAGGGTGCGGGCGCGCAGGTCGGGGAGGTGTTCGCGCAGGCGGGCCATGCGCAGGCTGTTGCCGGCGCCGGTCCAGATGATCGCGGCGAGGATGGCGGCGAGCAGGGCGTCCATGACGGTGTCCATGCCGACGTTGTCGACGGCGTCGGAGCCGAGGGCGCCGGACTGGGTGAGCCACGGGAGTCCGACGAGGACGGAGACGGCGAGGGCGCGGCCGACCCAGGCGGCGGCGATGGTGCCGTGCATCGGTTTGCCGGTGATCTTCCAGACGACGGCGCGGAGCATGCGGCCGCCGTCGAGGGGAAGGCCGGGGAGCAGGTTGAAGGCGGCGACGATGAGGTTGGAGATCATCAGGCCGGCCAGCAGGACGCCGGGGACGGTGCCGGGTTCGACGGGCTGCATGGCGGCGTAGAAGACGCCGGCGAGGACGAGGGAGAGCAGGGGGCCGACGAAGGCGAGGACGAACTCGCGGCCGGGTGTCTCGGCCTCCTTCTCGATCTCGGAGACGCCGCCGAAGAACTGGAGCTGGATGCGGCGGACCGGGAGCTTGAAGCGGAGGGCGGCGACGGTGTGCGCCAGTTCGTGGACGAGGACGGAGGCGTAGAAGGCGACCGCGAAGAAGAGGGAGACGAGGTAGCGGGCGGCGCCTAGCTCGGGCAGCACGCGGTCGAGCTGGCCGCCGAAGACCCAGGTGATGAGGGCGGCGACGAGGAACCAGCTGGGGGCGACGTAGACGGGGACTCCGAAGGGGCGTCCCATGAGCAGTCCGCCCCGTGGCTCGGGTGTCCGGGGCGGCTGCCCTTTGGTTCCCGTGTGGGCGAGGGTGCGGTGGGTCTCGTCGGTGTGGGCGGGCGTGTGGTCGGCGGTGGGGCCGTCGGTGTTCTGGGCGGTGTGCTGAGGGGCGTGCTGAGGAGTGTGCTGGGGGGTGCTCTTCGTCGTCGAGACGGGGCGGGGGAACTCGGGCGAGGTGTCCTCCGCCGTACGCCCGTCGGCTGCACCACCGGTATCGCCATCGCGATCGGCACCAGCACCAGCACCGGCACCGGCAGCGCCGTCGGGCCGCGGAGTCGGCCGGTCCTCGGGCCCGTCCCCCTGCGGCGCGTCTGCGTCGCTGTCGTCGGAGGGAAGGTCCAACCGCCGTACCACCATGGTCGGTTCGTCGGTCGGAGGTGTCGGGGGATCGTCGGTGCCCGTGGCGCGCCGGGGTGTGCCGGGGCGTGCTGGGCCCGTGGCCGGGGTCGCAGGTGGTGCGTGGCGTTCGGCCGATTCCTCGTTGCCGGACCGCGGCTGCCCGCTGCCGCTCTCGTCCACGGTGTCCCCTCGTTCGAAGCGTCTTCCGCTCCAGCCGGGCGGAAGGGTCTCTGGTCGATGGTATGCGGCCGTGGTGACGCGTTTCTCCCCGGCACCCCTCTGTTTTCCCTGTGGGCACGGCCGTAATGGCGGCGGCTGGGTCACTGTCAGTGGTGGGCCGTAGGGTCTGTGGTCATGGAGACGAGCACGGAGGGTGCCGCGGCGGGCTGCGGCAGTGACGTCGCGCCGGTGACGGGTCCGGTGGCGGAGGAGTCCCCGGCGGGGGCGGCGGAGGGTGCGGTGGCACCGGTCGAGGCGGGAACGGGCGCGGGCGCTGGAACGACCACGGCGGCCGACGGTGGCACTCGGGTGGCCATAGCGCCGGCCTCGCTGTCGCCCTCGCGTGCGAGCGATTTCATGCAGTGCCCGCTGCTGTACCGGTTCCGGGTGATCGACCGGCTGCCCGAGAAGCCGAGTGCGGCGGCGACGAAGGGCACGCTGGTGCACGCGGTGCTGGAGCGGCTCTTCGACGCCCCGGCCGCCGAGCGCACCGCTCCGCGTGCCAAGTCCCTCGTGCCCGGTCAGTGGGAGCGGCTGCGGGAGAGCAGGCCCGAGGTCGTGGAGCTGTTCGCGGACGATCCCGAGGGGGAGCGGCTGGCGACGTGGCTCGGGGAGGC
This sequence comes from Streptomyces sp., assembly GCA_013362785.1. Taxonomy (GTDB): domain Bacteria; phylum Actinomycetota; class Actinomycetes; order Streptomycetales; family Streptomycetaceae; genus Streptomyces. Next base: position 13,587 of record JABFVM010000516.1, on the reverse strand, counting down.
GGAGCAGCTCGTCGAGCGCTGGTTCGGGCTGGAGGATCCGACCCGGCTGGAGCCGGCCGAGCGGGAGCTGTTCGTCGAGGCTGAGCTGGACTCGGGGCTGCGGCTGCGCGGCATCATCGACCGGGTCGACGTGGCGCCGACGGGCGAGGTGCGGATCGTCGACTACAAGACAGGAAAGGCGCCCCGGCCCGAGTACGCCGAGGGCGCGCTGTTCCAGATGAAGTTCTACGCGCTCGTGGTGTGGCGGCTGAAGAACGTGATCCCGCGCCGGCTCCAGCTGGTCTATCTGGGCAGCGGTGACGTGCGGACGTACGACCCTGTCCTCGCGGACCTGGAGCGGGTGGAGCGCAAGCTGCTCGCGCTGTGGGAGGCGATCCGGCTGGCGACGGAGACGGGCGAGTGGCGTGCCCGGCCGACCAAGCTGTGCGGCTGGTGCGATCACCAGGCCCACTGCCCGGAATTCGGCGGCACTCCCCCGCCGTATCCGCTGCCGGTGAGGGTGGCGGACCCGGGTCCGGCCGGGGGTGAGGGGGGTGTCCCCCGGGAGACGCAGTCGCCGCCGGTCAGGGCGGGCGAGTCCGGTGGCGGTGCGCAGGGCAGAATGGGGCCGGACTAGCGAAGGAGACTTACGTGGCCATCCGTGTCCTACTGGTCGACGACCAGCCGCTGCTGCGTACCGGCTTCCGGATGATTCTGGAGGCGGAGCAGGACATCGCGGTCGTGGGCGAGGCCGGTGACGGTCTCCAGGCCCTCGACCAGGTGCGGGCGCTGCAGCCCGACGTGGTCCTGATGGATATCCGTATGCCCCGGATGGACGGGGTGGAGGCGACGCGGCAGATCACCGGCCCCGGCCGGGACGGCCCGGCGAAGGTGCTGGTGCTGACCACGTTCGATCTCGACGAGTATGTGGTGGAGGCGCTGAAGGCGGGCGCCAGTGGCTTCCTGCTGAAGGACGCCCCGGCCAATGAGCTGGTGCAGGCGATCCGTGTGGTGGCCGCCGGTGAGGCGATGCTCGCGCCGAGCATCACGCGCCGGCTGCTCGACAAGTACGCCACGCATCTGCCGTCCGGCGACGAGCCGGTCCCGGACACCCTGCACACGCTCACCGAGCGCGAGGTGGAGGTGCTGAAGCTGGTGGCACGGGGCCTGTCCAACGCGGAGATCGCGGCGGATCTGTTCGTCAGCGAGACCACCGTGAAGACGCATGTGGGGCATGTGCTGACCAAGCTGGGGCTGCGTGACCGGGTCCAGGCGGCGGTGTACGCGTACGAGAGCGGGCTGGTGCGTCCCGGCGCGCAGTAGAGCCGGGAGTCCGCGCCAGGAGTCCGCGCCAGGAGTCCGCGCCACGACGAAGAGGGCGCCCCTTTCCGGAGAAGGGGGCGCCTTCAGCGTGTGTGCGGTACGGCCGTGCGTCAGCCCTTGTTGAGCTCCCAGAAGCGGAAGACGGTGGAGGCGTCGAGGCAGTACTCCAGGCCGTACACGTCGTCACGGACGACGGCGTACTGCTTGGCCTGCCAGACCGGCAGGACGGGGAGTTCCTTGGCGACGATGTCCTGGAGCTTGCCGAACTCGTCGTCCGTCGCGGAGCGGTCGCTCTCGGCGGCGGTGCGCGGGATGAGCGAGCCGGTGATCGCGTTGTTGCTGTAGTTGTTGCTCAGCACGTTGCCCTTGCCGAAGAAGGGGGACGTGAAGTTGTCGGCGTCCGGGTAGTCCGGGATCCAGCCCTTCACGTACACGCCGTACTTGCCGGCGGAGACGTCCTTCTCGTACTGGTCGAACGCGACGGACTGCACGTCGGCGTCGAACAGGCCGCTGTCGTTGAGCTGCTGGGCGATCGCCTTGAGCTCCTGGTCGGTGGCGGGGCCGTAGCGCGAGGGGGTGGACCACAGGGTCAGCTTGACCTTGCCGTTGATGCCCTCGTCCTGCAGTGCGGCGGCGGCCTTGGCCTTGGAGGGGCGGGCGCCGTAGGTGTCGAAGAACGCCGTGTTGTGGCCGCCGATGCCCGCCGGGATGATCGAGTACAGCGGCTGGGCGGTGCCCTGGTAGACGTCCTTGATGAGGGCGTCACGGTCGATGAGGTAGGCCATGGCCTTGCGGACGCCGAGCTTTCCGGCGACCGGGTCGTCCATGTTGAAGACGAGGTGCTGGACCTCGGCGCTGCTGCCCTCGACGACCTCCACGCCGGAGTCGTCGCCGGACTTCTCGATGCCGGCGATGTCGCCCGAGGTGAGTCCGCGGTAGGCGATGTCGACGTCGTTGTCGATCAGGGCCTTCTTCAGGGCGTCCTGGTCGCCGTGGAAGAACTTCAGCGTGACGCCGGAGTTCTGCACCTCGGCGTTGCCCTTGTAGTTCTCGTTGACGGAGAACACGGCCTCGTCGTCGTCGAAGGTGTCGAGCTGGTAGGGGCCGGAGCCGACGGCGGCGCCGTCCTTGCGCAGGCCCTTCGCGTCGTACTGGTCCTCGTCGACGATGGAGCCGGCGCCGGAGGCGATCTTGCTCGGGAAGGTGGCGTCGGGGGTGTTGAGCCGGAAGACGACCGTCTTGTCGTCCGGGGTCTCCACCTTGTCGAGGGTGGGGAACATGACCGCGGGGCCGTCGGGGTCGTTGATCTTCAGCATGCGGTCGAAGGAGAACTTGACGTCGGCCGAGGTGAGCGCGTCACCGTTGCTGAACTTCAGGCCGTCCCGGAGGGTGCACTTGTAGACCGTGGCCCTGGTGTCGGCGAAGGTGCACTGCTCGGCGGCCTCCGGCTGCGGCTCGGTGGCGCCCTTGGGGAAGCTGAGCAGGGACTGGAAGACGTTGTTGAACAACAGCCAGGAGCCGGGGTCGTAGCCGGACGCGGGGTCGGTGGCCAGGATGTCGTCGGACATTCCCATGACCACCGAGGTGCCGGTCCCCCCGGAGTCGCCCGTCTCGGTTCCGCAGCCGGTCAGCAGGCCGGAGGCCAGCCCTGCCACGACGGGCAGGACTGGCCACTGGTTGCGTATGTTCACGTACGAGTGCCTTGTCGTCGTTGTGAGGAACCCGGGTCTCGTCCTGGTGCCCGGGCCTGGCCCGGCGCCGTTGGTCCTGGGCGCCGGGCGGAGAGACGTCAGCCGCTCACGCCACGGCCGAGCTCCCACAGCTGAAGGGTCGAGGAGGAGTTGAGCGCATACGCCGTACCCGTGACGTCGTCCCCCGCGGCGACGTACTGCTTGCCCTGCCACAGCGGGATCACCGGCACGTCGTTGGCCACGATGTTCTGGATCTCGGTCAGGTTGCCGGCGGCGGCGAGGCGGTCGGCGGCGCGCCGGGACTCCGGGATCAGGGTGTTGCGGATCGTGCTGTTGGCGTACGGCGAGCCGAGGAAGTTGTCCTTGTCGAGGAACGGGGCGAGGTAGTTGTCGGCGTCGGGGAAGTCCGGGAACCAGCCCATGCCGTAGACCTCGTAGGCGCCCTTCTGCTCGGCGGGCCGGAAGGTCGCCCAGGGGGCGCCCTGGATGTCGACGTCGAACAGCCCGCTGTCGTTGAGCTGCTTGCGCAGCAGCTCGAACTCCGTCTTCGTGGCCGGGCCGTAGTGGTCGGTGGTGTAGTGCAGGGTCAGCTTCACCGGGGTGGTGATGCCGGCCTTCTCCAGCAGGGACTTGGCCTTGCCGGCGTCGGGGTCGCCGTACTTGTTGAAGAACGAGTTGGAGTGGCCGGTGATGCTGGCGGGGACCAGCGAGTACAGCGGTTCGGCCTGGGAGCCGTAGACCTTGGAGACGAGTTCGCCGCGGTCGATGACCTGGGCCATCGCCTGGCGGACGGCCTTGCTCCTGACGGCGGAGTCGTTGGTGTTGAAGGCCAGGTAGCGGATTTCCAGGCCGGACATGTCGACGAGGTCGGTGGTGTCGTCGGAGTCGGCCGACAGCTTCTGGATCTGCTCGGGCGACATGGTGCGGGTCATCAGGTCGATGTCGCCGTCGGAGAGGGCGGTGCCCATGGCGTCGGCGTCGGCGAAGTTGCGCAGTTCGACCTTGTCGTTGTTCACCTTCAGGCTCCCCTTGTAGTCGGGGTTCTTGGTGAACACGGCGGAGACCAGCTCGTCGTTCTTGACCTCGGCCTGGAGGGTGTACGGGCCGGAGCCGTCGACCTCGAAGCCGTCGCGCAGCTTGTCCTTGCCGTAGATGTCCGGGTCGACGATGCCGGCGACCGGGGTGGACAGCTTGAACGGGAAGGTGGCGTCGGCGGTCTTGAGGTGGAAGATGACCTCGCGGTCGCCCTGGGTCTCGACGGTGTCGATGGTGGACAGCAGGGCGAAGACGCCGCTGTCGGCCTTGAGGGCGCGGGCGCGGTCGATGGAGTACTTCACGTCGTCCGCGGTGACGGGGTCGCCGTTCGCGAACTTGAGGTCCTCGCGCAGGGTGCAGGCGTAGCGTTCGTTGCCGCTGTCTGTGAAGCCGCAGCTCTGGGCGGCCTCGGGCACCGGGGCGCCCTCGCCGCGGGGCTGGATCATCAGGGTCTGCACGGTCTGACGGAGGATGTTCCAGGTGCCGACGTCGTAGGCGTAGGCGGGGTCGAGCGGGGCGGGGGCGTCCTTCGAGGCAGTGAACGCGTCCGTGGTGCCGACGACGATCGCGTCGCCGTTGTCACTGCCGCTGTCGGTTCCGCCACAGGCGACGAGAACCGGCGCGAGCAGGCCGATGACGGCCGGCAGCACCAAAGTCTTGCGGTTCATGCTCGGGTTTCTCCAGCTGTCGACTCCGTGTACCCGGCATGCAGGGGTGTCGCGGCGGATCACGGGGTAAGTGCGATGTTCTCGCGACGAGATTAGTCCGCGCCCGCAGGACGGTTCGCGGCCACCGGAGTTGAGGCCCCCTCACGGAGCGGAATCGGGTGCGGACGGACCGGATCCCTGACAGTGGAAGGATTCGTGCACCGATCCATCAATCGGGACACAAGGGCGCTCCGAAAGCCCTTCACGGAGGGCGGGACGGCCCGTGCGGGACGCCCTCCGAACCCATGTGGAGTGGTGAACATCACAAACTGAACAGTCTTGGCAGGGGCGCCTGAATTCGGCCGCCCCGGGCGTTCGAATTTCGTTGCGGAATTTCTGCGCTTAACGATGTTGCACGCTGCGTGAACGCCGTGCGCATTTCCGTTGTCACGCCGCCATGAGCCCGCGCAGAAATGCCAGATCGACCTGTTCCAGCGAGGTCACGACGGTGCGCCGGGCGGCCGGGGTGATCGGTGCCACCGACGGTACGGCCACCACATGGCAGCCGGCGGCCTCGGCCGCGGCGACGCCGGTCGCGGTGTCCTCGACGACGGCGCATCTGGCCGGGTCGGCGCCGAGACCTGCTGCGGCCAGCAGATACGGGTCCGGGTGGGGCTTGGTGCGGGGCACCTCGTCACCGGCGACGGTCAGCGCGAAGTGCTGGGGGCCGAGCGAGGTGAGCACACGGTCGATGATGCGCCGGTGCGAGGCGGAGACCAGGGCCGTCGGGATCTCGTACGCGGCGAGCTCGGCCAGCAGCCGGGCGGCTCCCGGCATCAGCGGCAGGGCCCGGTCGATGCGGTCCTCGAAGCCCTGGTTGAGCAGCACCGTGAGCTCGGCGAGGCCGATGTCGGCGCCGGTGGCCTCGATGAGGAACCCGGCGCTGCGGGTCATGGGGCCGCCGACCACGACATGGCGCCAGGTGTCGTCGAGGGTGTGGCCGAGGCTCGCGAAGATCTCGACCTCGACGTCCCACCAGAACCCCTCCGTGTCCACCAGGGTTCCGTCCATGTCGAGCAGCACGGCTTGCAGGGCGGAGCCCTCGGCCGTACGGGTTCCTGGTGCGGGGACCGTGCTGGTCATCCACGTACCTCCTTGAAGGGGCGGTCAGGCCGGTTCCCAGCGAGGGAACCGGCCTGCGGTGGACCGACCAGTGTACGTCCGCCCCGGACGATGTGCCTCGTTTATTCGGCGTGGTCCGGGGCACACCGTGGATACGCCGGGGGAGGCTCTGACGTGCGTCGATGCCGCCCCGGCGGGGTGTTCGTCAGCGGGCGTTGAAGTACTTCGCCTCCGGGTGGTGGATCACGATCGCGTCCGTGGACTGCTCGGGGTGCAGCTGGAACTCCTCGGACAGGTGGACGCCGATGCGCTCCGGCTGGAGCAGGTCGGCGATCTTGGACCGGTCCTCCAGGTTCGGGCAGGCGCCGTAGCCCAGCGAGAAGCGGGCACCCCGGTACTTCAGCGCGAACATGTCCTCGATCTCGGCCGGGTCCTCACCGGCGAAGCCGAGCTCTGAGCGCACGCGCGCGTGCCAGTACTCGGCGAGGGCCTCGGCCAGCTGCACGGACAGGCCGTGCAGCTCCAGGTAGTCGCGGTAGGCGTTCGCCTCGAACATGCGTGCCGTCTCCTCGCCGATCCGCGAGCCGACGGTGACCACCTGGAGGCCCACGACGTCCGTCTCACCCGACTCCTGCGGGCGGAAGAAGTCCGCCAGGCACAGGCGCCGGCCGCGGCGCTGGCGCGGGAAGGTGAAGCGGGTGCGTTCGTTGCCGTGTTCGTCCAGCAGGATCAGGTCGTCGTCCTTGGAGACGCACGGGAAGTAGCCGTAGACCACAGCCGCTTCGAGGAGGTTCTCCGTCTGGAGCTTGTCGAGCAGGCCGCGCAGCCGGGGGCGGCCCTCGGTCTCGACGAGTTCCTGGTACGACGGGCCGTCTCCGGTGCGGGTCTCCTTCAGGCCCCACTGCCCCTTGAAGAGGGCGCCCTCGTCGAGCCAGGACGCGTACTCCTTGAGCTGGATGCCCTTGATGACGCGGGTGCCCCAGAACGGCGGCTCGGGGAGCGGGTTGTCGGTGGCGACGTCGGAGCGGACGTGCCCTTCCTCGGGGCGCTCCTCCAGGACGGCCGCGGTCGCCGCGGTCCTGACCCTGCGCTGCTTGAGCTCGGGCAGCTTCGCGCCGGGGACGCCGCGCTTGACGCCGATGAGGGCGTCCATCAGGCGCAGGCCCTCGAACGCGTCGCGGGCGTAGCGGACTTCGCCCTGGTAGATCTCGTGCAGGTCCTGCTCGACGTACGCGCGGGTGAGGGCGGCGCCGCCGAGGATGACGGGGTAGTCCGTCGCGAGGCCGCGCTGGTTGAGCTCCTCCAGGTTCTCCTTCATGATCACCGTGGACTTGACCAGGAGGCCGGACATGCCGATGACGTCGGCCCGGTGCTCCTCGGCGGCGTCCAGGATCGCGGAGACCGGCTGCTTGATGCCCAGATTGACCACGTTGTAGCCGTTGTTGGACAGGATGATGTCCACCAGGTTCTTGCCGATGTCGTGCACGTCGCCGCGCACGGTCGCCAGCACGATGGTGCCCTTGCCGTCGGCGTCGGACTTCTCCATGTGCGGTTCGAGATAGGCGACGGCGGCCTTCATCACCTCGGCGGACTGCAGGACGAACGGCAGCTGCATCTGGCCGGAGCCGAACAGCTCGCCGACCACCTTCATGCCGTCCAGCAGCGTGTTGTTGACGATGTCCAGGGCCGGCGTGTCCTCAAGGGCCGTGTCGAGGTCGGCCTCCAGGCCGTTGCGCTCGCCGTCGATGATGCGGCGCTTGAGGCGCTCCTCCAGCGGCAGGGCGGCGAGTTCCTCGGCCCTGCCGGCCTTCAGGGACTTCGCGGTGGCGCCCTCGAAGAGCTGCATGAGCTTCTGGAGGGGGTCGTAGCCCTCGCGGCGGCGGTCGTGGATCAGGTCGAGGGCCGTCTGGACCTCTTCCTCGCTGAACCGGGCGATCGGCAGGATCTTCGACGCGTGGACGATCGCCGAGTCCAGGCCCGCCTTCACGCACTCGTCCAGGAAGACGGAGTTGAGCAGGATGCGGGCGGCCGGGTTCAGGCCGAAGGAGATGTTCGACAGGCCCAGGGTGGTCTGCACGTCCGGGTGGCGGCGCTTGAGTTCGCGGATCGCCTCGATGGTGGCGACGCCGTCCCCACGGGACTCCTCCTGACCGGTACAGATGGTGAAGGTCAGGGTGTCGATGAGGATGTCCGACTCCAGGATGCCCCAGTTCGTCGTCAAGTCCTCGATCAGCCGCTCGGCGATCTCGACCTTCTTCTCCGGGGTGCGGGCCTGGCCCTCCTCGTCGATGGTCAGCGCGATCAGGGCGGCGCCGTGCTCCTGGGCCAGCTTGGTGACCTTGGCGAAGCGGGACTCGGGGCCGTCGCCGTCCTCGTAGTTCACCGAGTTGATGACCGCGCGGCCACCGAGCTTCTCCAGGCCCGCCTGGATGACGTCGACCTCGGTGGAGTCCAGCACGATCGGCAGCGTGGAGGCGGTGGCGAAGCGGCCGGCCAGCTCCTCCATGTCGGCGACGCCGTCCCGGCCGACGTAGTCCACGCACAGGTCGAGCATGTGCGCGCCCTCGCGGATCTGCTCGCGCGCCATCTCCACGCAGTCGTCCCAGCGGGCCTGAAGCATCGCCTCGCGGAACTTCTTGGAGCCGTTGGCGTTGGTGCGCTCGCCGATGGCCAGGTAGGAGGTGTCCTGGCGGAACGGGACGGTCTGGTAGAGGGAGGCGGCGCCCGGCTCGGGCTGCGGGCTGCGCTCCACCGGCGTGGCTTCCCGGACCCGCTCCACGAGCTGCCTCAGATGCTCGGGGGTGGTGCCGCAGCAGCCGCCGATGAGGTTCAGGCCGTAGTCCCGTACGAAGGTCTCCTGGGCGTCGGCCAGGCCCTCGGGGTCGAGCGGGAAGTGGGCGCCGTCCTTGGTGAGGATCGGCAGACCGGCGTTCGGCATGCACAGCAGCGGGGTGCGCGAGTGCCGGGCCAGATAGCGCAGGTGCTCGCTCATCTCGGCGGGGCCGGTCGAGCAGTTCAGGCCGATCATGTCGATGCCGAGGGGCTCCAGCGCGGTCAGCGCGGCGCCGATCTCGGAGCCGAGCAGCATGGTGCCGGTCGTCTCGAAGGCCATCGAGACCAGCAGCGGCACCACGGCGCCGGTCGCCTCCATGGCGCGCCGGGCGCCCAGGATCGACGACTTGGTCTGCAGCAGGTCCTGCGTGGTCTCCACGATCAGGGCGTCGGCGCCGCCGGCGAGCAGGCCCTCGGCGTTGGCCTGGAAGCCGTCGCGCAGGGTGCCGTAGCCGATGTGGCCGAGGGTCGGCAGCTTCGTGCCGGGTCCGATCGAGCCGAGCACCCACCGCTGGCGGCCGTCGCGGGCGCCGAACGCGTCGGCCGTCTCGCGGGCGATACGGGCGCCCGCCTCGGACAGCTCGTAGACCCGGTCGGCGATGTCGTACTCGGCCATGGCCGAGTGGTTGGCGCCGAACGTGTTCGTCTCGACGCAGTCCACGCCCGTGTCGAAGTACGCCTCGTGGACCGAGCGCACGATGTCGGGGCGGGTCAGGTTGAGGATCTCGTTGCAGCCCTCAAGGTTCTCGAAGTCCTCAAGAGTGGGGTCCTGGGCCTGCAACATGGTGCCCATCGCTCCGTCGGCGACCACCACTCGGGTGGCGAGCGCCTCTCGGAGCGCGGACACACGGGTCCGGCTGTCGGCGGAAGGGGTCGGTGGCAACGAGGCCATTAAGGGGCTCCCTGGAGTGCGACGGCTGTCGGCTTTGCGCCCTTCACGGAACAGTCCGCGGTGGACGCACGCCGCCAGCGTAGCCGGGACCGCGTCCGGATGGTCAGGGGCGTCCACGTGACGGACGAGGATGACCGGCGGGCCGACTGCCGGATACGACTGACACAACAGAAGCGGACGGATACGGCCCGACCATTAGCGGGAGGTCGGCATCGACCGGTAGTGTTCGACATTGCCGAACGGCGGCAGCGACGTCGTGAAGGTCGACGGTCGAAGGGGACGGAGGCAGTACGGCGATGGCACGGAACATCCAGTCGCTCGAACGGGCGGCCGCGATGCTGCGGCTCCTCGCGGGCGGTGAGCGACGCCTCGGCCTGTCGGACATCGCCTCGTCGCTGGGCCTCGCCAAGGGCACGGCCCACGGCATTCTGCGCACCCTCCAGCAGGAGGGCTTCGTCGAGCAGGACGACGCCTCCGGGCGCTACCAGCTGGGCGCGGAGCTGCTGCGCCTGGGCACCACCTATCTGGATGTGCACGAGCTGCGGGCGCGCGCGCTGGTGTGGACGGACGACCTGGCCCGTTCCAGCGGGGAGAGCGTCTATCTGGGCGTCCTGCACCAGCAGGGCGTACTGATCGTCCACCATGTCTTCCGCCCCGACGACAGCCGGCAGGTGCTGGAGATAGGGGCCATGCAGCCGCTGCACTCCACGGCGCTGGGCAAGGTCCTGTCGGCGTACGACCCGGTCGCGCACAGCGAGGCGATCGACGCCGACCGCAAGGGCTTCACGGACCGCACCGTGTGCGAGCTGGACGGCTTCGAGCACCTCCTCGACATGACACGCGCGCGTGGATATGCGGCCGACGTCGAGGAGACCTGGGAGGGCGTCGCCTCCGTGGCCGCCCCCATCCACGACCGGCGCCGCATGCCGGTCGGCGCGGTCGGCATCACCGGCGCCGTGGAGCGGCTGTGCCGGGACGGCGAGCTGCGTCCCGAGCTGATCGCGGCGGTGCGGGACTGCGCCCGTGCGGTGTCGCGGGACCTGGGCGCCGGGCGCTTCTGAGGACATACGCGGGGCGCATCGGCGTCCCGCGCGGGATGTGAGTGGCTGCCGGGGCGTCGTAGGACGTCCCGGCCTTCGTCATGCACCCGGCCTGCTATCGACATATCGATAAAGCAACACAACCAACAACGATCGCGCATTCAACGACAGAGGCCTTGACGCATCCCTCACACCGGGGCAAGACTCCCGTCCATCGGTCGGCATTGTCGAACACCTACCGGCAATACGCGCTAGAGTGTGACAGTGCCAAGGGCCGGCATCGCCCTCACCCCCGAGGGCAACGCGAACCACCGGTGGGACCCGGGGTTCGGCTTCCCCTGGACGAAGGACAAAGGAGTCGCGGGTGTCCAGCTCCGACATCTTCATCGGCGAGACCATCGGTACCGCCATACTCATCCTGCTCGGCGGTGGCGTCTGCGCCGCCGTCACGCTGAAGGCCTCCAAGGCTCGCAACGCCGGCTGGCTCGCCATCACCTTCGGGTGGGGCTTCGCAGTGCTCACGGCGGTCTACACCTCGGCGCCGCTGTCCGGCGCCCACCTGAACCCGGCCGTGACGGTCGCTCTGGCGATCAAGGACAACGACTGGAGCAACGTTCCGACGTACTTCGCCGGTCAGTTCCTCGGCGCCATGATCGGTGCGGCTCTGGTCTGGGTCGCCTACTACGGCCAGTTCCACGCCCACCTCACCGACAAGGAGATCGTCGGCGGTCCGGGTGCGCAGGCCACGGCGGCCAAGGCCGTCGAGGCACAGGAGAAGGGCGCCGGCCCGGTCCTGGGCATCTTCTCCACCGGTCCCGAGATCCGGAACGCGGTGCAGAACCTCCTCACGGAGATCATCGGCACGATCGTGCTGGTGCTCGCGGTCCTCACCCAGGGCCTGAACGACAGTGGCAAGGGTCTGGGCACCCTGGGCGCCCTGATCACCGCACTCGTGGTCGTCTCGATCGGTCTGTCGCTCGGCGGCCCGACGGGTTACGCGATCAACCCGGCCCGTGACCTCGGTCCGCGTATCGTGCACGCCCTTCTGCCCCTGCCCAACAAGGGTGGCTCCGACTGGGGCTACGCCTGGATCCCGGTGGTCGGTCCGCTCATCGGCGGCGCCATCGCGGCAGGCATCTACAACGTCGCGTTCGCTTAGGAACAGTGCTGAACAGAGAGGATCCATGAGCTTCACCCATCCGGGTGAGCCGCATCGAAACTCTCAGCGCGCGCCGTACGTAAAGCCCCATAACCACGGAACTTCCAGGAGCTAACAGTGACCGACGCCCACACCGCCGGCCCCTTCATCGCCGCGATCGACCAGGGCACCACCTCGTCCCGCTGCATCGTCTTCGACCGCGACGGCCGTATCGTCTCCGTCGACCAGAAGGAGCACGAGCAGATCTTCCCGAAGCCGGGCTGGGTCGAGCACAACGCCAACGAGATCTGGACCAACGTCCAGGAGGTCGTCGCCGGAGCCATCCAGAAGGCCGGCATCACCCGTGACGACATCAAGGCCATCGGCATCACCAACCAGCGCGAGACCACCGTGCTGTGGGACAAGAACACCGGTGAGCCCGTCCACAACGCCATCGTCTGGCAGGACACCCGCACCGACGGGCTCTGCAAGGAGCTCGGCCGCAACGTCGGCCAGGACCGCTTCCGCCGCGAGACCGGTCTCCCCCTCGCCTCCTACTTCGCCGGTCCCAAGGCCCGCTGGCTGCTGGACAACGTCGAGGGTCTGAAGGAGCGCGCCGAGGCGGGCGACATCCTCTTCGGCACCATGGACACCTGGGTCATCTGGAACCTGACCGGCGGTGTCGACGGCGGCAAGCACGTCACCGACGTCACCAACGCGTCCCGCACCATGCTGATGAACCTGCACACCATGGAGTGGGACGACAAGATCGCCGAGTCGATCGGCGTGCCGCTGCAGATCCTGCCCGAGATCCGCTCCTCCGCGGAGGTCTACGGCGAGATCACCGGCGGCAAGCTGGGCGACCTGCTCGGCGGCATCCCGGTCGCCTCCGCGCTCGGCGACCAGCAGGCGGCCCTGTTCGGCCAGACCTGTTTCGCCGAGGGCGAGACCAAGTCGACGTACGGCACCGGCACCTTCATGGTGATGAACACCGGCGACAAGATCATCAACTCGTACGCGGGTCTGCTGACCACCGTCGGCTACAAGATCGGCGACCAGGACACGGTCTACGCCCTCGAGGGCTCGATCGCCGTCACCGGTTCGCTGGTGCAGTGGATGCGGGACCAGATGGGCCTGATCTCCACGGCCGCCGAGATCGAGACGCTCGCGCTCTCGGTCGAGGACAACGGCGGCGCCTACTTCGTGCCGGCCTTCTCCGGTCTGTTCGCCCCGCACTGGCGTTCCGACGCCCGCGGTGTGATCGCCGGTCTGACCCGGTACGTCACCAAGGCGCACCTCGCGCGTGCCGTCCTGGAGGCCACCGCCTGGCAGACGCGGGAGATCGCCGACGCCATGACGAAGGACTCCGGTGTCGAGCTGTCCACCCTCAAGGTCGACGGCGGCATGACCGCCAACAACCTGCTGATGCAGCAGCTCTCGGATGTCCTGGACGCGCCGGTGGTGCGTCCGATGGTCGCCGAGACCACCTGCCTCGGTGCCGCCTACGCCGCCGGTCTCGCCGTCGGCTTCTGGTCCAGCACGGACGAACTGCGCGCCAACTGGCGCCGGGCCGCCGAGTGGACCCCCCGCATGGACGCGGAGACCCGCGACCGTGAGTACAAGAGCTGGCTCAAGGCCGTTGACCGGACCATGGGCTGGATCGAGGACGACGAGAGCTGACGACCGCCGCCAGCCCTCGAACTCTGATGAGGAGTAAGAACCCGAAATGACCAGTCAGTCCACCCTGCAGTCCGTGCCTGCCCTCGGTACGCGCCCGGCCTCCGGCTTCAACCCGAGCCGAGCCGAGACCCGGGAGCAGCTCGCCAAGGCGTCGTACGACCTTCTCGTGATCGGCGGCGGCATCCTGGGCATCTCCACCGCCTGGCAC
>JABFVM010000160.1 GCA_013362785.1 Streptomyces sp. | reverse complement strand
CTGCGCGACACCGCCCTGCTGGCCAAGCAGGCCGCCACCCTGGACCGGATGACCGACGGCCGCCTGGTCCTCGGCCTGGGCATCGGCGGCCGGGAGGACGACCACCGCGCCACCGGCACCGACCTGCGCACCCGGGGCCGGCGCCTGGACCAGCAGATGGAGACGATGTGCCGCCTGTGGCACGGCGAGCCCTACGGCGACGGCGTCGGCCCGATCGGCCCGGTGCCCGCCCGCCTCGGCGGCCCGGAGCTGCTCTTCGGCGGCTTCAAGCCGGTCGCCCTCGAACGCGTCGCCCGCTGGGGCCACGGCTTCCTCGCCGCGGCGGCACCGTCCTGGGCGGGCGGCCTGTTCGACACGGTCCGCGGCTTCTGGAAGGACCACGGCCGCGACGGCGACCCCCGCCTGGTGGCCCAGGTGAACGTCGCGCTCGGCCCCGAGCACGTGCTCGACGACGCCCGCGCCCGCATGCACGCGTACTACGCCTTCACCGGCACACCCGACCGCATGACGGCCGGCCTGCTCACCACCCCGGCCGAGATCCGCGCCGCCCTCACCGCCTTCGCCGACCTGGGCGCCGACGAGGTCATGCTCTACTGCTACGGCCTCGACCCGGACCAGGTGCACCGCCTGGCCGACATCGTGTGACACCCAGCTGCCCGGAGGTCACGTGTTACTGCTGCTCCTGCTCCTCGTCGTGATCGCGTCCGCAGCCGCCGTCGCTCTCTGCGGCTACGGCGGCCGCACCCTGTCCGACCAGGGCATACGGCGAAGCGGCTCCCCCGTCGTACTGCGCGGCCTCGCCGCCCTCGCGGGCGCCGGCGCCTGTGCCCTGTACGCGTGGGGACTGCTCACCCTCTGCGGCCCGGTCATGACGGCGCAGGACGGCGGAGCCGACTCGACCCCGCCCCGCCCGTGCCGTACGCCGGACTATTCGGTCCAGTTCATCCCCCTGGCCTTCGTCTGCGAGACAAGCGAAGGCGACAGCCATGTCAGCTACGACAGCGGTGACGTGCCCGGATACCTCAACCCGGCCGTCCTGGCCCTCGCCCTCACGGCCGCCGGATGCGCCATCGGCTCGGGCTACGCCACCGAGCTGCGCACCCGCGCCGAGCTGCGGAAGGACGGGGCCGGTTAGCCTCGTCGGCACGTAATTCGACGTAGTGGGACTGGTTGGAGGCACACATGGCGAGGATCCCCAGCGCGGCGGTCGCGGCCGGCGGGCTCGTCGGCGGGTACGGGGTGGCCCGCTGGACGAAGAAGCGGCAGCTCGGCGGGGCCGTACTGGCCGTCGCGGGCGCCGCGGCCGCCCAGCAGTGGCGGCAGCGGGCGGGCGGGAAGGCCGCGGGCGCGCTGACGGCGGCCTACGTCGCCGGGTTCGCCGGTTCGCATCCGCTGGCCAAGAAGGTGGGCGCCTGGCCCGCGGTGTTCGGGGTCGCCGGTGCGGTCGCCCTGGCGTCCTGGGCGGTGGCGGACCGGCGGGGCTGACTACCGCTGGTGGCTCAGCACATTCACCACCCGCCCGTTCGGATCCCGTACGAAGAACCGCCGTACCCCCCATTCCTCATCCCGTAGCTCCCGTACGACGTCCGCCCCCGAAGCCACCACCTGCGCGTACACGGCGTCGACGTCCTCGACCTCCACGCTGAGGTCGGGGACGACGGGGGCGGTGCGTTCCTCGGTGAAGAAGCTGATCTGGGCGGTGGGGTTGGAAGGCGACGCCATGGTCATCACCCAGCCCATGTGCATGACCTCCTCGAAGCCGAGAAGGCCGTAGAAGTCACGACTGGTGGCCATTCCCTCCTCGGACTCGACCTGCTCGTTGTGCACGATCCTGCGGATGGTCATGAGAGAGGGCTCCTCATCGGCGTCGAGGTTCTGTGCTCGGCGTGCGGAGTTTCTGTTATCCCCCGCAGTCTCCCTCCGTCTCCTCACCGTCCCCAGCCGCAGGCACGCGAGGAATTGACGACGTGACACGACAGATCAGCCGCCGGAGCATGCTCAAGGCCGCGGGCGCGGCAGCCGGAGCCGTCGGTATCGGTACGGCGGTGCTGCCCACCCCTGCCGTCGCGGCCGGCGCCCACGCCCACGCCCATCCCGGCCTCCTGCACACCGGCGCCGACCTCGGCCGTATGGCCGCGAAGGTGAAGGCCGGTGCCGCGCCCTACACGGCCGGTTTCGCCAAGCTGACCGCCAACCGGCACGCGCAGAGCGGCTGGACGGCCAACCCGCAGGCGACCGTGTACCGGGGAGGGGGCTCGCCGCAGAACTACGCGACCCTCTACAACGACGTGCACGCCGCCTACCAGAACGCCCTGCGCGGACGTATCAGCGGAGACGACGCGCACCTCGAAACCGCCGTGGCGATCCTCAACGCCTGGTCGGCCAAGCTGACCGGTCTCGCGGGCAGCGCCGACCGCTTCCTGGCCGCGGGCCTGTACGGCTACCAGATCGCCAACGCGGCCGAGCTGGTCCGCGACCACCCCGACTTCGAGCTCGACCGCTTCCAGGAGATGCTGACCAAGGTCTTCGCGCCCCTCAGCGACGACTTCCTGGCCAACCACAACGGCGCCGTCGTCTCCAACTACTGGACCAACTGGGACCTCACCGCCATGTGCTGCGTCCTGGCCACCGGCATCTTCTGCGACGACAAGGCCCAGGTCGCCCGTGCCGTCGAGTACTTCAAGCACGGCGAGGGCCTCGGCTCCATCAGGAACGCCATCCCCGTGGTGCACGACGACGGCCTCGCCGAGTGGCTGGAGGCGGGCCGCGACCAGGGCCACGCCCTGCTCGGCGTCGGCCTGATGGGCACCTTCTGCGAGATGGCCTGGAACCAGGGCATCGACCTGTACGGCTACGACGACAACCGCTTCTTCAAGGGCGCCCAGTACGTGGCCAAGTGGGCCATGGGCGGGGACGTACCGTTCACCGACAACACCCGCAGGAAGGGTGCGATCAACGGCTGGTCGGGCTCGGAAACCGTGACCGAGGCCGCCCCCGTCGATCCGGCGATGACCCGCCCGATCTGGGCAATGATCGCCAACCACTACACCAAGCGCCAAGGCCTGTCGGCGACATACCTCACCCAGATCGCCGCGAAGTCCGCCCCCGAGGGAGGCGGCGGCG
The DNA here is from genome assembly GCA_013362785.1 of Streptomyces sp. Taxonomy (GTDB): domain Bacteria; phylum Actinomycetota; class Actinomycetes; order Streptomycetales; family Streptomycetaceae; genus Streptomyces. Next base: position 4,078 of record JABFVM010000160.1, on the reverse strand, counting down.
ACTACGGCCCCAACAGCGGCGGCTACGACCAACTGGGCTTCGGCACCCTGACGTTCACCCGAGACAGGACCACAGCCGACCCGGCCGACTCCCCCAAGCCGACGGCATCCGGCACAGCATCCGGCACGGGTTCGGACCCCCGCCCACAGACGGGAACCGCGGCCTCCCCCTCCCCCTCCACCGCCGCCACCGGCGACCTGGCGGCCACCGGCTCCAACGAGCTCATCGGCTGGACAGCAGCCACCGGCATCACCGCCCTGGCAGGCGGCATGCTCCTGCTCCGCCGCCGCAACAAGACCCACAGCGAGCCCCAGTAGGCCACCACACGGCCCTCCTGATCCCCGGCCCCGGCCCTCCGCCACGAGGAGCGCCGGGACCGGCCACATCGGGAGGGAGGGCGCACCGCCACCGAACACCAGCAGGACGCCGCAGGCATCGCACCGCCCCACCCACCGCCGGAGGCCTACGCCCCGAGCGCCCGAGAAACCGTATAGATCAGCAAACCGGCCAACGACCCCACCACCGTGCCGTTGATCCGGATGAACTGCAGATCACGCCCAATATGCGCCTCGATCTTCCGCGTGGTGTGCTCGGCGTCCCAACCGGCCACGGTGTCGGTGATGAGCAAGGTGATCTCCTTGCGATACGTCGTCACGACATGCACCGCCGCATCCTCGACCCACCGATCCACCTTGCCCTGCATCAAGGGCTCCGCAGCCATCCGCGCCCCCAACGACAGCAACGACGCCCGCACCCGCAACCGCAGCTCACTACGCTCGTCCTCCGCCGCCGACACGATCATGGCGCGCACCGCGGTCCAGGCGGACGCGATCAGATCCTGCACCTCGCCCCGAGCCAGCACCTCCCCCTTCAGCCGTTCCACCCGCGCCCGCGTCTCGGTGTCCGACTGCAGGTCAGAAGCGAAGTCGATGAGGAACCGATCAAGGGCCCCACGAGCCGGATGGGACGGCATGTCCCGCATCTCGACGCAGAAGCGAACCAGCTCCCGGTACACCCGCTCACCGACCCTCCGGTCGACGAACTTCGGCGTCCACCCCGGCGCACCCCCCTGCACGGCCCCCATCACATCGTCCCCGTGCAGCATCAGCCAGTCATGCGCCTTCGCCACGATCAGATCGACGGCCCGCGTATGCCCCCCGTCGGCGACGATCCCCTCCAGCATTTTGCCCACCCCGGGCGCGATCTCCCGCGCATCGGCCCGCCGAGTGATCGCCTCCCCGACCACGGCCTGGACATCGGAGTCCCGCAGCACGGTCAGCGCCCCCCGAAGCGCGGTGGCCAGCTCGGCCGTCACCCGGTCGGCATGCGCCGGCTCCGCCAGCCAGGCTCCCAGCCGACTGCCGATCCCGACCGCCCGAAGTCTCTGCCGCACCACGTCCTCGGAGAGAAAGTTCTCCCCGACGAACTCCCCCAGCGACACGCCCAGCTGATCCTTCTTGTTGGGAATGATCGCGGTGTGCGGGATGGGAATCCCCAGCGGATGCCGGAACAGCGCCGTGACGGCGAACCAGTCGGCCAGCGCACCGACCATCCCGGCCTCGGCGGCCGCGGCGACATAACCGGCCCACGCACCGGCGCCCTCGCTGGACGCCCACTTCGCGAGGACGTAGACCACCGCCACGAACAGCAGCAGCCCGGCGGCGGTGAGCTTCATCCGCCGCACCCCGCGCTGCTTCTCCTCGTCGGCCGCGCTGAACACCGTCATCGCGCGTACGGCCGATGCGGGGACGCCCCGGTTATCGGCGTCATCCGGCCGGGCATGCTGCTCTACGACATGCGCTCCCGTTTCATCCGGATTCGTACGTTCCATCCGCTCCACCCGTCCAGGATCCCCCGCACCCATTGTCCCTACCTGTTGTCCCTACCTGACCGACTCCTGGAACGAATCAAGAGTTCCCGGCGTCTGTTCTTGGGGGGAGGTCGATGGCGAACTCCGGATGAACTCCGGCGGCCCAATGGGGGGTCCGTGCAACTCCCTTCCGCCTTGTGACGCATCATGAGGTGATCACATCGGAGCCTCGGGCTCCCATCCGCCCGAGGAGACACGCACCGCATGACCAGGCGTAACGGTTATGCCCTGCTTTCCGCGATGATCGCCCTGATCGTCACGCTTTCCGCCGCCATATACATCGGAGTCGCCTCCGACGAAGGCAGCGCCACCAGCAGGAGCGCCCCCACCAAGGAGGGCACCGGCCGCGGCCCCGCCGCCCCCGCCTCCACGGGCATCTGGGTCGGCGCCTGGTCCGCTTCCCCGGTCGGCGCCGAGCGCGGCACCGAGGTCCAGGGCCTGGCGGGCCGCTCGGTCCGCAACGTCGTGCACACGAGCGTGGGCGGTACGAGTGCCCGGATCACGCTGTCCAACCTGTACGGCCAGTCGGCGCTGACGATCACGCACGCGTCCGTCGCCGTGGCCGCCGGGACACAGACCGCGGCGGCCGTCGCGGACACCATGCGGCGACTGACCTTCGGCGGCAACACCACGGTCGTCATCCCGCCCGGTCAGCAGGTGCTCAGCGACGCCGTACGCATGGCGATCCGGGCGGACGCCGACATCCTGGTCACCACGTACTCCCCCACCCCGTCGGGCCCGGTGACCTTCCACCCGCACGCGCGCCAGACCAGTTACATCGCCGACGGCGACGTCACCGAGGACGCGACCGGCGTGGCGTACACGGGGCGGGTCGGGTCCTGGCGGTACCTGACCGCGCTGGACGTGCTGAGCAACGAGTCCAACGGCACCGTCGTGGTCTTCGGCGACTCGCTGACCGACGGCATCACGTCCACCGAGAACGCCAACCGCCGCTGGACGGACGTCCTGTCGCGCCGCCTGCGCACGGCGATCGCGGCCGGCGCGGACGTGCCGCGCTACAGCGTCGTCAACCAGGGGATCAGCGGCAACCAGATCCTCGCCAGCGGCTCCGGGCGCCCCGCGGACAACCAGGCCGGCGTCGGCCGCTTCCACCGCGACGCCCTGTCCCGTACGAACGTCAAGGTCGTCGTCATCGACCTCGGCGTCAACGACATCCTGCGCAACCCGAACCTCGCCGACCCCGACCGCATCCTCGACGGCCTGCGCGCCCTGGTCCGCCAGGCCCACGCCCGCGGCATCAAGGTCATCGGCGCGACCCTGATGCCCTTCCAGGGCCACCGCGGCTACACCGACGCCCGCGAGAACGTCCGCCAGCAGATCAACGCCGGGATCCGCGCGGGCAGCGTCTTCGACGCGGTGGTCGACTTCGACGAGGCGGTCCGGGACCCGTACAACCCGCGAAAGTTCCGCCCCGACTACGACTCGGGCGACCATCTGCACCCGAGCGACAAGGGCTACGAGCAGATGGGGGAAACCTTCAGCCTGGAGGACCTGAGGGGCGCGGCTCCGGCGAAGCTGTAGGCACGGGCCCGTACAGCGGGACGACAAGCCGCCACCCGGCATTCAGCCCTCGCCCCGCTCGGCCTTCGCCACGCTCAGCCCTCGCCCGCTCAATCCTCGCCCCGATCAGTCCTCGTCCCGCCCCCGACCGCTCTCCCGATCCCGCTCCCGATCCCGCCCCTTCTCCCACCGGTCCCCGCGCTCATCATGGACATGGCGCCACATCTCCCGATGCTCGTCCAGCATCCCCAGATGCGCCTCGTACTGCTCCTCCCGGGCCGAAGACCGCAGCTCCCGCCGCTCGGCCCGCCGCTCCAGCTTCTCGCGCCGCCGCTCCTCCCGGAGCTCCTGCTTCTGGGCCCGCGTCAGCTTCCGCTCGACCCCGACGCCGCCCCAGAAGGCGAAGCCGGTCACGATCACCCGAGGGCCCCCGGGATCACCGGGCACCCCTTCCTCCCGGTGATCGAAGCCCCCCATGATCCCGATGCCGCGCACCACGACCTCGACCCCGGCCGGCACGATCACGTCGATCCCGCCCATGATCGCGACGCAGTTGATCTCGATCTCCCGGTCCGCGAAGTTCGCGTCCCGCAGATCGATCTCCCCGCCGCCCCAGAAGGCGAAGCAGTTGAACCGCTTCGGCGCCGTCCACCGCCCCTTGCGCTGGAACCCGGACATCACGGCGAC
>JABFVM010000031.1 GCA_013362785.1 Streptomyces sp. | reverse complement strand
TGCGCCAGGCCCGGCGGGTGGTCGCCCGCCTCAACCACCGCAAGGCGTACGGCGATCCGGGCCCCGCCGAACCGCCCAAGTACGACGTCGACGACCTCCTCGGCATCGTGCCCGGCGACCTCAAGACCCCCTTCGACCCGCGCGAGGTCATCGCCCGGATCGTGGACGGCTCCGACTTCGACGAGTTCAAGCCGATGTACGGGACCAGCCTGACCACCGGCTGGGCGGCGCTCCACGGCTATCCGATCGGCGTGCTGGCGAACGCGCAGGGCGTCCTGTTCAGCGAGGAGTCCCAGAAGGCTGCCCAGTTCATCCAGCTGGCCAACCAGCGAGACATCCCTCTCCTCTTCCTGCACAACACCACCGGCTACATGGTGGGCAGCCAGTACGAGCAGGGCGGCATCATCAAGCACGGCGCGATGATGATCAACGCGGTCAGCAACAGCCGTGTGCCCCATCTCTCCGTCCTCATGGGCGCGTCCTACGGCGCCGGCCACTACGGCATGTGCGGCCGCGCCTACGACCCCCGCTTCCTCTTCGCCTGGCCCAGCGCCAAGTCGGCCGTCATGGGCCCCCAGCAGCTCGCGGGCGTGCTCTCCATCGTGGCCCGGCAGTCGGCCGCCGCGAAGGGCCTGCCGTACGACGAGGAGGGGGACGCGGCCCTGCGCGCCATGGTGGAGCAGCAGATCGAGTCGGAGTCGCTGCCCATGTTCCTGTCCGGGCGGCTGTACGACGACGGCGTCATAGATCCGCGCGACACCCGAACCGTCCTCGGTATGTGCCTGTCCGCCATCCACACGGCGCCCTATGAGGGTGCGCGCGGTGGCTTCGGCGTCTTCCGGATGTGAGGCTGATGATTTCGACTCTGCTGGTCGCCAACCGGGGCGAGATCGCCTGCCGTATCTTCCGCACCTGCCGTGAGTTGGGAATCCGGACGGTCGCCGTGCACTCGGACGCCGACGCGAACGCCCTCCACGCACGCGTGGCCGACGCGGCGGTACGGCTGCCGGGAGCGGCGCCCGCCGACACCTACCTGGACGCCGGGCTGATCGTGAAGGCGGCGGTGGCGGCCGGCGCGGACGCCGTGCACCCCGGCTACGGCTTCCTCTCCGAGAACGCCGACTTCGCACGCGCCGTCCTCGACGCGGGCCTCGTCTGGGTCGGCCCGTCGCCCGAGGCGATCGAGGCGATGGCGTCCAAGACACGGGCCAAGGAGCTGATGGGGCTGGCGCCCCTGGGCGAGGTCACCGAGGCCGACCTGCCCGTCCTGGTGAAGGCGGCGGCGGGCGGCGGCGGGCGCGGAATGCGCGTCGTGCGTCACCTGGACGACCTCGACGCCGCCCTGCGGAGCGCCCGCTCCGAGGCCGCGAGCGCCTTCGGCGACGGTGAGGTGTTCGTCGAGCCCTACGTCGAGAACGGCCGCCACGTCGAGGTGCAGATCCTCGCCGACACCCACGGCACGGTCTGGCCCCTCGGCACCCGGGACTGCTCCCTGCAACGCCGCCACCAGAAGGTCATCGAGGAGTCCCCGGCGCCAGGACTCGCCAAGGAGCTCACGGACGAACTGCACACGCTGGCCGTACGCGCCGCCCGCGCCGTCGACTACGTCGGCGCCGGCACCGTCGAGTTCCTGGTCGCCGACGACCAGGCGCACTTCCTGGAGATGAACACCCGCCTCCAGGTCGAGCACCCCGTGACGGAAGCGGTCTTCGGCCTCGACCTGGTCGCGGAACAGCTCCGCATCGCCGAAGGCCACGCCCTCCCCGACGCCCCGCCACCCGCCCGTGGCCACGCCGTGGAGGCCCGCCTCTACGCGGAGGACCCGGCCCACGACTGGGCCCCGCAGACCGGCACCCTGCACCGCTTCGCCGTACCCGACAGCGTCCGCCTGGACACCGGCTTCACCGACGGCGACGAGATCGGCGTCCACTACGACCCGATGCTCGCCAAACTCGTCGCCCACGCCCCCACGCGCGCGGAGGCCGTCCGCAAGCTGGCGGCCGCCCTGGAACGCTCCACGATCCACGGCCCGCTCACCAACCGCGACCTCCTGGTCGCCTCCCTCCGCCACGCCGAGTTCACGACCGCCCGCATGGACACGGCCTTCTACGACCGCCACCTCCCCGACCTGACCGCGCCTGCCCCCGACCCCTACGCCCCGCTGGCAGCCGCGCTCGCCGACGCCCACGGCCGCTCCCGCTTCGGCGGCTGGCGCAACGTCCCGGCACAGCCGCAGATCAAGCGGTACACGATGGCCGGCGAGGAGACCGAGGCCCGCTACCGCCACACACGCGCGGGCGGCCTGGAGGCCGACGGCGTCCGTGTCGTACACGCCGACGCGCGTCTCGTCGTACTCGAAGTGGACGGCGTACGAAGGAACTTCGAGGTAGCGGCATACGGCGACGAAATCCACGTGAACGCCACGCGCCTCACCGCACTGCCCCGCTTCCCGGACCCGACAGCACAACACGCCCCGGGCTCCCTGCTGGCACCGATGCCGGGGACGGTCGTACGCGTGGCCGAGGGACTGGCCGTAGGGGCACCTGTGCAGGCCGGAGAGCCCCTGCTGTGGCTGGAGGCGATGAAGATGGAACACAAGGTCACAGCGCCGAGCACAGGGACGCTGAGCGCCCTCCACGCCACAACCGGCCAGCAGGTCCAGGTCGGCACCCTCTTGGCGGTCGTGGACAGCAACGCCCTTTAGGGGCGCGGGGAACTGCGCGACCAGCCACAACGAACCCGCAGCCCGAAGGAGTCCCATGACCACCCACGTCGAAACCGATGAACACCAGGCCCTGCGAGCCGCCGTATCCGCCCTCGGCAAACGCCACGGCCGCACCTTCACCCGAGAAGACCTCTGGTCCGAGGCAGCCAAGCTCGGCTACCTCGGCGTCAACCTGCCGGAGGCATACGGCGGCGGAGGCGGCGGAATAGCCGAACTCTCCATAGTCCTGGAGGAATTGGGCACCGCAGGCTGCCCCCTCCTGATGATGATCGTGTCTCCCGCCATCTGCGGCACAGTGATCGCCCGCTTCGGCACGGACGCCCAGAAACAGCACTGGCTCCCCGGCCTCGCCGACGGCACCCTCACCATGGCCTTCGGTATCACCGAGCCCGACGCCGGCTCCAACAGCCACCGCATCACGACCACGGCTCACCGCGACGGGGCCGACTGGCTCCTCACGGGCCGCAAGGTCTTCGTCTCCGGCGTCGACATAGCGGACGCCACCCTCATAGTCGGCCGTACGGCAGACGCCCGCACCGGCACCCTCAAGCCCTGCCTGTTCATCGTCCCGCGCGAAGCGCCCGGGTTCACGCGCCGCAAGATCGACATGGAACTCAACGCGGCGGAGAAGCAGTTCGAGCTCGTCCTGGACGACGTACGGCTCCCCGCGGACGCACTCGTCGGCGACGAGGACGCGGGCCTCCTCCAGCTCTTCGCCGGCCTCAACCCCGAACGCATCATGACGGCCGCCTTCGCGATCGGCATGGGCCGCTACGCCCTCGCGCGTGCCGTCGAGTACGCGCGCGACCGTACCGTCTGGAAGGCCCCCATCGGCGCCCACCAGGCCATCGCGCACCCCCTGGCCCAGGCCCACATCGACCTGGAGCTGGCCCGCCTGATGATGCAGAAAGCGGCCTATCTGTACGACGCCGGGGACGACGTCGGCGCCGGTGAGGCCGCCAACATGGCCAAGTACGCGGCCGGGGAGGCCTGTGTGAAGGCGGTCGACCAGGCCGTGCACACCCTCGGCGGCAACGGACTCACGCGCGAATTCGGGCTCGCCTCGTTGATAACCGCGGCGCGCGTGTCTCGTATTGCTCCGGTGAGCAGGGAGATGATTCTCAACTACATCTCCCACCAGACCCTGGGCCTGCCGAAGTCGTACTGACCGGCACCCGTCCGGCACCGTGTCGCGAGGAGGAACCGTGTTCCGCAGCGAGTACGCAGACGTCCCGGCCGTAGAACTCCCCATCCACGAGGCGGTCCTGGGCCGGGCCGCCGAGTTCGGGGACGCGCCCGCGCTCATCGACGGCACGGACGGCACCACCCTCACGTACGACATGCTCGACCGCTTCCACCGGCGCATCGCCGCAGCCCTCGCCGAGGCCGGCGTCCGCAAGGGCGACATCGTCGCCCTGCACAGCCCCAACACGGTCGCCTTCCCGACGGCGTTCTACGCGGCCACGCGCGCGGGTGCCGCCGTCACGACCGTGCACCCGCTCGCCACGCCGGAGGAGTTCGCCAAGCAGCTCACGGACTCGGCGGCCCGCTGGATCGTGACCGTCTCGCCGCTGCTGGAGACGGCGCGCCGGGCCGCCGAACTCGCGGGCGGCGTGGAGGAGATCTTCGTCTGCGACAGCGCGCCCGGACACCGCTCGCTGATCGACATGCTGGCGTCCGCCGCCCCCGAACCGCGGGTCGACATCGACCCCGTGACGGACGTCGCGGCCCTGCCGTACTCCTCCGGCACCACCGGCGTCCCCAAGGGCGTGATGCTCACCCACCGCCAGATAGCCACCAACCTCGCCCAGCTCGAACCCGTCGTCCCGGCCGGCCCCGGCGACCGCATCCTCGCCGTACTGCCCCTCTTCCACATCTACGGCCTGACGGCCCTGATGAACGCGCCCCTGAGGCTGGGCGCCACGGTCGTCGTGCTGCCCCGCTTCGACCTGGGGACCTTCCTCGCGGCCATCCAGAACCACCGCATCACCGGCCTGTACGTGGCCCCGCCGATCGTGCTGGCCCTCGCCAAGCACCCGCTGGTCGCGCAGTACGACCTGTCGTCCCTGAGGTACATCATCAGCGCCGCCGCGCCCCTGGACGCGAGCCTCGCCGCCGCCTGCTCACAGCGCCTCGGCCTGCCGCCGGTCGGCCAGGCGTACGGCATGACGGAACTGTCGCCCGGCACCCACGTCGTCCCCCTCGACGCCATGCACGACGCGCCCGCCGGCACCGTCGGCCGGCTCATCGCCGGCACCGAGATGCGCGTCGTCTCCCTCGACGACCCCGACAAGGACCTCGGCGTCGGCGAGTCCGGCGAGATCCTGATCCGCGGCCCCCAGGTCATGAAGGGCTACCTCCGCCGGCCCGACGCCACCGCCGCGATGATCGACACCGACGGCTGGCTGCACACCGGCGACGTCGGCCATGTGGACGAGGGCGGCTGGCTGTTCGTCGTGGACCGCGTCAAGGAACTCATCAAGTACAAGGGCTTCCAGGTGGCCCCGGCCGAACTGGAGGCCCTTCTGCTCACCCACCCGGGCATCGCCGACGCGGCGGTGATCGGCGTCTACAACGACGACGGCAACGAGGTCCCGCACGCGTACGTGGTCCGCCAGCCCACCGCCACCGACCTCTCCGAGGGCGAGGTCATGATGTACGTCGCCGAACGCGTCGCCCCCTACAAGCGCGTCCGCCAGGTCACCTTCATCGACGGTGTCCCACGGGCCGCCTCCGGCAAGATCCTGCGCCGCGAACTGCGGGCGCCCAAGGAGAGCACATGACAGGACGTACGACGCTGATCGGCCGCACACGCGCGCGTGCCGTGGAAACCCTCACCCTGGACTCCCCGGACACCCGCAACGCCCTCTCCGCGGCCCTGGTCGGCGAACTCGCGGACGCGCTGACGGACTGCGGCAAGGACGCCGGCGTACGCGCGATCGTCCTCACCCACACCGGCAACACGTTCTGCGCGGGTGCGGACCTGCGCGACCCACCGCCGCCGGACGCGCTGGTGGCCCTGCTCAGGCAGATCGTCGCACTGCGCAAACCCGTCGTCGCCCGTGTCACCGGGCACGTCCGCGCGGGCGGCCTGGGCCTGCTGGCGTCCTGCGACATGGCGGCGGCCGCACGCGAGGCCACCTTCGCCTTCACCGAGGTCCGCATCGGGGTGGCCCCCGCGGTCATCTCCCTCCCGGTCCTCCCGCGCACCGACCCCCGCGCCCTGGCCCGCTACTACCTCACCGGCGAACGCTTCACCGCGCCGGAGGCGGCCCGCATCGGCCTGCTCACGGCGGAGGGCGAGGACGTGGACGCCGTACTGGAACCCCTCCTGGACGGCCTGCGCAGGGCCGCTCCCGAAGCCCTGGCCGAGACGAAGGCGCTGCTCACGGCTAAGGTGCTGGAAACCTTCGACCGGGACGCGGCCGGCCTGACCGCACTCTCGGCCCGGCTCTTCTCCTCCGACACCGCGCGCGAGGGGATGACGGCCTTCCTCGAAAGACGGGATCCGGAATGGGTGGTGTGAGCACAGTCGGCGACCGCGTGGACCGAGCGGACCGGGGCGACCGGGTGCCCAAGCAGGACCGCAGCCGTGCCACCCGGCAGCGGCTCCTGGAGGCCGCCGTGGCCTGCCTCGCCGAACACGGCTGGGCGGGCTCCACGGTCTCCGTCGTAGCCGAACGCGCCGGAGTCTCCCGCGGCGCCGCCCAGCACCACTTCCCGACCCGTGAGGACCTTTTCACGGCGGCCGTCGAGTACGTCGCCGAGGAACGCTCGACGGCCCTGCGCGCCCTGTTCCCGCAAGGCGCCTCGGGCGACCGGCACGCGGTCGTCTCCGCCCTCGTCGATCTCTACACCGGTCCCTTGTTCCGTGCGGCCCTGCACCTGTGGGTGGCCGCCTCGAACGAGGAGCAGCTGCGCCCCCGGGTGACGGAACTGGAGGCCCGCGTCGGCCGTGAGACCCACCGGATCGCCGTGGACCTGCTGGGCGCCGACGAGTCCCGCCCCGGCGTCCGCGAAACGGTCCAGGGCCTCCTCGACATGGCCCGCGGCCTGGGCCTCGCCAACCTCCTCACCGACGACACCGCCCGCCGCGACCGCGTCGTGGCGCAGTGGGCGGCGCTGCTGGAGGAGACGCTGGGCTGACGTCAGTCGTCCTCACCGTCGTCGTCCTGCTGGCCCTGCTGGCCCTGCTGTTCCTGCTGTTCCTGCCGTTCTTGCTGGCCCTGCTGGTCCCGCTGGGAGGCCGTCGGGGACGGAAGGGACTCCAGCGGGGACGCCGGCGCGGACGTGCTCGGGCTGGGCGGGGGCTCGGACTTCGTGCCTTGCGTTCCCGTGTTGTCGGGGGCGAACCACAGCATGCCGAGGAGCATCGCGGCCATGAAGAGCACCGCTCCGGCGGCCATGGCGACCACACGCCGCGCCCCGCTCCCGGACCCGAATCGGGCCCCGGATCTGGATCTGGCCCCGGACCTGGATCTGGATCTGGACCTAGGGCTCGGCCCACCGCCGGCCATCGGCCCACCGCCGGCTACCGGCCCCCGGGCGGACGGCAGCATGTACGTCGTCGGCGTGCTCGTCTCGCCCACCTGTTGTGACCCGGCGGCCGAGGCCGAGGCGACCGGCGGTCGTCGCCGGGACGGCGAGGTCGCGTCGGGCAGTGGCTCGGGGCGCCCCTGCCAGGCGCCCTCGGCGAACCAGTCGGCGGCCTGCTGGGCGCCGGGCCGGTGCCCGGGGTCCTTGGCGAGCAGGCCCAGGAGGTAGCTCTCGAAGGCGGGCGGCAGACCGGAGACGCCCAGTTCACGGGGCGGTACGGGGGCGGCGTCGAGGTGCTGGTGGAGGATGGCGACCGCGGTGTCCGCCTGGAACGGAGGCCGGCCGGTCAGGAGCTGGTAGAGCACACAGCCCAGCGCGTAGACGTCGGAGGCCGGGCCCGCCGGCTTCCCCAGGGCCCGCTCGGGGGCGAGGTAGAGGCTGGTGCCGACGATCTGCCCGGTGGCGGTGAGCGCCGCGCCCGGGTCGTCCATGAAGCGGGCGATCCCGAAGTCGCCGATCTTGAGGGTGCCGTCGGCGTCCAGGAGCAGGTTGCCGGGCTTGATGTCGCGGTGGACGATGCCCTGCCGGTGCGCGGCGGCCAGTCCCGCGGCGGCCTGGGCGGCGATCCGGGCCACGCGCTCGGCGGGCTGGGCGCCGGAGCGGGCCAGGGTCGTGGCGAGGCTGTCGCCCTGGACCAGCTCCATCACCAGGAAGAGCTGGTTGTCCTGCTCGCCGAAGTCCCGTACGCCGACCACGTTCGGATGGTCGATGCGTGCCGCGGTCTGCGCCTCCATCCGGAACCGGGGCGTGGCGGTGGGGTCGGTGTCCTGGGGCAGCAGGAGCTTGACGGCCACCTGCCGGGCGAGCGCCTCGTCGTAGGCCCGCCAGACCTCCCCCATCCCACCGCGCCCGATCGACTCGATCAGCCGGTAGCGGCCCGCTATGAGCACCTGTTCCCCATCCCCCTCGCGCAGTGAGACGTCCTGACCGCCGCAGGCCGTAACTCACCACGTGGGGACGGGTGATGGTGGGATGCCGCAGCCGCCTCAGCATACTGGCGCAGTGGATCAGTCACGTTCCGTATGCCGTCGTGGGCGGCCTTCATCGGCCTTCACCGGCATGGTTCGCGCCGGCCGCCGAGCGGCGTCACGCGGAGCCGGTCGGCTCCGCGTGACGCACGGCCGGGATCAGTGCGCGATGTCCGCGTAGCCCTCGACCTCGCGCGGGTCGCGCGGGCCCGGGCCGATGTAGCGGGCGGAGGGGCGGACGAGGCGGCCGGTGCGCTTCTGCTCCAGGATGTGCGCCGACCAGCCCGCCGTACGGGCGCAGGTGAACATGGACGTGAACATGTGCGCCGGGACCTCCGCGAAGTCCAGCATGATCGCGGCCCAGAACTCGACGTTCGTGGCCAGGACCCGGTCCGGGCGCCGATTGTGCAGCTCCTCCAGAGCCGCCTTCTCCAGGGCCTCGGCGACCTCGAAGCGGGGCGCGCCGAGCTCACGCGCGGTGCGGCGCAGGACGCGGGCGCGGGGGTCCTCGGCGCGGTAGACGCGGTGCCCGAAGCCCATCAGACGCTCGCCCTTGTCGAGGGTCTGCTTCACATACGCCTCGGCGTCACCGGTGCGCTCGATCTCCTCGATCATGTGCAGCACACGGGAGGGGGCGCCGCCGTGCAGCGGGCCGGACATGGCTCCTACGGCGCCGGAGAGGGCGGCGGCCACATCCGCGCCGGTGGAGGCGATGACGCGGGCGGTGAAGGTGGAGGCGTTCATGCCGTGCTCGGCGGCGGACGTCCAGTAGGCGTCCACGGCGGCCACGTGCTTGGGGTCGGGCTCGCCGCGCCAGCGGATCATGAACCGCTCGACGACGGACTGCGCCTTGTCGATCTCGCGCTGCGGGACCATGGGCAGGCCCTGGCCGCGCGCGGACTGGGCGACGTAGGACAGGGCCATGACGGCGGCCCTGGCCAGGTCCGCGCGGGCCTGCTCCTCGCCGATGTCCAGCAGGGGTTTCAGGCCCCACACGGGCGCGAGCATGGCGAGCGCGGACTGGACGTCGACACGGATGTCGCCGGAGTGCACGGGGATCGGGAAGGGCTCGGCGGGCGGCAGTCCGGGACGGAAGGCACCGTCGACGAGCAGTCCCCAGACGTTGCCGAACGAGACATGACCGACCAGGTCCTCGATGTCGACGCCCCGGTACCGAAGAGCGCCGCCCTCCTTGTCCGGTTCGGCGATCTCCGTCTCGAACGCGACGACTCCTTCGAGCCCGGGTACGAAGTCGGACATCAGGCGGCTCCTCGTGATGTGTGGGACAGGTGGGGTTGTGTGGTGGGACGACACGTGCCGGTCGGCGGAGATGGCACGTACGCCCGCTGGATACACGGTCACGGACCCGGACTCGGAGGCCGGGTGCAGGCTTCCGGGATGCCGGGCCGCGGCGGACTCGCGGTCCGGGGCGTACCCCTGTGATGCCCCGTGCGGCTGGCGGTCATCCAACCGCGACGGCAACAGCACGATATCCCCGAGTGCCACACTTGGGGAGGTCTTGCGGCACTCAGTGCCACGCGGTACCGGGAACACCGTCCCGTACGGCGCCCGCCGCATACGGCAAGATGACCGCGTGACCGACCGAGACGCCGCTCCCCTCGACCCCGCCGCGATGCGCAAGCAGTACCGGGCCGAGGGCCTCGCCGAGAACGACCTGGCCGCCACTCCCGTCCAGCAGTTCGCGCGCTGGTTCAAGCAGGCCGCGGCGGAGGCCCATCTCTTCGAGCCGAACGCGATGATCGTCTCCACCGCGGACGCGGAGGGCCGGCCCAGCGCCCGTACGGTGCTGCTGAAGCAGTTCGACGAGCAGGGCTTCGTCTTCTACACCAACTACGACTCCCGCAAGGCCCGCGACCTCGCCGACAACCCGTACGTCTCGCTGCTGTTCCCCTGGCACCCGATGGCCCGCCAGGTCATCGTCACGGGCGTGGCCCGGCGCACCGGACGGGACGAGACCGCCGCGTACTTCCGCACCCGCCCGCACGGCTCCCAGCTCGGCGCCTGGGCCAGCGCGCAGTCCTCGGTCATCGCCACCCGCGCCGACCTCGACGCCTCCTACGCCGAACTGGCCGCCCGCTATCCCGAGGGCGAGCAGGTGCCGGTGCCGCCGCACTGGGGCGGTTTCCGGGTGGCGCCGCAGCTGGTGGAGTTCTGGCAGGGACGCGAGAACCGGCTGCACGACCGGCTTCGCTATGTGGCCGAGCAGGACGGGAGCTGGCGGGTGGAGCGGCTCAGCCCGTGAGCCGTGAGCCGGGGCCGTGAGCCGGGAGCCCGGGAGCCGCTGAAGGGCCGCGAACGCAGACGACCCGCGAGCTCGGGTTCCTCCGCCTGGCGGCGAAGGAGCCGGCCGGACGTACCGGCGAGCTCGCGGGTCGGGTGACTGCTGGGATTGGGCCGGCTGCACGCGTCTGTCACGTGCTGGTCCGGCACCGCACTGGGTGGGGTGACGGGCCGCTAGCCCGCAGCCACCTCACGCGTCCGGTATTCATACATCTGCCGAACCACCTCCCTTCTCGTGTGCCCCACACCTTAGGAAGCGGTCCGGCTCCGATCAACCACTTTTTTCCTTGGACCTGTCCGTGCTGGTCACCTAGCGTTCCGTGCATGACAAAGCAGCAGACGGAGCGGCGCGCGATTCTCAGTGGTTCGACCTTCGAGGAGCAGATCGGGTACGCGCGTGCCGTGGTCGACGGGGACTGGGTGCATGTGTCGGGGACGACGGGGTTCGACTACACGACGATGACGATCTCCGAGGACGTCGTGGAGCAGGCCGAGCAGTGTCTGCGGAACGTGGGGGCCGCGCTGGAGGAGGCGGGGGCCTCGTTCGCCGATGTGGTGCGGGTGCGGTATCTGCTGCCGGACCGGGCGGACTTCGAGCCGTGCTGGCCGGTGCTGCGACGGCACTTCGGGGAGGTGCGGCCGGCCGCGACGATGATGATGTGCGGGCTCGCGGATCCCCGTATGAAGATCGAGATTGAGGTGTACGCGCGCCGGGGAGGCGACTCTCATGTCTGATCTTCGGATTGCGCCGGTCGACGGTGAGGTCATGCTGGAGGAGTGGCGGCACGTCCACAACGTGATCGTCCCGCCCGCGGCCATGGACCTCGCCGAGGTGCGGGAGCGCGCCGGACGGTACCGCCTGCGGAACGCCTACGTCGGTGACGTCCTCGTCGGCTGTTCGACGGTGCGCCCGCCGGAGGGCGAGGGCGCGGTGGCGACCGTCATCGCGCGCGTGCTGCCCGAGTACCGGCGGCGCGGCTACGGCGCGGAACTGTACGAGGACGGGCTGGCCCACGCGCGCGTGCTGGGCGCCGGGGCGATCGAGACCTGTGTGCTGGCCGTCAACGAGGACGGGCTGCGGTTCGCCGGGGCGCGGGGGTTCGTGGAGATCGATCGATACGTGCTGGACGGTGAGAGCGATCAATGGGTGGACCTGCGGTTGGAGTAGGCACCAGGCTGGGCGAACAGCGGCTCGTACAACGATTCCTTCAATCTTGGGGAACACGGTGTGTGCTGTGTCACGTTCCAGTTAGATGATTGCAAGTGAGCGAACCGACGCGTCGTACGTGCGGACGCAGCTTGGCAGGGGGTCCAGGTGAGTGCTTCCCGGCGTAGTGGGACCACCGACGAGCTGGGGCCGGACGAACCCGAGCGGGACGGTCCGGACGAGTCGTCGGGTGGTTCGGAGGGTTCGGCAGGCGGGTCCGATTTGCTGGCCGCGCTGCTGGACGGGATGGACGCGGCCCTGTGCGCATTCGACGGTGACGGGGTCGTCACCCATTGGAACCGTGAGGCGGAGCGGATCCTTGGCTGGGCCGCGACGGAGGCCGTCGGGCGGCACGGGTTCGCCGGGTGGGCGGTGCGCGAGGCCGACGCCGAGGAGGTCGAGGGGCGGCTGATGTCCGCCATGCACGCTCCCGGACGCCAGGTGCACGAGTTCGCGCTGCTGACCAAGGACGGCGGGCGAGTCCTCGTACGGACCCAGTCGGCGGCCGTACGCGGCCCGGACGGGAAGCCCGCCGGGGTGTACTGCGCCTTCAGCGAGGTGCACGCGCAGATCGATCTGGAGCGGTCGATCGCGCTCAGCGAGGCGTTGTTCGAGGACGCGTCGTGGGGTGTCGTGCTGGTCGACGCCGATCTGCGGCCGGCCGTGGTGAACGCGCACGCGGCCCGAGCGCTGGGCATCGGGCGTACGTCCGTGCTCGGACGGCCGCTCGGTGAGCTGCTCGCCCAAGGGGTGGAGGAGCTGGAGAGCGCGCTCACGCATGTGCTGGCGGAGGGCGCGCCGCCCGCGCCGGCCGAGATCTGGGTGAGCGTACGGACGCCGGAGGGCGAGCGGCGTCGGTGCTGGCGCTGCGGCTTCGTACGGTTGGCCTCGCCGCTCGCGGAGGAGCCGGTGCCGTTGGGCGTGGGCTGGCTCTTCCAGGACGTGACCGCGGCCAAGCAGAGCGAGCAGGAGGCGGCGCTGCTGCGGTTCCGGACGAATCAGCTGCATCGGGCCGCGCGTGCCGCCGCGGAGTGCGAGGAGCCGGTCGAGGCGGCGACCGTGCATCTGGACTTCGCGCTGGCCGGGTTCGCCGACCATGCGCTGATCGACCGGGTCGCGGGTGGGGGCGGTGGCACCGCCGGTGCTGCCGTCGCCGAGGCGGTTTCGGATACGGATACGGCGGAGCCGGTACGGCTGGTCCGGGTCGCCGTGACGCCGTCCGGGGCGCCGGGGCCGAGTCTGCTCGGCGGGGAGGCCGGGCTGCCGGTGCGGTACGCCGAGGGGCATCCGGCGCTGCAGTGCGTGGCTCGGGCCGGGTCGGTGCGGGCCGATGCGGGGAACATGCCGGCGGAGCGGGCGCGTGAGTGGGCGGTGGGGCGCCAGTGGCCGGCGGACGCCGTGCACGCGCTGTGTGCCGTGTTGCGGAGCCGCGGGCGGACGTTGGGGGTCGTCACGTTTCTGCGGGGCTCGGGGCGCAGTGCGTTCGAGCGGAGTGATGCGGTGTACGCGGAGGATGTGGCGGTGCGGATCGCTTCCGCGTTGGATTTGGCGGGGGTTCTGGGGGCGGAGTAGCGGGGGCCCTCGGGAGGCCCTGGCGATCTGGGCGGCCAAGTCCCGCGCGCGTGCCGGTACGTGGGCGCTTCAGTGCCGGTAGAAGATCCTGTCGCCGTACTTCTCGAACACCTGGCCGTTCCAGTCGAGGCCGCCGTCCACGTTGCCTGAGCGCAGGAGCGGGGGCTCGATGCCTCGGGCGGCCAGGGAGTCTGCTGCCGTGGCCATGACGGCCTGGAGGAGGGCCGTGGTGACGACCGTGGACGCCGGGGCGAAGGGGGCCGGGATGGAGTCGACGGTGAGTTCCGCGTCGCCGATCGCGATCTTCGAGTCCAGGACGATGTCGCAGTGGTCCTTCAGGTAGGTCCCGGAGACATGGCGGGACTTCGTCTCCGAGGCGTACGCCACCGAGGTCACGCCGATGACCTTGACGCCCAGCGCGCGGGCGGTGACGGCCATCTCCACGGGGAGGGCGTTGCGGCCGGAGAGGGAGATGATGATCAGGGCGTCGCCTGCGCGGAGGGGGGAGCTGTCCAGGACGGCGCTCGCCAGGCCGTCCACGCGTTCCAGGGCGGAGCCGAGGGTGGCGGGCATGACGTCGACGCCTACGACGCCGGGGACGGCGAGCAGGTTCATCAGAGCGAGGCCGCCCGCGCGGTAGACGATGTCCTGGGCGGCCAGGGAGGAGTGGCCGGCGCCGAAGGCGAAGAGGCGGCCGTCGGCGGCCACGGTGTCGGCGAGCAGGGTGCCGGCTGCCTCGATGTTCCCGGCTTCCTCGGCACGGACCCGGTGGAGCAGGCCGATCGCGGCGTCGAAGAACCGGTCGGCCGGGCTGCTGTCGCTCATGCGGGGCCCCTCCGGGGTGGCTTGTGTCTGTGTGGGTGCGTGTGTTGCGGATCACCGTGCGGTCTGGACCAGTGTGGTGTCAATACGGCAGGGGCTGCCCGCGGCGGGGCCGTGCGGCTGTGGGCCATGGGGCTGGATCTTCGCTTAACCCGTTGGTTTCAACTGCGCGGCACGGTTGTCAGTGGTATCCGGCAGAATTGAGTGCAGGGCCAGCGCACGCGCCGTGGAGCTGTCTCGCTTCCGGCTGAGCTAATCGCGAGCTAATCGAGGGGCACGTATGTCCGGACTGATCGACACCACGGAGATGTATCTCCGCACCATCCTTGAGTTGGAGGAGGAAGGTGTGGTCCCCATGCGCGCCCGGATCGCCGAGCGGCTGGACCAGAGCGGACCCACCGTCAGTCAGACGGTGGCCCGGATGGAGCGTGACGGGCTGGTGTCCGTGGCGACCGACCGGCATCTGGAGCTCACGGACGAGGGGCGGCGGCTGGCCACCCGTGTCATGCGCAAGCACCGCCTCGCGGAGTGCCTGCTCGTCGACGTGATCGGGCTGGAGTGGGAGCAGGTGCACGCCGAGGCGTGTCGCTGGGAGCACGTGATGAGCGAGGCCGTGGAGCGGCGCGTGCTGGAGCTGCTGCGGCACCCGACCGAGTCGCCGTACGGCAACCCGATCCCGGGGCTGGAGGAGCTCGGCGAGAAGGACGGCGCCGATCCGTTCCTGGACGAGGGCATGGTCTCGCTGGCCGATCTGGACCCGGGCGTCGAGGGCAAGACGGTCGTGGTGCGGCGTATCGGGGAGCCGATCCAGACCGACGCGCAGCTGATGTACACGCTGCGTCGGGCGGGGGTGCAGCCCGGCTCGGTGGTGAGTGTGACCGAGTCCGCGGGTGGTGTGCTGGTCGGTAGCGGTGGTGAGGCCGCGGAGCTGGAGGCGGACGTCGCCTCGCATGTGTTCGTCGCGAAGCGCTGACTCACCGGTAGCTGTCCATCTCGGGTTCCGTTCCGTGTAATTCCCGGTACGGAAGCGGGAGTTGAGTCCAAGACTCAGTGCGCCAAATCGCAGCGCCGGGACATCTCGCGTGCGAGGCTGTCGCGAGAGGCATATGACCTGAGGGCTCTGGGCCGTGATCGCATGCGAGCGGCCGGTGAGGGGGCGGGCGGATGTGCCGTGGTTGTGGAGAGGGCCCCGGCGCCTTACGGCGCCGGGGCCTGTCCTCCCCTGTGCTGACCCGGAGCCCCGAGCTCTCAGGGTCATTCCCCTCGGACCGGTTTCCCCGAGCGGTCCGCCTCCCGGTGAAGGTCTCCCCTCGGCGGTGGCGATCAATCCTTGCCGGGGGTCACTCGAATGAGCGGTGTTGGCCACGGAGACCGCATTTTCGAATACGGGTTCGATACTCTGCGGGGTGACGGGCCACGCGGAACGTGCGCTTCAGGAATGTGCGCATAAGATCACGTGAGACACACAGGACATGCACATCGCGAGCGAGGGCAGCGACGGCGCGCGGGACACAGGCGGCGCGCGGTGCCCGGGTGAGCGGCAGCGGATACGGCAGGCAAGGCAGACAGGACGCGGTTCACAGGGTCGGCCGCATCGAGTGGGAGCGAGCGGGCCGAGCGGAGCTAGGGGGGTGCCAGGACCAATGGCGCGACGCATCGACGTGACCGGGACAGGCGGCGTACGTCTCGCGGCATGGGAGTTCGGCGACCCACCCAAGACCGACCCCGCGAAGGAACCCGACGGCACGACCGGCGTCCTGTTACTGCACGGCCTCATGGGCCGCGCCTCGCACTGGGCCTCCACCGCCCGCTGGCTCTCCGAGCGGCACCGCGCGGTCGCCCTGGACCAGCGCGGGCACGGCCGTAGCGACAAGTCGCCGCAGGCCTCCTTCACGCGCGAGGCCTACGTCGACGACGCCGAGGCCGCCCTCGAACAGCTCGGTCTCGCCCCGGCCGTCCTCATCGGCCATGCCATGGGCGCGCTGACCGCCTGGCAACTCGCCGCCAAGCGCCCCGACCTGGTGCGCGGCGTGATCATCTGCGACATGCGGGCCTCCGCGCTCGGGGCGGCCTCGCAGCGGGAGTGGGCCGACTGGTTCAAGTCCTGGCCCGTGCCCTTCGCCACGCTCGCCGACGTACGCAAGTGGTTCGGGGAGGACGACCCGTGGGTCGAGCGGCCGAACGCCGCGCGCGGGGAGTTCTACGCCGAGGTCATGCACGAGTGCGAGGACGGCTGGCGGCCGGTGTTCGTGCCGGACCAGATGCTCACCTCCCGGGAGACCTGGGTGTTCGACGCGCACTGGGAGGAACTGGCGCAGGTGCAGTGCCCCGCGCTGGTCGTCCGCGGGCTCGACGGTGAGCTGGGGCGGGCCGAGGCGCAGGAGATGGTCCGGGTACTGCCCCGCGGGGAGTACGCGGAGGTGTCCGACGCCGGGCACCTCGTGCACTACGACCAGCCGGAGGGGTGGCGGGCGGCCATCGAGCCCTTCCTGGACGCGGTGCACTCCGTGGGGTGAGCCGGGCGCCCAAGAGCTCGGTTCCCTCCGTCTGACGGCGGCTGCGGATGGTGTGTGGTTGATCGCGCCCACGCGGCGGAGCCGCATATCGATACAGCCCCGCGCCCCTAGAAGCGGCGTTGTGGCCCCGTGCGCCAGAGGAACTGTTAGCCCTTGCTCACCGCCGTAAGGATCTCCGGCAGGCGGGCCGCCGTTCGTGGTGCCGCCAGTCGTAGTCCCAGCAGAGTGATCGCCGCTCCGTACGCCGCCCCGCCCGGCAGCAGCAGCCACGTCCACGCGTCCCCGTTCTCGCTGACGTTCAGCCAGATCGTCACCGCGATGACCGGGGCGCACAGCAGGGCCGACGCGATCATGCCGCCGAAGATGGAGATCCAGGCCAGGCCTGTCTGGCCGGGAGCGACGTTCTTGTAGCCCTCCTGCGGGATGGAGTACGGGAAGCGCGCCGACGTCCAGGCGCCCGTGGCCAGCATCGCGCCGAGCAGGGCGAAGGACAGGCCCAGCACCTCGGGGAGCTTCGGCCAGTCGCCGAGGAGCGCTGTCGTCAGGACGGTGACGAGGGTGGCGTACGGGAGGGTGATCAGCAGGAGGGCGAAGGCCCGGCCGCGCAGTTCGACGTAGGCGTCGCGAGGGGACGAGATCGTCATCGCGACCATCCAGAACGCGGAGGTGTCCTGGCCGAACTGGTTGTACATCATGATGCCGAGCATCCCGGCGGCGAAGCAGGCGAAGTAGATCGAGCCGGTGCCCTGGAGGGCGTTGAACAGCGGCACGATCAGACCGATGGCCAGCGAGGTCACCCAAGCCGCCTTGGTCTTCGGGTCGCGCCAGATGTACCGCAGGCCGCGCTCCATCACGGTGCCGGTACGGCCGGCCGGCAGCACGCGGGACAGCCCGGTCGAGGTCCGTCCCCGTACGGACGTCTCGGTGGCCGCCTGGAGCGTGGAGCCGTCGGGTGAGGTCATCAGCCGGGTCAGATGCCGGGACCATACGGCGATCAGGATGACCAACGCGGCCGCACTCAGGGCGAGTTGGAGGATGGCGGTCCCGTACGACCCCTCGCTCACCGACCGCACCGCCCCGATCGCGGAGGCCGGCGGCACCCAGCGCAGCACGTCCGCCGCCGGGTCGAGCTGCGCCAGGCCCGAGGAACCGAGCCGCTGCGCCCCGAAGTTGACGACCTGCGCCCCGATCGCGACGACCAGCCCGCTCAGCACCGCCAGATCGCGGCCCTTACGGCTGGTCAGCAGACGGATGTTGGCGGCGGCGACGGTCCGCGCGAGCGCCACGCACACCAGCAGGGCCAGGACGACACCGATGACGCCGACGACGTACGCCATCGCACCCCGCGCGACCGCGATCACCGAACCCGCGAACAGGCACAGCGTGAACAGCGGGCCCATGCCGACCAGCGAGGCCGCGAGCAGGGCGCGCACCAGGGGCCGGGGGCGCAGCGGCAGCATCACCAGCCGGGTCGGGTCGAGGGTCTCGTCGCCGCTGGGGAAGAACAGCGGCATCACGGCCCAGCCGAGCGCCAGGACGGCCACCAGCAGGACGACCAGGGAGTCGGCGTGCGCGGTGCCGCGCAGCATGATCAGGCCGAGGAGCTGGAGCGCGGTGAACAGGAGCACCGCGACGGCCGAGGCGACGTAGGCGGCCCGTCGGCCACCGGACTGCCGCAGCCCGTTCCTGAGCAGCGACAGCTTCAGCCGTACGACGACCGCTGTGACGTCCGAGCTCATCGCGCCCCGCCGCCCAGCCAGTCGAGGTCGGTCCCGGCGTCGCGGCCGTTCGCACCGACGAGTTCGAGGAACGCCTGCTGCAGCGAGGCCGCCTCGCCGCGCACCTCGGAGAGGGTGCCGTGGGCCCGGATGCGCCCGGCGGCCAGCACGGCGACCCAGTCGCACAGCGACTCGACGAGCTCCATGACGTGGGAGGAGAAGACGACGGTCGCGCCGGAGGCGGTGTAGCGCTCCAGGACGCCCCGGATGGTCTGCGCGGAGACGGGGTCCACGCCCTCGAACGGCTCGTCCAGGAACAGCACTTCGGGATTGTGCAGCAGCGCGGCCGCGAGCCCGATCTTCTTGCGCATGCCGGTCGAGTAGTCGACGACCAGCTTGTGCTGGGCCCCCGCCAGATCGAGTACCTCCAGCAGCTGGGTGGCCCGCTTGTCGACCTCGGCGCCGGGCAGCCCCCGCAACCGCCCCGTGTACGCGAGCAGTTCCCGCCCGGAGAGCCGCTCGAAGAGCCGAAGCCCCTCGGGCAGCACCCCGATCCGCGCCTTGACCTCAACGGGGTCCCGCCAGACGTCGTGCCCGACGACCTCGACGGTCCCGTCATCGGGCCTGAGCAACCCCGTGATCATGGAGAGGGTGGTGGTCTTCCCGGCGCCATTGGGCCCGACCAGCCCGATGAACTTCCCCGCGGGCAGATCGAGATCAATCCCGGCAACGGCAACTTGCTGCCCGAACCGCTTCCAGAGCCCACGTACACATACGGCCGACGTCATGAACGCCAACCTAAAGGGGCGCGGGGAACTGCGCGACCAGCCACAAACCACTCGCAGCCGCCGATCGACCGAACCCGGCAGTCGAGAAGGCGCTACCGGTCCCGCCCACACGCATAGGCGAGCGGCGAGATCAACTCCTCCGCATCCGGCAGCCACCGATTGGCCGGCGTCGGCCGACAGGCCCACTGCACAGCCCCCCGGGACCCGAACCGGGTGGGCGGCCCGGCGACCCACGCGCCCTCGCCGAGCGCCACCAGGTCCAGCGACCCGACCGACCACCCCAGCTTGCGCACCAGCTCGGGCACCTTCACCGACGCACCCGGCAGCACGAAGAAGTGCATCCGGCGATTCGGCGTCAAGGTCACCGGCCCCAGCGACAGCTCCATCCGCTCCATCCGGGCCAGCGCGAGAAACCCGGCCGTCTCCGGGACGGAGATCGCGTCGAAGGTGCGCCCCGTCGGCAGCAGGATCGACGCGTTGGGCTGCTTCTGCCACATACGGCGCGCGACCGTCGCGCTCCCCGTGGCCTGCGTCGCCCAGTCGGGGCGTGCGGGGTGCGCGCCGGGCGCGGGGCAGTCGGTGTCGCCGCAGGAACAATGCTGGACGCCGTCGAGGGCTTCCAGCCAGGTCCCGGGGAACACGTCCCAGTGGCGTTCCTCGGCGTAGCGAACGGCGGTCTCCAGCAGCGTTTCGCCGCGCTGCTTCGGAATCTGTGCGGCTTCGGTGGCCGGGATCGTCTCTTCCACGCTGAACACAACTCCCGCACCCACCTCGGGTTACGGGCGTCGCGCGCGCGGGGGAGGAGCATTGAATTCGCATTTGGGGCGCATGGGTGCATGTGTGGGGGCGCGCGGGAGGAACCGCGGCCGGAGGTGGGTAGCCACCTGTGGGGTCGGCTTCCGCCTTTACCCCGGCAATCCTCGCAAGCCTCGCATTTTCGCTATGCCGACGGGGCATTGATCTTCACGGCCGGAACTTTGCGGTGCACCGCCAGTGCCCCCGGGTCCGGATCCGGCCGTGGAAGAACGTCAACTCGGTGCGTGGGCAGGCACCGCAGCCACAGGGGGTACGCCATGGCCGCAAGGCCTCTCGTCGCGCGACAGCCGAACGAACGGCTGCAGGCGCTCATCCAGGAAGCGGGCTGCTCGAACGCCGGGCTGGCCCGCCGGGTCAACATGTGTGGCGCCGAGCACGGCCTCGATCTGCGCTACGACAAGACGTCCGTGGCGCGTTGGCTGCGCGGACAGCAGCCACGGGGTCGGGCGCCGGCGATCATCGCCGAGGCGCTCGGCCGCAAGCTGGGCCGTACGGTCACGATCGACGAGATCGGCATGGCCAACGGCAAGAATCTCGCGTCCGGCGTCGGTCTCCAGTTCTCGCCGACGGTACTGGGCGCCATCGAGCAGGTCTGCGAGCTGTGGCGCAGCGACGTCGGGCGGCGGGACTTCCTGTCCGGCTCGTCCGTCGCCGCGTCCGCCCTGGTCGAGCCCAGCCGCGACTGGCTGATCTCGTCGCCCGACTCGCAGGTGGCGCGCTCGGCGGGGCCGCGCGTGGGGCAGTCCGACGTGCAGGCCGTGCGGGCGATGACGCAGGCGCTCGTAGACCTTGATCACCAGTACGGCAGCGGGCATGTGCGTCCGGTCGTCGTGCACTACCTCAACAGCGTCGTCTCCGGGCTGCTGGCCGGGTCGTACCGGGAGGCGGTCGGGCGTGAACTCTTCGCCGCCGTCGCGCGGTTGACCGAACTCGCCGGGTACATGGCCGTCGACACCGGGCAGCCGGGGCTCGCCCAGCGGTACTACATCCAGGCGCTGCGGCTCGCGCAGGCGGCCGGCGACCGGGGATACGGCGGGTATGTGCTGGCCGCCTCCATGAGCCACCTCGCCGCGCAGCTCGGGAACCCGCGGGAGATCGCGCAGTTGGCGCGGGCGGCGCAGGAGGGGGCGCGGGGGCGCGTGACCCCGCGCGCGGAGGCCATGTTCCATGCCGCCGAGGCGCGAGGGCACGCCCTGATGGGCGACGCGCGGGCCGCCCAGGTGGCGTCCGGGCGTGCCGTGGGCGCGCTGGAGGCGGCCGATCCGCAGTCCGGGGACGACCCGGCGTGGATCACGCACTTCAACGAGGCCTATCTCGCCGACGAGTTGGCGCACTGCCATCGCGATCTCGGCCAGGCCGAGGCGGCGGCGCGCAGGGCCGAGGAGTCGCTCGCCGCACTGCCGGAGACGAAGGCACGACGCCGGGCCATCGGATATGTGCTGCTCGCCACAGCACAGGCGCAGCAGCGCGAGCTCGAACAGGCCTGCCACACCGGGCTGAAGGCCGTGGAACTCCTGGAGACCCTGCGCTCCAACCGGGGCGCCGACTACCTGGAGGACTTCCAGCAGCGACTGGAGCCGTACCGGGACGAGCCCGTGGTAAGGGAGTTCGGGGCACGGCTGGACCTCCAGGCCGCGGCGTGAAATCGGTGGGTACAACGGCGTGAACGGCAGGGAAACGAAGGCTCCGGCGGAAAGTGAGGGGCGTATATAGCGGATTGGGGGCCGGTGCTGTTACCGCGGTCA
This sequence comes from Streptomyces sp., assembly GCA_013362785.1. Lineage (GTDB taxonomy): Bacteria > Actinomycetota > Actinomycetes > Streptomycetales > Streptomycetaceae > Streptomyces. The sequence continues at coordinate 5,822 of JABFVM010000031.1, read as the reverse complement.
CAGGGACGCAGGTCACGTCCTCGGCCGCGTAGCACCCGGAACGGCGGACCCGGTAGCGTGAGCCGACGATTCCGAAGGTCCCCCATTCGTAGGAGTCCCGGTGACGCAGAGCGGACAGGGCGAGGAGCCCGCGGCGCGACCCGCGCGCGAAGGCATCGTGCTGCCCTCCGACGGTGGTGAGCCGCTGCTGCCGGGTATGACGGGCGGGCACGCCGGCCAGCCGACCTCGGTACCGGCCACGCCCCCGACCGCACCCCCGCCCTCGGCACCGCCGGGCGGCCAGGCGTGGGGCAACCCCTGGGGACCCGGCCAGAACCCCCAGAACCAGACCGCTCCGCCGCAGCAGGCCGCGCCGGGCCAGACCTGGGGGACACCGCCCGGCCAGCCCTGGCAGGAGCAGCCGTATCAGCAGCAGGCACCGGCCCCGGACCCCTGGGGCACGGCGCCGGATGCCGTCGGAGGCGTACCGCCCCAGCCGCTGCCGCAGGACGGCGCCGGATACGGCGGGGGCGCGCAGGGTGCGCAGAGCGCGCCGCCGAGCATGCCGTCGTACGGGCACCACGCCGGTGGACAGGGTGCCGGTGCGCAGGGAGCAGGTGGGCAGGGTGCCCAGAACCCGCCGCCGGGCGCGCCGTCGTACGGGCATGACGCCCAGGCCGGTTCCCCGATGCCCGCGCCGCAGCAGCCGGCGTACGGGGCGCACGGCGGGGGCGTGCCGTTGCCGCCCGTCGGCGGGGAGACGTACGGCACTCCTGCTCCCGGTGCCGGGGGTGCGCTGCCGCCCGTCCAGCAGGGTGCGCCGCTGCCGCCCGCCGCGCACGGCGGTGCCAACGAGCTTCTGCCGCATGCCGGTGCCGGTGGGTTCGGGGCGCCGTTGCCTCCGGCCGACGAGGGTGCCACGCAGTACATTCCGCCGGTCGGCGCCGCACCCGCGGGTGCGGACAACCAGGCCACCAGCTATCTGCCGCCCGTCGGCCCGGGCGGTCCGGCCGGTGCGGCTCCCGCACCTCCCGCGCCCGGCGCGGACGAGGGTGCCACGCAGTACATCCCGCCGGTGGGGCCGGGCGCGCTGCCGCCCGAGGTGTCCAACGAGAGCACGCAGATCCTGGGGCGCGCCCGGCAGGGCGGCGGCGCCGGTTCCGCGGGTGCCGCCGGACCGATGCCGGCCGCTTCCGGGCCCGACGCGGAGGCCACGCGGTACATCCCGCCCGTGACCGGTCAGCCGGGCGCGGCGCCGCACGGCGGGGCGGAGCGGCAGCCGCTCTCCGACTTCGACAGCCTCTTCCGCAGCGAGCCGGGCGGCGAGCCCCCGGCCGCGGCCACCCAGCAGCTGCCGCGCTTCCAGCAGCCGCAACCGCAGCAGCAGGGCGGGCCCGGGCCGGCGTACTTCCCGCCGGGCTCGAACGGCCCGCACGACTCCTACGGCCCGGGTGACGACGACGGTGGCCGCCGAGGCGGTCGTACGGGCTCCCGGCTGCCGGTCATCGCGGCCGTCGGCATCGGCATCGCCGTCCTCGGCATCGGCGCGGGCGCGCTGCTCGCCGGGGGCGGGGACGACGACAAGAAGAGCGACGACAACAGACCCGTCTCCGCCACGGCCCCGGCGACCGAGGGCTCCGCCTCGCCGTCCGCCGACCCGGCCGAGCAGCAGGCGATCGCGCTGGACAAGCTCCTCGCGGACAGCGGTGACAGCCGTACGGCGGTGATCAACGCGGTGGCCGCCGTGAAGTCCTGCGGCAACCTCGGCCAGGCCGCCCAGGACCTGCGCGGCGCCGCCAAGCAGCGCAACCAGCTGGTCACCGACCTGTCCAAGCTCTCCGTCGACAAGCTGCCGAACCACGACGCGCTGACCGGCGCGCTGACCAAGGCGTGGCAGGCGTCGGCGTCCGCCGACAACCACTACGCGGCGTGGGCCGACCAGGTCGCCGGCAACAAGAAGCTGTGCAAGAAGGGCCAGGCCCGCGCCACCGGCCAGACCCAGGCCGGCAACCGCGCCAGCGGCACCGCCAGCGAGCAGAAGAAGACGGCCGCGCAGCTGTGGAACTCCATCGCCAAGCAGTACGGCCTCACGGAGCGCCAGCCGACCCAGCTGTAGTGCGGGTCGGCCGGGGCGGTCAGTTCACTTCGGCGTTCTGCAGGGTCCTCGTCACATCGATGAAGCCCTTGCGGGCCGCCACCAGCCGGCCGTCCCGTACGACCTGGAGGGTCACCTCGCGGTTGACCAGCCGGGGGAAGCCGACGGCGGCCAGGACGTCCTGGAACTTCCAGCGCAGGGTCGGGGTGAGCCCGCCTGTGGAGACCTTCAGGCCGCCGTTCAGGGCCTCCCGTACGGAGTCGGCGGTCACCTCGCCGTCGCCCAGCGACTCGACGACCTTCCTGAACACCGTGTACGCGATCCATGTGGTCTGCACACCGGCGTCCGCGGGGTCGATGCGGTTGTCGCCGAAGGCCTGCTCGCTGATCACCTTCTTCATGCCGTCCCAGCGCGGATCGGTCGCGACGGGGTACCAGCCGGTGATGTACGACCCCTCGTAGGGGCCCGACGCCCCGCCGTTCGCGTTGATCACGGTCTGGTCGACGCTGCCCAGGACGGTGGCGGTGCGCACCCCGGCGTAGTCGTCGCGGGAACGCCGGAAGGAGTCCATGAACGTGGTGGTGCGGTCGCCCAGGGCGGGCACCACACAGCCCGTCTCCGTCGGGTCGGTGGCGGCGTACCCCAGGGCCCGCCCGGACTGCCCGCCGTACTCGGTGGCGTCCTCCTCGGCCAGCTGGTCGGCCGCGGCCCGGTGTTCGCCCGCCTTGAGGCCGGAGTTCAGCAGGGGCGGCAGCTCGTCGCCCGCGATGCTGTCCGGACGTACCAGCGCGACGGGGCCGCACCTGCGGGCCAGTTCCTTGCCGAGGCCCGCCAAGAGCGTGGGCTGGCCGCCGTTGACGGGATAGGAGAGCGGGCTGGTGAACTCGGAGTTGGTGACGCCGTAGCCGCCTATGTACGGGATGCCGGCGCCCTCAAGGGAGGGCAGGAAGGTGTCGCCGAACTGGCTGTAGGAGCCGATGACCGCGACGACGTTCTCGTCGGCCGCGCGGTCGGCGCACTGGGCCGCGGTCACGCTGTCGTTGTGGTCGTTGCAGGTGAGGACCTTCAGCTTGTGGCCGTTGATGCCGCCGCGGGCGTTGACCCAGCGGGCGTAGGCCTGGGCGAAGGCGGGCATTCCGGGCTTGTTGGTGGCCTTGGTGTCCTGCGGGGCCCAGGTCATGACGGTGATCGAGCCATCCCCGGAACCCCCCGTGGTACCGGGGATGACCCCGCAACCGGCGACGAGTGACCCGCCGGCCACCAGGGCCGCCGCCGTCCGAACGGTCGCGCGGACGGGCCGGTTGGTGATCGTGGGGAGGAAGGTGCTGCGGGTGCGTCGCCTGCCGGTCATGGACAGCGACGATTCCGCCACACAACAAACCCGCGCGTGACCCTTGGTTATCAAGCGGTGACGAGAAGGTGAATTGCAGGGGTCTGTGATGCGTGAGTGGGACGGAACGTACGATCGGTGACCGTGCAAGGTTCGGATAGCTCTTCCCGTCGCGGCCGTCGCTCCTCCACCATGGGCGGCATGCCACTCAACGACATGCCGTGGTGGCGCTGGCGCAGCAATGTGCGCTCCGCGCTGCACATGCTCTCCGATCAGGTGTTCCAGCGGGACGTCTGGCTGGCCGGGATCGACGGATACGGGGACGTCACCGACGCCGTGTACCGCCTGGTCGAGGACACCTGGCTGGACAACTGGTCCGCCGAGAAATACGTCGGCACCATATTCAGGGACTCGCAGGAGGCGGCACTCGTGGACACCGCGGTGCTCCGGGTGCTGCGGATCATGCACCAGGTCGGCCCGGACGCACCGGTCTCCGCGTACATGGAGAACCAGGGGTGGCCGGAGGCGGTGCGGGCGGCGCGGGACGCGCATGTCCGGATGGCCATGGCCGACGGCGACGAGCCGGACGCCCCGCCGCGCACGCTCGAAGTGCTGCGGATCATGACGCGGTCCGCGTAGACGGTCCGCGTAGACGGTCTGGGTAGGCGGTCTGGGTAGGCGGTCTGCTCAAGCGGTCCGCGTGACGGGACGACTGTCCGCCGGGGGCCTCGGATATGGGACCCTTTGCTGCATGAGCGAGCAGTCCGACCGAGCCGCGGTCCCCTCCGACCAGTACGTCCTCACCATCGCCTGCCCCGACAAGCAGGGCATCGTGCACGCCGTGTCGAGCTACCTCTTCATGACCGGCTGCAACATCGAGGACAGCCAGCAGTTCGGCGACCGCGACACGGGTCTGTTCTTCATGCGCGTCCACTTCTCGGCGGAGGCGCCGGTGACGGTGGACAAGCTGCGGGCGAGCTTCGCGGCGATCGGTGACTCCTTCCAGATGGACTGGCAGATCCATCGGGCCGAGGAGAAGATGCGGGTCCTGCTGATGGTCAGCAAGTTCGGGCACTGCCTGAACGACCTGTTGTTCCGCGCCAGTATCGGGGCGCTGCCGGTGGAGATCGCCGCCGTGGTGTCCAACCACACCGACTTCGCCGAGCTTGTGGGGTCGTACGACATCCCCTTCCACCACATCCCGGTGACCAGGGACAACAAGGCCGAGGCCGAGGCGCAGCTGCTGGAGATCGTGCGCGGGGAGAACGTCGAGCTGGTCGTGCTGGCCCGCTATATGCAGGTCCTCTCGGACGACCTGTGCAAGGCGCTGAGCGGGCGGATCATCAACATCCACCACTCGTTCCTGCCGAGCTTCAAGGGTGCGAAGCCGTATCACCAGGCTCACGCCAGGGGCGTCAAGCTGATCGGCGCGACGGCTCATTACGTCACCGCCGATCTCGATGAGGGGCCGATCATCGAGCAGGAGGTCGAGCGCGTGGGGCATGACGTCACGCCGGATCAGCTGGTCGCGGTCGGGCGGGATGTGGAGTGCCAGGCGCTGGCGCGGGCGGTCAAGTGGCATGCCGAGCGGAGGATTCTGCTGAACGGGCGGCGGACGGTCGTTTTCGCCTAAGAGCTCGGGTTCATCGGTCGTAGGGCGGCTGCGGGTAGTCCGTGGCCGCTCGCGCAGTTCCCCGCGCCCCTTATGTACGTGCAGTGGACGTCCCTTTAGGGGCGCGGGGAACTGCGCGAACGGCCCCCACGCACCCGCAGCCGCCGATGAATCAGCAACCCACCCCTACATTCGGCTCAGGCTCGCCGCAGCGAACAGCACATCCCTGATCGCCTCCCGGTCCCCCATCTGCCCAGCCGCCGCCTCCGTCGGAGACACATGCCCCGCGGCCAGGCGGCAGAACTCCCCGCCGTCGAGGGCGATATGGGCCACCTCGTGCTCCGCGGACCCGACCGCCGCCGGGGAGTCCAGCGGGATCAGCCACTCCCCGCCACCGGAACCCTCGATCTCCAGGCGCAGACTGCGGCCGGGCTCGCCGACCGGGACGAGGTGGCGGTGGGCACCCGGTGACGGCGCCGCCAGGCCCACGCGGCGGCGGGCCGCCAGGACCGTGGGGAGCATCCGGGCCGCGAGGCCGACCAGCTGGTGCAGATCGCTGCCGGACGGCGCCTCGTACGGGTAGTCCACCGCCTCGGCGATGTCCTCGGCGTGCACCCAGCACTCGAAGGCGCGGTCCAGCATCGCGTCGTGCAGCGGCAGCTCGAAGTCGCCGTAGGGGACGGACAGTCTGCCCGCGCCGCCGCCCGTGCCGCCGTCGCTGCCGTCGCCCGTGAAGGACACCGTGCGGACCAGGTCGTGGGTCTGCTCACGCCAGGGCGCCCGTACCGCGCGCGTGGGCGGGTAGT
>JABFVM010000593.1 GCA_013362785.1 Streptomyces sp. | reverse complement strand
GTCTTCCTCGAACCCGTCGCCGCCCGCGCCGCCCAGGCGCTGGCCGCCCACACGCCGCCCGGCATGGACTACGTCCACTTCGTCAACTCCGGCGCGGAGGCCACGGAAGCCGCGCTCAAACTGGCCCGGGCGCACGGCCGCAACGCCATCGTCACCACCCGCAAGGGCTTCCACGGCAAGACGCTCGGCGCCCTCAGCGTCACCGCCAACGCCACCTACCAGACGCCCTTCCAGCCGCTGCTGCCCGACACCACCCAGGTCGCCTACGGTGACGCCGGCGACCTCAAGCAGGCCCTGGCCGCCCGCCGCGACCGGGCCTGCGTCATCGTCGAACCGGTGCAGGGCGAGGGCGGCGTACACATCCCGGAACCCGGCTACCTCACCGAAGTCGCCGCGCTGTGCCGGGAGTTCGGGGCGCTCCTCGTGGTGGACGAGATCCAGACCGGGATGGGCCGGCTGGGCACCTGGTGGGGCGTGGACGCGGAGGGCGTCCGCCCGGACATGCTGCTGGCCGGCAAGGGGCTGAGCGGCGGTGTCGTCCCGGTCGCCGCCATGGTCGCCACCGCCGAGGCGTACGCCCCCTTCAGCCGCGACCCCTATCTGCACACCTCCACCTTCGGCGCCTCCCCGCTGGCCTGCGCCGCCGCCCTCGCCGCCGTCGAGACCATGGAGCGCGAGGACACCGTGGCCCGCGCGGCGGCACTCGGCGCGCGCATCCTCGCCGGGGTACGGGAGACCTGTGCGCCGTACCGGGAGATCCTCGTCCAGGAGGTGCGCGGGCGCGGGCTGCTGATCGGGATCGAGTTCATCGAGGAACGGGCGGTCGGCGAGCTCCTGCTGGAACTGATCGCACGGGGCGTCCTCGTCAACCACTCCCTCAACTCCACCCGCGTGCTGCGTCTGACCCCGCCCGCCGTGGTGGAGGACGACGCGCTCGATCTGTTCTTCACCACCCTCGCCGAGGCCCTGCACACCACGGCTGCCCGTATGGCCGGTTGACCAGGGATCCCCTTCCCGAAAGGAACCGAACCCCCCATGCGCCATGTGGTCCTGCACGCGATCGCCGACGGCTCGGAACCGGCCGCCGTCTACCACCGCATCACCGACTTCCGCCGCTATCCCGAACTCACCGACACCGTGCGCGAGGTGCGCGTGGACGCGCTCCCCGACGGCTCGGTGGTGTCCGACTGGACCGTCTCCTTCCGCGGCGGGCTGATGCGTTGGCGGGAACGCGACACGTTCGCGCCGGACACGCTCTCTCTCACCTTCGAGCAGCTCAGCGGCGACTTCCAGACCTTCGAGGGGAGCTGGCGCTGCGAGCCGCGCGACGGCGGCACGTTAGTCGTGTTCACCGCCTCCTTCGACCTCGGCATCCCGACCCTCGCCGAGATCCTCGACCCCGTGGCCGAGTCCACGCTGCGGACCAACATCGCCCGCATCCTGGCGGGACTGGTGGGCGCGGAGGTGATCGATGAGTGCGCCGCCACCGCTCAAGGCTGACCCCTCCCCGTACGACGACCCCCTCCACGACGACCCCGGCCCCGGCGCCGCCCGCTGTCTCGGCCTCTACGCCAAACTGACCGCCGGAGTGAGCGTCGTGACGGCCCGGGGCGAGGACGGGCCGCTCGGGATGACGGTCTCCGCCGTGACCTCGCTGTCGGCCCGGCCGCCACTGCTCCTGGCCTGCCTGCGCGACGGCTCCCGCACCCTCGCCGCCGTCCGGGCGCACGGCGTCTTGGCGGTGCACCTGCTGCGGGAGGAACAGTACGACCTGGCCGGCCGGTTCGCGCACCCGACGATCCCCGCCGCCCAGCGGTTCGCCGGCACGGACACCCGGCAGGTCCTCGGCGTCCCGGTGATCGCGGGCGCGTTGGCCTGGTCGGTGTGCCTGGTCGCGGACGTACGCCGCTACGGCGACCACCACCTGGTCGTCGGACAGGTCGCCGCCGTCCACGTCGGCGGCGGACGCCCGCTGCTCTGGCACGACCGCCGGTTCCGCGCACTGCGCGAACTCCGCCCGGAGGGCACCGGATGACGCCGTCGGAGTACGGAACCCCGGCCTGGGGGCCGGCGGAACTCCCCGCACAGCCCCCGCTGCACGGCACGCTCACGGCGGACGTGGTAGTGGTCGGGGCCGGTCTCGCGGGGCTCGCCTGCGCCTACCACCTGGCCGAACGCGCCCCCGGCCGGGACATCGCGGTGATCGACGCCGAGGGCGTCGCCGCCGGGGCCAGCGGCCGGGGCACGGGTCTGCTGGGCCCGCGGGCCGGGCCGGCGATCGACCGCGCCGTACGCCGTCACGGGCCCTGGGCCGCACGCCGGATGCATCTGGCGAGCGTTCGGGCGGTGGCCGCGGTCCTCGACCTGTGCGGGCGGCTCGACGTGCCGTGCGGGCTGCGGCCCGGCGGGCAGATCATGGCGACGCGCGCACCGGCCGGGCTGGCGTCGCTCGACCGGCAGTCCCGGGCCTACCGCGCGCTGGGCCTGGATGTGCCCGAGCTGTCCGGCCCGCAGGTACGCGCGCGCGTGAGCGTGCCGTACACCTCGGGGCTGCTGCACCGCACCGCCGCCACCCTCGACCCGGCCGCCCTCACCTGCGCCCTCGCCCGTGCCTGCGCGGCCAAGGGCGTGCGGTTCTACGGGAACAGCCCGCTGCTGACGGTGATGCGCGCGGGGGAGCGGGCCGGCACCGAGCTGGTCTTCCCGCACGGCAGGCTCCGTGCCGGGCAGGCGGTGCTGGCCCTCAACTCCGCGGCGCAGTCGGTGGGGTTGCCGGTCGGCACGGTCCTGCCGCTGGAGGTGTACGCCGTCGCCACCGCGCCCGTGAGCGACGCGGCGTACGAGGCACTGGGCGGGCACGAGGGGTACGCCGTCGTCGACGCCCTGCCGATGGCCCCGTACTTCCGGCCGCTCCCCGACGGAGGGCTGGTCGCGGGCGGCGGCACCGTCACCCTCCCCGCCGGACTCGGCGCACCTCGGCTGCGCGCCGTGCGGGAGCGGGCCTGGGCGTGGCTGGGCCGTTGGGTGCGGTCGCTCCATCCCGAGCTGGCCCATCTGCCGGTCACCCACCGCTGGTCCGGCCGCATCGGCATGACCGGCGACGGCCTGCCGGTGGTCGGCACCGTCCACGGCCTGCCCGACGTCTGGTACATCGGCGGCTGCTGCGGCCACGGCCTGGCGATGTCCGTGGCCCACGGCGCCCATGTCGCCGCCGCGCTCCTGGACGAGCCGGACTCCGGGGACCCCCTGCCCTGGCACCGCCCGGCCGCCCCCCGCATGCCGGTCAACGGACCCGGCCGGCCCCTGCTGCGGACCTATCTGGACGCGCTGGGCCGGGCCACGCGGCGTACCTGTTGACACCGACCCGCACCGGCACGCCCCATCCGTGCGCCCCACCTGCGTCCTCCCGAGACATCCCATCGACACGTCCGGCCCACACGTCCCATCGACACGGAGGTCGTTCCATGCCCCCACGCCCCCTCGGCACCGACGGCTCCCTGCCGCCAACACTCCGTATGGGCACCGCGGACGTCGCCTACCACCTGGCCACGCACGGCAGACCGCTGCCGGTCGTCTTCGTGTTCGCGTTCGACGGCCCGGCGCCGACCCTGGACGCGGTACGCGCGCGCGTGGCCGAACGCGCCCACCGCATCCCGGCGTTGCGCTACCGCATTGCACGGGACCGCCCGGAGCTCCGGCGCGTCGACGGGATCGCCGTCGAGCAACACGTGCACGAGGCGCGGCTGCCCGAGGACGCCGACGAGGCGACGGCCGGGCGGCTGATGCTGAACCGGCCCATGGGCGCGGGCGAACGGCCGTCGTGGGACGTGTGGCTGGTGCACGGACCGACGGGGGGTTACAGCCTCTGCTACCGCTCCGAGCACGCCTTCCAGGACGGAGTCGGTGCCGCCCACACGGCCCGGGCCCTCCTGGACGACGACCCCGGGGGCGGCCCCGCTGCCAACCGGCCCTCCTGGCCGACCGTCCGAGGCCTGGCCGACGCCCTCGGCGATGTCGTGGGCGGTTTCCGCGCGCCCACCGTGAAGCCGGCCTTCGACGGGCCGAGCAGCGGCCGCACCACGCTCTGCGACGCTCTCACCCCGCTGGCCAGGCTGCGCGCCATCGGCCGAGCCAACGGCGGCACGGTCAACGACGTCTTCCTCGCCGCCCTCGCCCACGCCGTCCACACCTGGCACATGAAGGCGACCGGGGCCGTCCATCCGCCGCTGCCGGTCGCGGTCCCCATGTCGGTGCGGACACCCGGCGAGGAATGCGTCCCCGGCAACCGGATGGTCACCGCCCGGCTTCTGCTGCCCTGTGACGAGCCGTCACCGCGGCTGGCCCTCGCCCGCGTCAAAGCGGCCACGACCCGGCTGCGCGCGACCCGGCGCCGCGACGCCGTACGCCTGCTGCTGGCGGCCACACCACGGGCCCTCGGCGCCCGCGTCGGCATGCGGATGGTCAACGGCGACGTGGTCGCCGGACCGGCGAGCAGCGTGAACTTCGGTGCCGCCCTGGTCCACCAGGGAGCCGCGTCCCGCAGCGCCGCGGTCTTCTCCGACGTGGCGTCCGGCATCCGCTGCCTCACGACCCTGACGAGCCAGCACGACACCGCCTGCCTCACGGTCGTACACGACGAGACGCTGGCCACCGCCGACGAACTCCCGGACCTGTGGCTGGCGGCAGTGCTGGAACTGGAGCGGGCGTAGCGCGTCGTAGGGGGGCGTAGGCATGCAGGAAGGGGGAGGCCCGGGCCGTACCGCCCGGGCCCCCCCTTTCGCGAGGTCACTGCCTCACCACGGTCACTTCTTCAGAGTGCCGGTCGTCAGGAACACGCACTTGGCGGCGGCCTCCGTGAGCAGCGGCAGATACGGGGAGAGCCGCTGGACCACGTAGGGGAGCGTGAACAGGTCGGCCACGCGGGCCTTCCAGCCCTGCTCCGCCCACCAGCCCTCGGGCTCCGCGAGCTGCCAGTGCCAGGCGATGCCGGTCGCGGACAGGGCGTCCAGGAAGGGCGCCACGAACGCCGACGAGGCGGCCTCCGCGTTCACGCACTCGGCGCCGAACGTGCTGCCGGGCGCGGAGAGCCGCGTCATCGTGCCGACGATGGACTCCACCGCCTCGGGCCGCAGGTGGTAGAGCAGCGTCTCGCCGAGCCATGCGGTGGGCCGGCGCGGATCGAAGCCCGCGGCCACCAGTTCCTCGGCCCAGGAACCGGTCGGGTCGACGCCGACCCTGCTGCGCCGCCCGCAGGTGGGCCGGCTCCAGTCCAGCACGCGGTCCTTGAAGTCCAGTACGGCGGGGGCCTCGACCTCGAAGACATGCACGCCGGTCGGCCAGCGCAGCCGGTACGCGCGCGTGTCGAGACCGGCGCCGAGCAGCACCACCTGGCGGCAGCCCGAGCGGGACGCGGTGAGCAGGTGCTCGTCGAAGAAACGGGTGCGCACCACGGCCCAGTCGGGCAGCAGCCGTTGCAAGGGACCGTCACCGGGCGGCCCGCCGCCGCACCGCGCCGTGTGCAGGAAGTCCGCGGCCCAGGGGTCGAGCACATACGGCGTGTCCCGGCCGCACTCGGCGGCATGCGCCGCGGCCGTCCAGAGCGCGACGCGCGAGAGGCCGTACGGCGGTGCGGCGCCCTCGGCAAGGGTGTCGTCCGGCGCCGACGGGGGCTGCGGACGTGCGGTCTCGGGCAAGAGGAACCTCCGTATGGTCACCATGGTCAAGAGGGTCAAGGAGTTCGACCGGGCGTCGGGGTCGACCGGGCGTCGGGGTCGACCGGGTTTCGAGGTTGATCGGGCTTCGAGATCGGCCGTGCTTCGAGGCCGTAGAGGTCAGTGGGCGCGGCGGCGGGACATCAGGAAGGCCAGCGCGCCCAGGGCGACGAGGCCGCCGGACGCGCGTGTGGGGCGCTGGCCGCCCATCGCGGCGGTGGTGCGCGGCTCGTGGACCTGCAACGCGAACTGGCGGTTGGCGATGTCGCCGAGCACGCCCCGCATCTGCTCGGGGCTGGTGACGGCGGCCAGCAGCAACTCCATGGAATTGCGGGCGAACTGATGCCGCCCCAGGAACTCCCGGCCCAGCGCGAAGAGGATCTTCGGCACCTCGCCCTGGAACACCTCCGGCAGGGCGATCTCGGGGGCGAGGCAGCGCACCGAGCCGTCCAGGTTGGCGAACGACTTGCCGAGCAGCGAGACCGCCGGCGGTGAGCCGATGCCCCGCTTGGTCGCCTTCGCGAGCACCGTGGTGAGGGAGACGCCGAAGTTCAGGTCCTCCAGGGGCAGATGGGAGACCTTGGGCACGAACGCCGCCATGTCGGCGGCGAAGGCCGGCATGTTGGACCAGGACGTCACCCGGCCCATCTCGGCCCAGTGGTGCGCGAGCCCGGCTCCGTCGTTCTGCGCCAACGTCATGAACAGCGGCAGCAGTTGGAGACTGGTACGGCGGTCCAGGCGGCCGACCATGCCCCAGTCGATCAGCGTCGCCGGGCCGCCCGGCGCCGCGAAGACGTTGCCCGCGTGCGGGTCGGCGTGGAAGACGCGGTGCACGAAGTACCCGTGGTACATGAAGCGCAGCAGGTCCTTGCCGATCTCGATGCGCTCGGCGTCGGTGAAGTGGCCGCGGTCGACATGCCGTACCGACGTGCCCGCGGCCAGCGACTGGACCAGGACCCGGGGGCTCGCGTGCAGCACCCTGGGCACTTCCAGGGTGCGGAAGGGCCGTACGAACTGGCGGGCCTCGTCCATGTTGCGGGCCTCGCCGGTGAAGTCCAGCTCCGGCTCCATCGCGTCGAAGACGGAGCCGAGCATCGCCTCGATGTCGATGACCTCGTTGAACCGGGGCGCGACCCGGGCCACGATCCGCGCCGCCCGGCGCATCAGGGCCATGTCCGCGAGGACGCCCTCGCGGATGCCGGGGCGCTGGATCTTGACCACCGCCGGCCGGCCGCCGGGCAGCGTCACTTTGTAGACCTGGGCGAGGGAGGCCGCGCCGAGCGGGGCGACGGTTTCGACGTCGTCGAACCTCAACTTCCAGTCGGCGCCGAGGTCCTGGGCCAGCACGGGCTCGAAGACCGAGAACGGCTGGACGTCCACCTGGTCGTGCAGATTCTGCAGTTCGTCGCGGATCGAATCCGGCACCATGTCGGGCCGGGTCGACAGAATCTGCCCGAGCTTCACATAGAAGGGGCCGAGGCTCTCCAGGGCATGCCGCACGGCCTTGGCCCGCCGCTCCTCGGCCCCGGCGGAAGTCCCGGCGGAG
>JABFVM010000615.1 GCA_013362785.1 Streptomyces sp. | reverse complement strand
TCGGCCTCCCCGAGCGAGTCGGCCTCCCCGAGCGCGTCGGCCTCCCCCAGCGCTTCGGGTGAGGTGGCGTCCGGCGGCAACGGCATGGTGAACGCGCAGGGCGGGATGGTGAGCCTGCCGAAGCTGGCGCTCGCGGCCGGCTACGTGGTCGTGGAGCCCGGCGCCCGCGGCCGTACCCTGGTCGACTCCTCCGGGACCTACTACGGCGTGGCCCCCGCCGCGATCGTCGACCTCAAGGCCGCCGTCCGCTACGTCCGCTCCAACAAGGGCCGCATACCCGGCAACGTGGACCGCATCGTGTCCTCCGGCACCAGTGCGGGCGGCGCCCTGTCCTCGCTGCTCGGCGCGTCCGGCGACAGCCCGCTCTACGCGAAGTACCTCACCGAGATCGGGGCGGCGGACGCCTCCGACGCCATCTTCGCGACCGGCGCCTGGTGCCCGATCACCGACCTGGAGCACGCCGACGGCGCCTACGAGTGGAACTGGGGCTCCAACGCCACGAGTTCCGGCTCGCAGGTCGACCGGACGGTGTCGAAGGAGCTGCGGTCGCAGTTCGCCGAGTACCAGGCGTCCCTCAGGCTGAAGGGCCTGGGCGGCTTCGGCACACTGACGGCGCGGAACTACGACGCGTACCTGGTCAAGCAGTACCTGGAGCCGTCGGCGACGACTTACCTGACGGCCCTGTCGGACGCGGACCGGGCGTCGTATCTGACCGCGAACCCGTTCATCACCTGGTCCGGCGGCAAGGCGTCCTTCTCCTGGTCCGGCTTCCTCACCCACGTGGGCGCCCGGAAGAAGTCCACCCCGGCCTTCGACGCGTTCGACCTCTCCGCGGGCGAGAACAACCTGTTCGGCAAGGGCACCACACAGGCCCGCCACTTCACCCTCTACAGCCTGCGTCACGAGAGCGGCACCAGTGCCCGCCTGGACAGCGACCTCCCCGAGACGCTGCGCCTGATGAACCCCATGCCCTTCCTGACCGGGAAGGCCAACCCGCACCGCACCAAGCACTGGTGGATCCGCCTCGGCACGAAGGACTCCGACACGTCCCACACGGTCTCCGCCAACCTCGCCGCCGCCGCGCACGGCCTGGGCGACGAGGTCAGCCACCTCTACTACTGGGACGAGGGGCACGGAGCCAACACGGACCCCGGCGACTTCATCAAGTGGATCGCCAGGATCAGCGGCTACCGGGGCACGCGGGCCGAGTAGCCCCCGTAGCCCCCAACCCCGTAGGGCCTCACACCCGTAGGCCCCCGCAGACGCGGTGCCGGTTTCCCGTCATGACCCCGGCCACCGCCCACGACGCCGGGCCCGGCGCACGTCAGGAGTCAGGGCTCGGCGTCGTGTCATGCCGGGGGTCGGGCCGCCCACGCTCAGGCCGTCCGCGCTCAGGCCGTCCGCGCTCAGGCCGTCGGCTTCGCGACGCCGATCGCGGGCAAGGGGCCGACGCCCACCAGGGCTGTCAGACCGCCGGTCACTCCGAAGGTGCCCATCATGATCATGGCTACCCCGATCCCGAACATGCCGGTGACGTCGTCCGACCAGTCGTAGTAGGCGGCGACGGTCAGACCGACCGTGGTGCCGAGCACGGCCCCCACGTCGTACCGCCGGGATGCCGCCCAGTACACCGGCACCAGCAGCGTCAGCACCAGCCCGATCACCTGCCACGCCTCGTACGGTCCGGTCGTCGAACCGTCGGGGTGCACATCGCGCTGCTGATCCCAGCCCAGCCAGGCGGCCCATACCGCCATCGACAGTCCGGCCAGCACGAGGGTCGACACCAGCTGGGGAACGGGTTTCTGCAGTCCTTGACTCATGGTCCAAGCGTTCTCGTCCCGCCCCGCCCCCGGCCAGAGCGCAGGTACTCAGTCCCGTCCGAGTACATCCGGTACATCCGAGTACATGAGGTGGGCTCAGCGCATGGCACGCACGCTCAAGAGTGCTGCGGCGTCACTGCGAGCCGTCCAGTCCCATGAGGACCGAGTACGCCGACTCGGCCCGGCGTGCCGGTGCGGCGTCGGGGCGTGCGTGGTCCAGGAAGCTCTCGGTCCCGCCGTGGTGGAGGACCGTGCCGTCCTTCATGAGGGTGACGGTGTCGGCCTCGTCGGCCAGGTCGGCGATGTCATGCGTCGACATGAGCACCGGGGTCTTCGCCGCGACCTCCCGCAGCACGTCACGGAAGACGGTGCGCTGGTGCGGGTCGAGCCCGGCCGTCGGCTCGTCCAGCAGGATCACGCGCGCGTCGTGGGCCAGGGCGCAGGCGATGCCGACGCGGCGGAGCTGGCCCCCGGACAGCCTTGCCGTCTTCTGGCCGGCCTGCTCGGCGAGGCCGACCTGGTCGAGGGCGGCTCCGGCGCGCTCCCAGGCACGGGAGCGTTCCTCGCCCTTCAGCCAGGCGACGTACGCGACGTACTCACGGGCGGTCAACTGCCGTGAGGTGGGCACCCGTTGGGGCAGCCAGGCCACGTGGCGACGGTACTCACGGCTGGCGGAGGTGAGGTCCGTGCCGCTGAGGACGACGCTGCCCGCCTTGGGCGCGGCCGTGCCGGCGAGCAGCGCCATCGTGGTGGACTTGCCCGCCCCGTTGGGGCCGAGCAGGATCGTCAGGCCCTGCTCGGGGACCTCGTAGGTGAAGTCGGCCAGGACGGGGCGCGTCCAGCGGCGGTAGCCGAAGGTCACACGGTCGAGCAGCAGAGTCATCGGTCGGTCCTTGGTGCGAAACAGATGAGGGAGAGAACTCCGGCGAGAAAGACGGCGGCGGCACCCACGGCGGCATGGGTGACCTGGGCCTTCTCCGTGACGATCACCCAGGGGTAGGGGTCGTTGAGGCTGCGGCCCCCGAGGAACATGGAGTGGATCATCCAGAAGACGGGGAACAGGGTCGCCCGGTGTCCGAGCAACGGCCAGGCGCCCAGAGCGAGTCCGCAGAAGAGCAGGTTGTTGCGTGCCGCCGTCCACATCGCCTCCTGGCCGAGCGTGGACATCGGCGCGGACATCGCCATGGCCACCGCGGACACGAGCACGGCGAAACCGGCGACCAGTGCGACGTCCCGGGCGTCGAGCCTGCGGACGGCGGACCGTTCCACGGAGGGAAGCCGCCGTTCGAGGCAGACGACCAGGGCGACGGAGGGGATGAGGCAGAGGAAGTTGCTGAGCTCTGTCGGTACCGCGAAATCCCCCAGGAACGCCGGGAAGACGACGACCACGTCCAGCGTGAGTCCGACGCTCAGGACGAAGGCCAGCAGGGCACCGGGCAGCAGCCCCAGGGCCCCGCGCTGACGCAGCCACCAGATCATGTCCGGTTACCTGCCCCGCAGGCCCGGCGGAGTTCGTCGGCGTACCAGGCCTTCTGCTCCCGCAGGGGAAGCCTGCTCACGCTGTCCATCTCGGCGAGGAGCTGTTCCCGGCTCTGCCCCTGTGTGAACTGCTGGGTCTCCCGGGACAGCCAGGCAAGGTACTCGCTCTCCACTCCTGCCGTCCGGGCGACCCAGAGGGTGTTGTAGTGCAGAGCGTTCCAGTCCGGTCGCGCGCAGGGAATTCCGACGACCTCGATGGCGATGTTCTCCCGGAGCACCTTGTCCGCGTTTCCGGGCACGAGGTCGAGTGCCCAGTGCTCCCCCCTGGTGTCGGACTGCCGCACACCGGCCACGCTGACATCGGTGATACGGGTGGGCTTCTCCACGATGACGCCCTTGGCCCGCAATTTGTCCGTCATCTCGGCGAGTTCGGCCTGAATCTCCCCGATGTGCTCGGAACCGGCCGACGGCAGGCAGACTTCGGGCTTTTCGCCCTCGCAGGTAACGGGGGCGAATCCCTTGGCGGCCGGAGCGATCGAATGCCAGTCCTTGGCAATGCCGTATGCGCCGAGCAGACCGCCGACCGCGATCACCAGGGATACGGCGACAGAGGCGACGTGAATACGCCGCGGCGCCGCCAGTACGACACAGGCGACGGCCAGACAGACCGTCGGCAGGAGCGCGGCCGCCGTCATGGCCGGCGAATACGCCTCGCCGAATCCGAGCCAGGCGATGGAACCGGTGACATGGTGCGCCCAGTAACTGTCGGTCCCCAGCGGGAAGCTGATCCCGACGAACACCGCCACGGCCACGGTCGGCGCGGCGTACAGCGCATGGAACCGGCGTCCTATGACGAATCCGATGACGGCGTGCGCGGTGAGCAGGACGACGACGATCGCCATCAGGTGCAGCACATACAGATCGGGAAGGACCCCGACCACCCACAGCCCACCCGCCGTGACGCCCGCGGTGAGGACCGACAGGGAGACCACGGTGATGAGGATGGGCTGGACCGCGATGCGCCAGCCGGAGCGCGCCGCCCCCAACTCCCAGGTGCCGAGGGCCCGCAGTCGCGTCGCCTCCACCGCGGCCAGACCGGCCGCCGCCGCGGCGGCCATCGGGACCGGGGCGTGCACGGCGTAGGACGCGACCTGTGCGGGCCACGGCACGGCGATGAGCCGCTCGATGTGCCGGGTGCTCGTGACGAAGACGAAGGCGAAGAAGAGGCCGATCACCGGAAAGGCCAGCACGGCGGGATGCGTGCGAAGAGCGGAGGAGAAGCGCATGAACCCTCGAATGGAAAACAAATCCGGCGAAATCCAGTGGAATCCAAGGGAATCCAAAGGAAACAAATCCGGCGGAGAATGGTTCCGGGCCGCCGCACGATTGTGCCGCGGCGGCCCGGCAGGATCAGTCCGCCAGGGTCGTGTCCACGCTGACCTTGTCAGCGGCACCCGTGCAAGCCGCGCACCCCGAACCGAGCTTGGTGATTTCGAGGTAGTAGCTGTCGTACGGCAGGTTGGACTGGGTGGCCGTGCTCGTGTAGCCGGAGCCCTTGAAGCAGTTGGTGAGCGTCGACGTGTCGTGCTTCACGTCACTGCCCCAGTCGATCTGCTGCCACAGCGCCACGGCGACGCTGTTCGAAGTCCCCGCCTGGTCGCAGCCGGTGAAGTGGAATTCGTTGTACTCCTCATCCACCCACTGCTGGGAAGTGGTCCCCTGGACCAGGCTGAAAGGAGACTTGCTCCAGTTGGCAAAGGCAACCGAAGTGGTGGCGATCGTGAGTGCGGCGGCCGCCCCCGCGACGACACCGAAGTTACGCAAAAGTCTTCCCGACAAAGGATTCCCCTCCATGCCCTTGCGGCCGTCGAGGCCCCCCTCGAACTGGAGACCGAAAGGCTGGGTGACTCTAGCATCGCCTCCGTCACGTGTCAGCCATGATCAAACAGGACACTTCGCCCTCCACGCCCGGCCTTTGACCTGCGCTGTCAGGCAATCCGGGCTCCTCGTTCCCCGAGTACGAGCCCGCATTGGAAGGCCGGAAACAAAGCATTCCGGTTGACGCCCGGCAGTCGATCCAACGGGTGAATCCCGCCGTTCCGCGAGCAGCGTCAGAGGCGACAGCGGGAAAGCCATGCTGCGTATCGGAAACACGAGGTCAGGAAGCATCCGTATGCCCAAGTTCCTCATCCAGGCCACCTACACGTCCGAGGGCACCAGAGGGCTGCTCAAAGAGGGCGCGAGCGGCCGTCGGGCCGCCGTCGAGCAGGTCGTCTCCGGTCTCGGCGGCACCGTCGAGACCATGTACTTCGCCTTCGGGCCGGACGACATCGTGCTCATCGTCGACTTCCCCGACCCGGTCTCGATGGCCGCCGTCAGCCTCACGGTCAAGGCCAGCGGAGCGCTCCAGACCCGGGCGACCCCTCTCCTCACCCTGGACGAGATCGACGAGGCCACCCGACGACAGGTCACCTTCCGCGCCCCCGGCACGTGATTCCCCCAGGTCGGGCGGCCAGACGCCAGAGCGAGGTGACCTCGGCGGCGCGGGCGGCGTGCAGGGGATCGGTGCTGTCCGAGGCTCGCGGATGGCGGGGCCTGGTGTCCACCTTGTCCAGCACGTGCAGGCCCGCCGACTCGATGGCGGTCAGGAGTTCGCGACGCGTCCTGAGCCCGAGGTGTTCGGCCAGGTCGGAGAGGATGAGCCAGCCTTCACCGCCCGGTTCGAGACGGTCGGCCAGCCCGTTCAGGAAGCCGTGCAGCATGGCGCTGTCCGGGTCGTAGACGCCTTGCTCGACGTCGGAGGTCGGACGGGCGGGAATCCAGGGCGGGTTGCAGACGACGAGGTGGGCCCGGCCTTCGGGGAAAAGGGCGGGCCCGACGACATCGACGCCTCCCGTGAACCCCAGTCGGCGGACGTTCTCGCGGGCACAGGACAGTGCGCGCGGGTTGATGTCGGTGGCCACGATCCGGTCGAGCCCCCGGTGGGCGAGGACGACGGCGAGTACGCCGGTCCCCGTGCCGAGGTCGAACGCCGTACGACGACCGGGGCCCTGCTTCAGCGACGCGGGCAGCGGTGTCTTCGCGACGAGGTCGACGTACTCGCCCCTGGTCGGCGCGAACACGCCGTAGTGCGGGTGGATACGGGCGCTGACGGCGGGCACCGCCACGCCCTTCCTGCGCCACTGCTCGGCGCCGATCACGCCCAGCAGTTCCGTGAGGGAGACCACCACGGAGTCGCGCGGAGCGCCGTACGCCTCGGCACACGCCCGCCGTACGTCGGGAGCCCTGCGCAGCCTCAGCGAGTAGTCGTCCTCCAGCAGCACCAGGAGCCTGCCCAGCACGCGGGCCCGGTGGCCACGGGCCCGGCGCTGCAGGTGGAAGGACTCGGCCGGACTGCCGCCCGGGCGAGGAGGTTTGCGGTCGATACGGCGGCCCATAGCCCGCAGCAGCTGCCGCGCGTTGGGGAAGTCGCCCCGCCACAGCAACGCCGTACCTTCGCAGGCCAGACGGTAGGCGACCTCGGCTCTCATACGGTCGTCCGCGACGACGACCCGTCCGGGCGGCGCGACGGCGCTCTCGGAATGCCAACGGGCTGAACGGGCGGTGTGGGCTTCGGTCCAGCGGATCGTGGACACGACGAACTCCTCGTGATCGAACGTGCGGGGGCACGAAGAGCACTTCGACGAGGAGCGGGAGAGAGCGCCAGGGCCAGGGCCGGCCGGACGCCGCCGGGCAGGCGGGAACTGCCGGACAGGCCCTACCGCACAGGCGTGGGCATCAGGGCAGGAAGGGCTACCGCTCCCGCGTCGAAGCGCGAGAGGAGACGTCGCCGAGAACCATGCCGAGTGGAACCATGCCGAGTGTCACGAACAGCCCTTTCACAGAGGTGACGCAGAGGCTCGCACAGCCCTCCGCGCCCAGGCAACCAGGCGACCAAGTAGACCAGGCGACCAGGCGACCAGGC
>JABFVM010000077.1 GCA_013362785.1 Streptomyces sp. | reverse complement strand
CGCTGATTTCAGTGGCGGGCTTTACGGTGCATTCGTGGCTGGCCGTAGGACGGCGTCGCACGAGCGAGTTGGTTAGAGGCCGGAGTGTAGAAGGAGCCCGCGTTCCCACCACCGGTGGGAACGCGGGCTCCGTACGCCGTCAGGAGCGGGCTGTCACTCCTCCCCTGCGCACATTCCTTCCTCCAGCTCCGAGATCTCGCGGTCACCGGAGGCGACACAGAACCACTGCGTGGGATGCTCGGAGTACTCCCAGCTGCGCGGGTCCGCGAGCAGCTCGGCCAGCGCCTCGCCGGTCACTTCCTCACCCGTGTAGTAGGCCGGAGGCGAGTCCGACCGAAACACCTTGATGAACCCCAGCCGCTGCCAGCACCGGATGAGGCGGGCGAAGCGCGGAATGTGCCGCTTCCACTCCTCCTCGTCCTCGCTCTGCGTCCAGTCGGCCAGAACGGCCCAGAGGTCGGAGCCCTCTCCACCGTTGATGAAGAGGCAGTACTCGTCGTCCTCCCATTTCTTCACCGGCTGACCTCCTCTCTCATTGGTCCAGCGCGGGGTTGCCGGCCAGCGGGATCCGATAGGCCTTCTTGCCCTGCTGGATCTTGACATAGGGCGACCGGTGCAGGATGTCGCGCAACTCGTGCTGTCCGTTCTTCATCGCGCTGTTTCCCGCCTCGAAGATCATGACCCCGCCGGGGATCTTGACCCGGAATCCGCCACCCGTCGCAGCGGGCGCCGGAATCCGCTCCTTGCCGGCCAGCAGCTTCTCCAGTTCTCCCGCCGTCGCCCCGCGCAGCGATTCCGGATCGTCCAGACTGCGCACGACCTTCTCGGCCTTGTTGGCCCCCTTGCCCGCCGCCTCGGCAGCCTCCAGGGCGTCGTCCAGATGCTTCAGCTGGTGCGGGAACTTGGCGAGGTCACCGAAGAACGGCACGAACCCCGACATGCCCAGCGTCGCCCCGACGGCGTCCTTCTCGTCGACCGAGCGCTTGACGTCGTAGGCGTCACAGCCTGCGCCCAGGACGGGGATCCAGCCGCAGGCGATCAGTCCGAGTTCCTTGATCAGGACCGCGTTCTTACCGTCTCCCTCGCCTGACACCGCTCCGGGCGCCACCGGATAGCCACCGGTGTATCCAGTGTTGCCGGCACTGCTGTAGCTGTCGCCCGGCCCCGCGACCGCGCCACCACCGCCTGTGCAGTAGTTCATGCCCATGGCGTAGTAGCACTGGCTCTCGGTGGTACCGGTGCTGGAGGTGGAGGCCGTACCGCCGCCACCGCCACCGCCACCGCCGCCCGTGCCGCACGGGTCCAGCAGCACGTAGTAGCAGGTGCCGCCACCCCCGCCGCCCCCGACGCTCGGCGTGCTTGTGGTGCCGCCGCACGGGTCCAGCAGGACGAAGTAGCAGGTGCCGCCACCGCCGCCGCTGTCGTGCACCGGCTTGAGACCGGTCGGGTCGCTCGCCGTTACCGGGGTGTTGTTCGCGTAGCTGTAGCCGTTGAGCGACTGGTGCTGGTCGACCGCGAGCAGCGGGTCAACGCTGACGAACTGCCCGATGCCCGGGTCGTACTCGCGGGCCGCGACATGGGTGAGGCCGGTGGCCGCGTCGGCGGGCTTGCCGAGGAACCCCTTGTCGTCGGGCCAGGTCGTGGTCTTCGCGCCGCGCGTCCCGCCGAACGGCGTCGAGTACCGCTTGGTGATCGCGTACGTGCCCGCCTCCAACGACAGGCTGGAGGTGCCGTGTTCGTCGGCGGCGAGGAAGCAGAGCTTCGACCCTGTCGTACCGGACACCGCCGTACGCACCGCGACGGTCTGGCCGTTGGCCTGGTAATAGCGCGTACCGGACAGCGTCTTGGCGGTGCCGGCCACCGTCAGCCGGACCTCGGTGCCGTTCAGATAGAGGACCGTGTCGCCGTCACCCTTGGCCCGGCGGATCAGCAGCTCGCCACCCGCGTCGTACAGGTAACCGGTCTCCTTGGCCCCCTCGGTGAGCTTGGCGAGCTTGCCCTCGCCGTTCCACAGCAGCGTCTGCTGCGCCGACGCACCGGGCCGCGAGGTGGTGTTGCCGGTCTTGTCGTAGCCGTAGTTGCCCGTGGTCGCGCCGGAGGTGCGGTCGAGGGTGTGCGGCCTCTTCTCCGTGGTGTCGTCGTAGGTGTACGTGGTGGTCTTGTCGGCCGAGGCGGTGTGCTGCGTCTCGGTCTTGCGCTGGCCCGCCGCGTTGTATGAGTAGGAGGTCCAGTACGGGGCGGCCCCATCGATGTTGGCCACGGTCCGCCCGGAGGCGGCGCAGTCCGCGGTCTTGGGGGTCCAGGCCTCGGTCAGCCGACGGTGGCCGTCATAGGCGAAGCACTGGTAGTCGGCCTTCGTGGTGCCGCCCTGGGTGGTGGCGTCGAAGATCGACGTGACGTTGCCCGCGTCGTCCCGGTTGTACTTCAGCTCCTGCGGCATGAAGCCATGAACATCGTCGGTGACGTACGACCGGGTGAGCCGGCGGGTGCCGGTCTCGTAGTCCCAGTTCAGATACGCCTTCTTCGCCGAACTCGTGCCGTCTGTGCCCAGGGTGAGCTGCCGCAGGTCGCCCTGCGGGGAGAACGCGGCGCCCTGAAGGTAGCCGGTGGTGCCCTTCGACGTGAGCTGGTGGCCCGTGGAGTCGTAGGTGTACGAGACCGTCTCCGCGGTGAGACCGCCGACCGCGGGGGCGCCCTGTTGGCTGATCGTGCCGTCCAGGTTGTAACCGGTGCTGAACGACAGCGTCTTGGGCATGCCCGCCGCCACCAGGGGATCGGTGTCGGGCAGGATCAGCTGGCTGCCGGTGACCTGGTAGAGGCTGTCGTAGGCGGTCACCTTCTGGGTGTACGCCTTTCCGGCCACCCCGCCGTCGTATCGCACCGCGGTGTCCTGCTGGCCCTTGGCCAGCGTGTCGAACGTCCAGGCGGCGAGCTTGTTGCCGTCCGTCTTGTCGGACTGCCACAGACCGGTCCTGCGCCCCAGGTCGTCGTACTCGTACAGGACCTTGCGGTTCGCCGAGTCGAGCGTCCAGTCCGCCTGATCGAGGGTGTCGTAGTGCGTGGTCGTGGTGCCCCGGTCCGGGTCAATCACGCTCACCTGGCGGCCGAACAGGTCGTAGTCGTAGGACCACGAGGTCTGGTCCGGACCGGTGACGGTCTTCTGCTGTCCGGCGGGTGTGTAGGTGAAGCCGGTCGTGGTGAAGTCCTGGCCGGTCGCCTGCGGACCGCCGTACTCACGCCGCTCGGTCGTCCGGCCCAGGGCGTCGGTCACCACCGCGGTCGCCTGGCCGCCGGCCGGGGCGCTGGTGGTCACGGTGTCACCCTTGTACACCGTGTCGACGCTCCAACGGGTCACGCCGTGCACCTTGGTCACCGCCTTGACCGCGCGGCCCGCGCCGTCGTAGGTGGTGTCCGTCTGTATCGGCGCCTGACCGCCGTCGGTCTCGACGGGCGTCGAGGACGGCACCGAGGTGCTGTCCCAGATGTCCGACTGCGCGCTGACGACGAGCCCGCGCGCGTCGTACAGGTTCAGGCTGACGAGCCGGCCGCCGGACGGCGTCGGGGACTGAGTCTGGCGCGGGCGCAGCAGCGAGTCGTAGAACTCGTACGTCGTGTTGTACCCGGAACCGTCGCCCTTGAGGCTGCCCGTGGACACCCACGACATGGCCGCGCTGGTGACCTTGTAGTCGTAGACGAAGTTCGGCGTCTTGCCCAACGCCCGGGACCGGTTGGGCAGCCACAGCCGCACCACGCGGCCGAGGCTGTCGTAATCGGTCTCGGTGATCTTGCTGTTGGGGTCGGTGACCTTCACTGTCGCACCGGTCGCGAAGTCGACGGCCGTGGTGGTCTTCTGCGTCTTGGCGTTGGTCGCCGTCGACGAGATCAGCGGTCCCGCCGCCGGCGGGTTGTACGTCGTGGTGGCGGTGGGCACGTCGGTGGCGTTCTTCGTGACCAGCGGCCGGCCGAGCGTGTCGTACGTGGTCGTCGCCGTCTTCTGCCACACCGCGCTGTCGTCGGCGCCGTAGCCCTTGGCGCGCCCGGACCACACCGGGTCGCCCTTGGTGGGCTGCTGGGCGGCCGACCAAGCGGTGGCCGTCGCGTCGTCGTAGACCGTCGCGGTGTCGGAGACGACATCGCCCGCGCGGGTCGAGTCCGTCGGCAGGTCGAGCGCCGAGTCCGCCGTGGCACAGGTCTTCGCGACCGTACGGGTGCGGGAGACCAGGGAGCTGATGCCCTTGGCCGTGTTGCGGGCGTACCAGGTGCGGGCGCACGTCTCGTCGCCGATGACCGCGTCGTCGCCCAGGTCCTCGACCATCTCGGCCATGCCGTAGGCGTCGTAGGAGGTCTTCACCGTGTGCACCCGGTCGGACGGGGTGAGCTTGCTGGTGACGTTCGTGCGCTCATGGGTGGCGTCGGTGCGCACGAAGTACGCCTCGGTGTCCGCGTACGACTTGTGCTGTGTCGCTGTCCGCTTCGACCAGGGGTCGTTGACCGTGCCGGACACCTCGGTCGCACCGTCGTAGGTGACGCTCTCGCGGGTGAAGCCGGCGTACTGGTCGGAGTCGGTGACCGCGGCGGCCTTGATGCCGGTTACTGTCACCGACTTACGGGCGTCGGGGTCGGGTGTCTTGCCGTCGCCGCCGAGCACACGGTCGCCGTTCATGCCGCGCAGATACACGGTGACCGTCTTGCTCCGGGTGCCCGTGGAGATGCCCACGAGGTGGGTGACCTGCTCGTAGCCCCGCCAGATCGACCAGGTGCGCTGCTTGGCCGGGGTCAGCGGGTCGTCGTTGTAGTGCCAGGCACCGCCGCCGGAGTACTGGTAGCTGTGCTGCACTGCCTCCGAGCCGCCGCGCGGGTCCGTCGTCGAGACCGAGGTGACGGGGTACTTCTGGAACCAGTCCAGGACCGGGTCCTTCTCGCCGTTCGGCGACCAGTACACGGGGTAGCAGCGCCGGGTGTTCTCGTCGACCTTCGGCATCGTCTGCCCCGCCACGCAGTCCTCGTCGGCGTAGGTGGCGATGGTCTGCGCGCCGGTCTCCGAGGTGACCGTCTTCAGCCGGGGCCGGTTGAGCGGCAGGATGTCGTCGGCGGCGCCGTCGACCCGGTTGGGCCGCATCTCGTGCGTGAACTTCACCGGGTCGAGGGCGAGATCGGTGCCGCGCTTGCCGGTGTGCCTGATCTCGTCCAGCCACAGCGACTGGTCGCTGGAGTCACCCGTGTCGCCCGGGTCGAGGTAGAGCTGCTTGAGCGTGAAGGCGTCGACGGCCTCGAACGCGGGAGTGGCCGCGGCGGCGTTCCACGCGTACGTCGTGACGGTGGTCAGCCGCTTGCGGGTGAAGAACGACGGGCCGACGTTGCCGGTGCACTTGTCGCCGTCCTTGCAGATCGCGTCGAACGGCACGTCCGGCCAGTTGTCCCGGGTGTCCTCGGTCAGCGCGTCACAGCCGGTCCCGGAGGCCGTGCAGCGTTCGTCGTAGGACAGGACGACCTTGTCGGAGGCAGCCGGGGAGCCCGAGAAGAGGGCCCCCTTGCGCTGGCCGTAGCGGATCTCCTTGAGGTAGCCGCCGCGGACGTAGTCGGTGCCGGTGGTGTCGTCGCCGAGCTTGTCGTAGTTGTTGTGCTCGGCCGTGTACCAGTACGACATGGCGTTGCCGTGGGTGTCCTCGACGTAGTCGAGGTTCCAGCGCCAGGCCTGCTTCTTGTCCCGGCCCGAGAAGGAGGTGCCGTCGGCGTAGCCGGGCTCTCCGCTGTCGTCGCCGAAGACCGGCACCGTCCACACGGAGTCGGTGCGGTCGTCGGTGCCCGCGCCGTCGAGCTTGCTCAGGCCGAACACGTACTTCGTGCCGTCGCCCGTGGTGACGGTCCAGTACTCGCCGTCGTCGTCGCCGTTCTCCGCGCCCGTCGCGTGCGCGACCGTGGAGGCGTCGTCGTCCTTCAACCGCCACTGGCCGTCGGTGTCGTCCTTGACCAACTCGGTCGCTTTGCCGTTCAGCACGATCGAGGCGTTGTCGTACTTCCAGCACAGGTCGTACTTCTCGCTCTGGCCGTCGTCGTCGCACGAGCCGTACTGCCGCTCGATGTACGACGAGGTCAGGTCGAAGCCGGTACCGACCGTCGTGCCCTGGTTGTTGGTGGTTGCGGTCTGGCCGTCCACGTTGCCAGAGTCGTACGAGATCGCCAGATCGGGCTTGGGGCCCGCAGCCGCCGGGGGCACCCGCAGCGGGTACGACCAGGTGAACGTGCCCGACGAACCGCCCGCCTCCCAGGTGGAGGAGGCCGCGAGCGGCGTCGCCTTGTAGTCGCCGGAGCCGGACTGCGTGCCGGTGCCGGCGGCGAGCGCCAGCATCATCGGAGCGCCGCCGGAGGAGAGGTTCAGCGGGGCCGAGACCTCTTGGTCCGTACGGTCGTTGGTGGAGTCGATCGCGTCATGGGTACGGCACTTAGCGCGCCCGGGTTCGGTCAGGGCACAGTCCGGCAGCCGGAACAGGCGCAGCCGGCCAGCCCAGTCACCGCCGTACGCCGAGGCGAACGCCTCGTAGTCCACGCCGAGGCGGGTCTTTCCGCCGCCCTTGGAGGCGCTGACCTTCAGCACGACGCCTTTGACGCCGAGAGCCTTGGTCTCCTTGCGGCCGAGGACCTGAACGGTGACGGACGCGGCCTGCTTGCTCTTGCCCTTGGCCGGTGCGGTGAGCGTGACGGGCAAAGTGCCCGGGCGGGCCGTGCGGATGCCGGAGGCGGGTGCGGTGAGCGTGGCCTTGCCGGCCGATGGCCAGGTGACCGTCCGCGCCCGGTCGTCCGCCGCGCGCTCGGTGGCGGTCCGGTCGGCGGCGGCGGAGCGGGCGACGATCCCGCGCGCCTTCTTGTTCACCGCGCCTGTCAGCGCCCGCACCTTCGCGGACTGCGGGGCGGTCAGCCTGGGTTTGCCCAGGGGGTCCACGTCGGCCGCGAACGCGACCGGTGACAGCAGACCGGGAACCATGAGAAGACCGGTGGCCACGGCAAGCCGCCGCGACCACCGCCCACTGGCTCCGGCGCTCCGGCCCCTGTTGGGCCGGGACATCCCGAAGAGGTTCATGTCAGTTCTTCCTGCGCACCGCCAGCTGCGGGGCGCTGTGGCCCGGCGTCGAGGCCGGGCATGGTGGGTGGACGGGGGACATCAAGGGGGTGGGTGTGCCGGTGGCGGTCGTAGGGAGGGCCCCGCTGAGTGGAGCCGCGCCGCGTGCACCGCCGGGGCGTCCGGCGGCCCGACCCGCCGCGGGGCGGCCCGGCCGGTTGCCCGCAGGTGCGGGGCCGTTGTCGGGT
>JABFVM010000176.1 GCA_013362785.1 Streptomyces sp. | reverse complement strand
GCCTGGTGAAGTCGCTGCTGGTACTGCGTCACCGGCTCCAGGCTCCACGAGACGAATGCGCACCCGCTCCCGCCGTATAGACGCCATCGACGTCCACGGCACCGTCGCGACCGCGACCATGACGCTCTCCCACGGCCCGGGCGACAGGCCGATGGTCCATCCGTCACAGTCCGTACCCGTGCCCAGGGACCACCGAGTGCACCCCGGTCCCCGTCGGCCAGCGCGTCCGGCAGGGACTTCAGCACCACCACGCCACCACCCTCAGCACGGACAAACTCATCCGCACCGGCAACAAAGGCCCCACAGCGGCCGGACGTCGAGAGCGTCGAGGCCTGCGCGAACTCCACGTACCCATACGGGGAAAGGATCACGTTGACCCCCGCGGCCAGCGCCAGCCCGCTCACCCGTGCGCACACTCCGACAGGCTTCATGCAGCGCGGCCAGCGCCGAGGAACACGCCGTGTCGATCACCATGCTCGGGCCACGCAGATCCAACGCGAACGAGACCCGGTTCGCCGTGCTGGCCGCTCCCCCCCCCCGCACCGATATCGGCATCGACCGTGCGCAGATCCGCATGCTGAAGCTCGGCGTAATCACGGTTCGACAACCCGACGAACACGCCCGTGTCGGAGCCGGCAAGGCAGCCAGACGGATACCGGCATCCTCCAGCGCCTCCCACGCCAGCTCCAGCATCAGCCGCTGCTGCGGATCCATCCGGCTCGCCTCCCGCGGCGAAAATACCGAAGAACTCCGCGTCGGCCCCGGCCGCATCGGTCAGGAACCCGCCCGCACCCACGTAACTGTGCCCCGGGCGCCGATGACCGCTGTCCACGAACGCCGCGGCCTCGAACTTGTCCGGCGGCACACTAGTCACCAGATCGCGCCCCTCACGCAACGCGTCGCACAACCCCGGCGGGTCGTCCACGTCCCCCGGCAACCTGCACGAGGCACCCACCACAGCCACAAGGGCCGACCAGCGTTTCGCCGCACCGTCATCGCTTTGCACGACGCCTACTCAGGCCGCACTCCCAGGACCTCGGGGACCACCAGCGCCCAGACACCCCACGGATCCACCGGCCGCGACTTCCCGCAGGAACAGCAGTGTCGGCCCCAGCCATAGGCCTGCGAAGGCGCAGAAAGGCAGAGCTTGACGCATACAACACCCACGCCCCGCATGCCGCCGCATCAACAGGTACGCCGGGGCGCTCGGACCGACACGAATGGCGAGCCAATACCCCCTCAACCGCACGACGCACACGGCGTAGGCCATGAGGGGGCGCCGCGCTGGACCACTTCCATTAGCCCCGGAGCGGTTCAGGTCAGAAGCGACTCATTCGTCAGATGCGCTGCGACACGGTCGATGTCGGATGGAAGTCGGATCCGGCATCGACCGTGAGATACCGCAGTTGCCCTGTCGCATCGGAGCTGTCTGACTCCCTCCCGTTCTCGTTCGTACTGTCGGACTCTCATGCGTGGCGCTCCGAGCGGCTGTCCGCTCTCACTCCAGTTGCTGGTCAGGGCTCCGGCGGGTCAACAATCCAGATGCCGATGAGCTAGTTCGAACTCGTATACTCGTGCGACTGATGGAGGGGGAGGTGGAGACAGTGAAGCTTGCCGAGGCACTGGCAGAACGCGCAGAGGCGACGCGCCGCGTAGAGCAACTGCGAGCGCGCGTCGTCAGCAGTGCGCGGTACCAGGAAGGGGAGACACCCGCCGAAGATGCAGCTCAGCTGTTGGCTGAGGCCGGTGCTGTGCTGGACGCTCTGGAAACGTTGATCCGGCGGATCAACCGGACCAATGCCACCGTGGAGGTGGTTCCGGACGGCACGCTCACCGATGCCCTCGCCCGCCGGGATGTCCTTCGGTTGCGTCACTCTGTGGTCACCGCGGCGGCGGACGCGGCAGCGGGTACGGGTGAGCGGGGATACGGACGGCAGCTTCGGTCCGAGCTGGTGATGCTCTCCGCGCTTTCGGTCGCAGAACTGCGCGCTCAGGCGGATGCCCTCGCCCGGGAGATCCGCGAGGTCGATGTGCGGATCCAGCGTACGAACTGGGAGGTCGACCTGCTGGACTGAGCAGTCCGGCAAGTAGGGACGATGCGGAGCAGGTAGCAGCTTCGGAGGCGTGCACACACCGAGGGCTGGCGGATTCCAGCCCACTCCTGGCGCGTGAAGAGCAACGCGGGGGTTCGACTCCCCATATAACAGTGCAGCTCAGTACCGCGTACAGGTGACGGTGCACATCGCACAGCACATCACCACGTGCAGATCCGAGGCGGCGAGGGCGGGTTCGGGGCTTTCCGCATCGAAGCACCATGGAGAATGGCGATCTCCGGCGAACGCTGTTGGTGATTTCGGCGCTCCTGCCTCTATCGCGAACGAGCCTTCCGCCAAAGCCAGGTCAGCAGCCCGCCATGTGTCAGACGCAGTGCGCCAGGACAGAAGTTAAGCGCGCCACACCGCGGCCGTCGGTCGGCGACGCCCTCGGTTCACCGACACGGAGCTGAGACGCCGAGCGTCCGACACGACGTAAGACAGCGGACGGACTTGCAGGTCACACGAACCGACGTCCGGCGGGAAGCACACACCCAGGCCGGAGCTGTCGGAACCGGAGGACGGTGTCCGCTGCCATCGAATCGAGTCGTTTGACAGCAAACCTAGTCGTGCGAGGTGACGTACCGCCTCACGCCCACGAACGCCGGCCTTCAGCCTGCCGGACCGCCCCGGCCGCTGCGCCGCCGCTGCGAGAGCGCCGTACGGGTGATGGCTGGGTTGCTGCGCTACGAGCGGGCGGTGCGCATGTCACCTTGTGCCGTGCTCCTGTGGCCACCGTCCGGTGATCTTGCCGTCGGGTGTCAGGGTGAACCGGGTGCCGTCCATCACCGTCGTGGCACTGGCTCGCGTGCCGTACGCCTTCATGGTGGCGTCCTACGCTTTGCCCATGTACACGTACGCTTCAGCGGCGTTGCTCCACGAGTTGACCCGCACCTGTACTCCCCAGTGGTTCACTTGCGGCTTCTCCCGCCAGGGCCCCCAGCTGCTCTGCTGCAGCAGCCCTGTGCCTCGGCCCGAGAACACGTACCAGCTCGCGAGGCCAAGCAGGATCACAGTGGCGACGAGCGCAAACGCAGTCGACCGGCGACTGATGCGGGAAGAGAGAGCCACTTGATGGGTTCCTTCATGGTTCAAGGAGGGCTTCGCCGCAGTCCAAGACGGTCCCCGGCCGGGCCCGCGTTCCTGACCGCCGGGTTCAACCTGCTGAACTCCTCACCTGTCCAGGTCGAACGGCTGCACCTTCAGGCCACCTGGAGACCAGGCGGACCGCGTGGCTGAGCCCACTTGTCGGCATCGAAGCGGACCGCGAGAACGAGCATCAGACCTACCGGAGGGCTGAGTCTCCGTACTGTTCGTGCTGAATCTTGCGGAGCTCGCCGAGGCAGCAGACGAGGTCTGATCGTTTGGCATCCAACCTAGTCGCCCCAGGCCAGAACCCCGCCGGACTAACTCGGCTGTCAAAGGACAGACGGAACACCCACGCGTCCGGCGGGAAGCACAAAGTCGTGTTCGAGGTGCTGCCCACCCTGGTCGGAACACCGCCGCGTCGGCGGGGGTGTTCCCGTGCTGTACGGCGAGGTTGCCTACAAGGCGGTGTACTCGCATTTCCTGCGGCCCGACGTCGCGGCGAAACGGGAGCTGGCTCCTGCACGCCTGCCTGAGATTGGACGTGCGGGCAGGCTGAGCATCGGACGGTGATACCTGCCGCGCCGCCAAGGCCCCACCGATGAGTTTCCGGTGGTCGCGCAGTCCACCCGTCGACACGAAGGGAGCGCAACCATGCGCAAGATCATCGTTTGCACATTCCTGTCGCTGGACGGCGTCATGCAGGCACCGGGCGGTCCGGACGAGGACGCCGAGAGCGGCTTCGAGCACGGCGGCTGGCAGAAGCCGGTGTCCGACGACGAGGTCGGCGCGGCCATCGCGGGCTGGTACGAGCCCTCGGACGCGATGCTGCTCGGCCGCAAGACGTACGACATCTTCGCGGCGTACTGGCCGACCGCCGATCCCGGCAACCCGTTCACCGAGCGGATGAACAGCATGCGTAAGTACGTGGCGTCCCGGACCCTGACGTCCTTGGAGTGGGAGAACTCCACGCTGCTGGAGGGCGACGTCGCCGACGCCGTGCGCGAGCTGAAGGCGTCCGATGGCGGTGACATCAACGTCGTCGGCAGCGGCGACCTCGCCCAGACGCTCATGCGGCACGACCTGGTCGACGAGTACCGGCTGACCATCCATCCGGTGATCATCGGCACCGGCAAGCGGCTGTTCGCTGACGGAGCGGTCCCCACCGCTTTGGAGCCGGTCAGTGTCTCGACGACGAAGAGCGGCACCGTCGTCGGCGTCTACCGTCCGACGGGCAAGCCCAGCTACGACAGCTACTAGGTTCTGTCTCTTCGCTCAGCGCCGTGCCCAGATGAGGATTGCGGCGAGGTGGAGTGCCTGGTAGGCGAGGGCGAGTTTGTCGCCATGATCAAGCCCGGCGACCGTCAACAACACTGCGGATCAATACACCCAGCGCGAATCTCTTGGATGGGCTGGTCAGTTGATCGGATCCGCGGGCGGCGATGGGCCGATCACCGCCGCACTCTTGAGGCCATCGCGTGGAAGTACCGCTCCAACTGGCCCTGGCGGGACCTTCCGGACGAGCTCGGCTCATTCCAGACCGCGCACAAGCGGCTGATCAGATGGGCCGTCGACGGCACCTGGGAGGTGATCCTCGCCGCCGTCCTGGCGGCGGACTCCCACGACGACATCGACTGGACGGTGTCGGTGGACTCCACCGTCGTCCGGGCCCACCAGCACGCTGCCGGAGCACTCAAGAGGGGGCGGCCCAGTACGGAGAGCCCGCCGATCACGCGCTCGGACGTTTCCGCGGCGGGTTGAGTACCAAGAGGTCCACCTGGCCGCAGACGGCCACGCGCGGCCCTCTCCTACACTGTCACCGCAGGCCGGGCAGGTGATGCATCTGCCTTCGAGGCGGTATGTCCCGCATCGGCGTGCCCCGCAGGGGCCCGGGCAGGCCGCGGACTCGGCCCCTGGCTGTTCTGGCCGACCGCGCGCATTCCTCACGCGCCATCCGCAGCCACGTGCGGCGCCGGGACAGGGGCATCCGTGCGGTCATCCCGCAGCCGTCGGACCAGGTCGGCCATCGCCTGCGGCGAGGCCGACTCGGTGGCCGTCCGCCCGTCTTCGACAGCGAGGCCTACAAGCAGCGGAACACCGTCGAGCGGTGCATCAACCGCCTCAAGCAGTGGCGTGGCCTGGCCACACGAACCGACAAGCTCGCGATCCCCTATCAGGCCGCACTCCACCTCGCGGGCATCCTCCTCTGAGCGCGAAGGTGATCAATGAGGCAGGGCTCAGTTCCACCAGTCGATGTCTCCGCTGCTGTCGACCTTGGGGGCGGTCACCGCGCCGAACCAGGAGGATTTGCCGTGATGCTCCATGGCTTCCGCCACCTCGTGGAGCCATGAGCCCAAGCTGGGCCAGCCCAGAAAGCACGCCTGGTCATCGTGAACAGCGTCACCGAGGTGGTTCTGCCACATCCCTTCCCCGGCATCGATGAAGTGGTCGTCTCCGTCACTTCCGGAGATGGGGACCCACTTCGTTCCCCACCAGGGACTTTCCGCCTGGTCAGGGTCATCTGATTCCCATATCTCCATCCGCGTCTCGCGGACATCGATGATCTCCGACACCGAGTACAGCTTCCGGCAGGGGAGCACACCCAGCAGGGACGTATCTCCGTCGTGGCACCGCAGCGACTCACGGAGATCCGCAGGAAGCGGGAACCCCAAGCGTGACTCGGCTTCTTGAATGGACTGCCACGAAGCCGGGGGCCTGAGTTCTGCCAGAGCCTTCGGTGCGTATCGGGACAACCAGGCGTCGATGCGGCGCCAGGACATCGTGACCGCGGGCACGACAGGGTCGATGCCTCGTCGGGGAGGTTGCATCATCATGCGGGGAATCATCCACCGGGCTCATGGGGTCAGCCACGTCGAGCCAATGGCTGACTGCAAGCGCATCCGTCTCACAGCGCGAAGCCAAAGAGACGGAACCCTTCGCTTTGTTGGGAGTCGACAAGATCTGGATAACCACGCTCGCAGTACCCGTGCGTCCATCACCGAACCAGCAGGGGCGGCTCCTCCGACAGAAACGAGAAGGAGACTCCCACTTCACCTAACTACTCGTCAGTAAAGTCAGCAAAGGTCAGCAAAGGCTCTGCCACAGCCGCCCACAGACAGCCACACCATGGAACCGCCAGCCCCTCGCCCCCTGGGCTGGCAACCTGCACAGCCACACTCCGGTGAGCTGCCGAAGAGCGGGAGACATCGACTGGCCACTCCCGCTCGACAGCCACCAGCACTCGCTCATTCTCGCAGGTCAGCGCACCCTGCCCCGCGGCTTCAACGGCACGGCCGGCAGTTCCGGAGCGGGCAGCGGGGCACCGTCGTACCCCTTGACCTCCCCGAACCGATGCCCTTCCATCCAGTCCCGACGGGCCTGGACGATCTCCTGCTGGGTCCGTCCGATCCAGTTCCAGAACATGATCAGCTCCTCCTCGAACGGCTCGCCACCCAGGAGCATCAGGCCCGCGTCCGACTCCGCGCGCAGCGGGAGTTCGGTGCGGCCGCAGCCGAGGTAGAGCATCGAGCCGGGGAGGACCGGTACGCCGTCGACGTGGGCCTCGCCGGACATGGCGAGGACGGCGTACTCGAAGTCCGGGTCCAGCGGGAGGCGCACGTCGGCGCCGCGTGTCAGGGCCAGGTCGGCGCCGACGATCGGGGTGTACGTCGTACCGGGCGAGGTCGCGCCGTCGAGGTCGCCGAGGATCAGTGTGGCCCGCAGACCCGGTGCCGTGACGACCGGCAGTTCGGCGTGGTGTTCGAAGCGCGGGTCGGTGTGGCGGTGCCCGTCCGGGAGGGCGACCCAGAGCTGGGCACCGTGCAGGAAACGGGCGTGTGACCTGGGGCTCTCCTCGGAGTGGCTGATCGCCCGGCCCGAGGTCATCAGTCCCAGTTCGCGCGGGCGGATGGTCTGAAGGCTCCCCGTGGAGTCACGGTGCAGCACCTCGCCCTCGTGCAGCCAGCTCACCGTCTGCAGACCCATGTGCGGGTGCGGCGGCACCTGCATGCCGGGCTCGTCGGCGATGTCGTCGGGGCCGTAGTGATCGATGAAGCACCACGCACCGACCATGCGTCGGCCCAGGTTGGGCAGCAGACGCCGGACTTCGGTGGACTCGCCGAGCTTGACGCGGCGAGGGCTGAGTAGTTCGCGTACGGGCTCCGCCACGACAAAACCGCGGCCGCCGCAGATGGCGGGCACCGCCTCGCGATCAAGATTGCTCATGGCGCCCAACCTAGCCCCGCCGGGGCCGCGCCGTCAGTCCGTCGCTCGGCGCTGTCTCGATGCGGTTCAGAAAGTAGTAGCCATGGATATAGTAGCCATGTACTGTATTGCTCATGAGCAAGGGTTCCGAGAAGGCCACGCCCGGTTTCCTCGTGTGGCGACTGTCCACGAAATGGCGGGTCGCGGTCGACCGGGCCATGGCCCCGCTGGGGCTCACCCATGCGCAGTACGCGCTGGTGGCCTCGCTGTACGGCATGCAGCACCGAGGGGAACGGCCCAGCCAGCGGCGCCTCGCCGACCACACCGGGCTCGAACCTCTCTACGTCTCCAAGTTGGCGCGCTCCCTGGAATCCGCCGGCCTCCTCGAACGCACCCGGGATCCCCGCGATCCGCGCGCGGTACAGCTGGCACTGACCCAGCAGGGCCGGGAGCGGACCCGGCAGGCGATCAAGGTCGTCCAAGGGCTCCTGGAGCAGCTGCTGGCACCGCTCGGCGGCCTGGACAGCGCGCGCACACGGGAGTTCACCCGCGAGTTGACGACCCTGCTCGACGCACCTCTCGACCCGCTCGTCCTCGTCATGGACAGCGGATCCGACAAGTATGAAGCGCCGGACGACGAGACAGACGAAGTGCCAGGCGCAGAGTCAGACGCAGAGCCAGACGCAACGTCAGACAAGGAGCAGTCATGACCACCACCACTCCCCTGGTCGACCCCCGAGTCATAGCCCTGGCCCACTACGCCGGTCGCGCGCTGCTGGAGAAGGTGCTGGCCCGCCATGGCTCGACCTTCCAGCAGTCCGTCACCCTCCGCCTCGCCGCCGTCGCCGACGGGCCGGTCGACCGGGACGGCCTGGTCGACGGTGTCGTGGGCGCGTTGAAGATCGATGCGGCGGAGGCCCACTCCGTCGTCGACGAACTGATCGCCGCGGAGCTGCTCGCCCCACAGGAGCCGTCCGCAGTGCGGATCACGGCCGCCGGTCGGGAGCGGTACGACAGCACGTCCGCCGCGACCGCGCCCATCACCGCCCGCATCTACGCCGACATCCCGAAGGAGGACCTGGCCGCCGCCGGACGGGTGCTCACCCTCATCGCCGAGCGCGCCAACGCCGAGCTCGCCGCCATGGACGCCATGGCCGACACGAGCGACGCGACCGACGCGACCGACGCGACCCAGTAGTGGAATATTGAACCAACCTTCTCCGTTGACGGCCGCGAAGGAGGTCACGAGTGGACACGACGTACTACGACCACGGGACACCGGCCGAGCGCTGGGAGCGCGCGCAGCTGTTCTTCGACGCCAGGGACTACGCCGCCGCAGCGCGCGTCCTGGGCAAGCTGGTCGAGGAGGTGCCGGAGCAGACCGGGCCTCGGCTGCTGCTGGCGCGCGCCTATTACCACTCGGCCCAACTGCGGCGTGCGGAGAGCGAGTTGCACGTCATCATCGAGCGTGACCCCGTCGAGCAGTACGCCCGGCTGCTGCTGGGCCGGACGCTGCAGCGGCAGGGGCGGGA
The DNA here is from genome assembly GCA_013362785.1 of Streptomyces sp. Lineage (GTDB taxonomy): Bacteria > Actinomycetota > Actinomycetes > Streptomycetales > Streptomycetaceae > Streptomyces. The sequence continues at coordinate 18,892 of JABFVM010000176.1, read as the reverse complement.
CGGGGAGGCGGAGCCGCACATGCGCCTCGCGTCGGCGCTGGCGGGTGACTTCGAGCAGCTCTGAGCCATGCGTGAGGCCCGGTTCCCCCCGGAACCGGGCCCCAGTCCTGCGCTCCGCTCCCCTACTTCACTTCCGCCTTCACTTCGGCCTTCACTTCGGCCGTCACTTCGGCCGTCACTTCGGCGGGCGTCCGCTTCCCCCGCCGATGGGAGATCTCGCCGAGGACGACGTCCATGACGATGAACGCGGCCAGCGGGATGCCGAGCAGCGGTACGTAGTAGCCGACGAGGGCGACGACCGCCACCAGCGGGACCAGGATCTGCGGGGGCACCTGCTGCCAGGCGCCGCGCGGGATGGGCCGGCCGAAGGCGGAGCCCCGGCCGCGCTGCCACCACATGCGGTAGCCCCACACGATCAGCAGGATCAGCGAGAGCGCGAGCGCCATCAGGGCGATCTGGTTGACCAGGCCGAAGAGGATCCCGGTGTGCAGGTCGATGCCCCAGCGGGTCAGCTTGGCCAGCACCGGATAGTCGGCGAACCGCAGTACGTCGGTGACCTCGCCGCTGGCCGGGTCGATCGCGACCGAGTCCTGCTTCGTCGGCCAGCTGCGCTGCACCTGCTTCACCACGTACGCGGACGAGTCGTCGGCGGGCGGCACGATCTCCACGGGATCGCCGAGGCCCTCGGCCCGTGCGGACGCCAGGACCTTGTCGAGGCCGACGCCGTGCTCGCCGCTCCCGCCGGTGCCTCCGGCGGCGCCGTGGCCGCCGTGGTCGCCGCCCGCCGAGGCCGAGATGGACGGCGTGGCCTGGCGGAGCGAGGTACGCAGTTCGTCGATGTTGGCCCCGGCGTACGTCGACCAGGTCAGGCCGGTCGCCGAGAGGAAGATGAAGCCGACGGCCGCCCAGACGCCGACGGTGCCGTGCAGTCCGAGCGTACGGCGGCGGCCGCTGGTGCCCCGCACCTTGCGCAGGGCGCGGCGGCGGGAGAACCACAGCACCAGACCGCCGGCCGCGATCACCCACAGCCAGCTGGCCGCCAACTCGCTGTAGAGGCGGCCGGTCTCGCCGAGGTGGAGGTCGCGGTGGAACTTGTCGATCCAGGTGCGCAGGGGCAGCGCGCCGGTCGAGCCGTACTGTTCGAGGGCGCCGCGCACCTCGGCGGTGTACGGGTCGACGAACACGGCGAGCGTGTAGTCGGCGTCGACGCCCTCGACTCCGGACAGCAGCACCCGGGTGGACTCGTCGTCCGCCGGGGAGGGCCGTACCGCCGAGACCGTGCCCTCGGGGTGGGCCTTGCGTGCGGCGGCGACCTGCTGGGAGATCGGCAGCTTCGTGTCACCGACCGGGACGGTCATCTCGTGGGAGTACACGAGCCTCTCCGCCTGGAACGCCCCCGCGTACAGGAAGCCGGTGGCGGCGGCGACGAGCAGGAACGGCGCGACGAGCACACCGGCGTAGAAGTGCAGACGCAGGATCAGCGGGCGCAGCGTCGCCCATCTGCGGGGCGGCGACGCCGGGGCGTCGGGCTGCGACGCCTCCTCGGTGGCGGTCGAGGGAGCGATGGACATCGGCGGCATCTCCGGGGAGTGGGGACGTTTCTCGGCAGTGGCGGTCCAGTAGTCGGAGAGAGGGGCCGCCGAGTTCCCGGCAATTCAAGTGACGTGCGCCACACGGAAGCCCGTCGGTCGCGCCGGCGCCATGGCATGCTGGCGCGATGGCACTTCCGAACCATCGCGCACCCCTGGCCGAACAGGTCGAGCAACTCCTCGCCGCCGAGGGCCCGTTGGCCATCGTGGCGGCCGGCGACCCGGTGCTGCGGCGCCCCACCGAGCGCTTCGACGGCCAGCTGGACCCGGCCCTGCTGGCGCGCTTCGTCGAGGCCCTCCGGATCACCATGTACGCGGCACCGGGCGTCGGCCTCGCGGCACCGCAGGTCGGTGTGCCGCTGCGGATCGCGGTGATCGAGGACCCCGCACCGGTGCCGGACGAGGTGCGGGCGGTGCGCGGGCGGGTGCCGCTGCCGTTCCGGGTGCTGGTGAACCCGTCGTACGAACCGGTCGGCGCCGTGCGTGCCGCGTTCTTCGAGGGGTGTCTGAGCGTCCCGGGGTATCAGGCGGTGGTGGCGCGGCCCGCCGAGGTGCGGCTGACCTGCGAGGACGAGCGTGGGCACGTGGTGGACGAGGTGTTCGCGGGGTGGCCCGCCCGGATCGTGCAGCACGAGACGGACCACCTCGACGGGATGCTGTATCTGGACCGGGCTGAGTTGCGCTCGCTCTCCTCGAACCAGGCGGTGGCCGAGTACTGGACCCAGCCGACCCCGGCCGAGGCGGCGAGGGACCTCGGCTTCGAACTGCCGTGACCACGCACCCTCGAACTGCCGTGACCACGCACCTCGAACCGTCGTGACTACGCACCCTCGAACCGTCGTGAATCGCCTTCGAACCGCCCGGCCGGGAGGCGCCGCCAATAAATCAGCGGCGCCCGACGCAGCACCCTCGCTACGCTGACCGTATGTCGACGCCCCGAATTTCCTAGCCGAGGACCCGCTTCCACGCCACCCGTGTGTCCTCCCGCTTGTTCGGATCGCTTGTTCGGAGCGTCTTCTCATGATCACCGTTACTGGTGTCGACGTGCGCGTCGGCGCGCGTCTGCTGCTGTCCGGCATCTCCTTCCACATCTCCCCCGGCGACCGCATCGGCCTGGTCGGCCGCAACGGCGCCGGAAAGACAACCCTGTTGAACACCCTGGCGGGCACGCTGCCCCCGGCCGCCGGGACCGTGACCCGCACCGGCGAGGTCGGGCATCTGCCCCAGGACTCCCGCGCCGCGGATCCGACGGTCACCGTGGCCGACCGCATCCTGTCCGCGCGGGGTCTCGACAAGGCCGTACGCGCCCTGCGCGGTGCCGAGGAGGCCATGGCCGGCGGTACGCAGCGGGCGATGGACGCCTATGTGCATGCCGAGGCCCGGTTCCAGGCCGCCGGCGGTTACGCCGCGGAGGCCGAGGCGGCCCGGGTGGCCGCGGGGCTCGGGCTGCCCGCCCGGCTGATGGACCAGCCGTTGGGCGCGCTGTCGGGCGGGCAGCGCCGACGCGTGGAGCTGGCCCGCATCCTCTTCGCGGAGCACGGCACCCTGCTGCTGGACGAGCCCACGAACCACCTGGACGCGGACTCGGTCGCCTGGCTGCGCACGTTCCTGACGAACCACCACGCCGGGCTCGTGCTGATCAGCCATGACACGTCCCTGCTCGCCGCCGCGGTGAACCGGGTCTTCCACCTGGACCCGCAGCGCGCCACGATCGACGTGCACAACACCGGCTGGGCGGCCTACCTCGCCCAGCGGGAGGCCGACGAGCGGCGGCGGACCCGTGAGCGGGCCAACGCCGAGCGCAAGGCGGCGTCGCTGCGCGCTCAGGCCGGGAAGATGCGTGCCCGGGCGTCCACGGCCGTGGCCGCGCGGAACATGGACCGCCGCGCCGACCGCATGCTCGCCGACCTCGAACCGGCCCGGCGCACCGACAAGGTCGCCAGGATCCGGCTGCCCGAACCGGCGCCGTGCGGCCGGATCCCCCTGGGCACCGTCAGCCTCAGCAAGGCGTACGGCGACCACCGCGTGCTGGCGGGCGTCGATCTGGCCGTCGACCGGGGCAGCCGTATGGTCGTCCTCGGGCCCAACGGCGGGGGAAAGACCACGCTGTTGCGCATCCTCGCCGGCCAGGACCGCCCCGACGGCGGCCGGGTGGTGCATGGGCACGGGCTGCGGCTGGGCTACTTCGCCCAGGAGCACGACACGTTGGACCCGGAGGCGACGGTGGGCGCGCAGCTGGCCTCCGCGGCCCCGCACCTGACGCACGGCGAAGTGCGGCGCGTCCTGGGCTCGTTCCTGTTCACCGGCGGCGACGCCGAGAAGCGTGTCAGCGTCCTGTCCGGAGGGGAGAAGGCCCGTCTCGCCCTGGCGAGCCTGGTCCACTCCGGCGCCAACGTGCTGCTCCTGGACGAGCCCACCAACAACCTCGACCCCGCGTCCCGGGCCGAGGTCCTGTCCGCGGTGGGCACGTATCCGGGCGCGATCGTCATGGTCACCCACGACGAGGGCGCCATCGAGGCCCTGCGCCCGGACCGGGTGCTGCTGCTGCCGGAGGCGGACGAGGATCTGTGGAGCGAGGAGTATCTGGAGCTGGTCTCCCCGCCGCACACGGCCTGATGCCGCCGCCGCGCGCGTCATCTTGTTCCCTGACTCGGGGAGGGGCAGATGAGGTGGGTGTCGCGTTCTACGGCGACCTGTTCCGCCCCCAGGGCACTCGCGCCGGAGGCGAACCGCCGTACGACGAGGGCGACATCGAGATGGACGAGGAGTTCGCCCTGCTCATGGCGTGGTGGGCGGAGGCCGCGCGCATCGACCCCACCGTCCCGGGGCCGGACCAGACCGGTACCCGGGGCGGCCGATGGGCTGGGCCGCCTCGCGCGCGCTGCGGCTGAACACCATGCGGCCACGCCGTGCTCGTGGCCGTGAGCGACGAGCACGGCGCGGCCCTTTGCCATCTGACCAGCGGCGAAAGGATCTGGTACGCCCCGCTGCTCGCCCGCGCATGTCACGGCACTCACGCCGCTGCCCGGCTCCGCGACGCTGGACCTCGCCATAGGAACCCAGCAGGGCGTCGCATTCCTCCGCCCGAGGCTGTCCCGTGCATGGCGGGACCGCCTCGGGTCGGCTGATCGGACGTCAGTTGTCCCGGTAGGACTCCAGCAACCGCAACCACACCTCGCTGATCGTCGGATAGGACGGAACCGCGTGCCACAGCCTGCTGATCGGGACCTGGCCGGCGACGGCGATGGTCGCGGAGTGGATGAGTTCGCCGACGCCGGGGCCGACGAAGGTGACGCCGAGGAGGATTTCGCGTTCCAGGTCGACGATCATGCGGGCCCGGCCGCGGTAGCCGTCGCCGTAGAGGGACGCTCCTGACACCGAGGCGAGGTCGTAGTCGACGGCGCGGACCCGGTGGCCCGCCTGTTCCGCTTCCGCGAGGGACAGGCCCACCGCGGCGGCCTCGGGGTCGGTGAAGACGACCTGGGGGACAGCGGAGTGGTCGGCGGTGGCGGTGTGGGCGCCCCAGGGGTCGGATTCGAGGAGGGGGACGCCGGAGGCGCGGGCGGCGATGGCCGCCCCGGCGATGCGGGCCTGGTACTTGCCCTGGTGGGTGAGGAGGGCGCGGTGGTTCACGTCGCCGACCGCGTACAGCCACTCGTTGCCGGTGACGCGCAGGCTGTCGTCGACCTCCAGCCAGGAGCCCGGTTCCAGGCCGACCGTGTCCAGGCCGATGTCGTCGGTGCGCGGGGCGCGCCCGGTGGCGAAGAGGATCTCGTCGGCCTCGATCCGGTCGCCGTGGTCGGTGACGACCACGACGGTGCCGTTCTCCCTGGTCACCGACTCGACCGAGGTCCCGGTGCGGACATCGGTACCGGCCTCGCCGAGGGCGTCGGCGACGAGTTCGCCGGCGAACGGCTCCATGCGGTTCAGCAGGCCCTTGCCACGGACGAGGAGGGTGACCCGCGAGCCGAGGGCCTGATAGGCCGTGGCCATCTCGGTGGCGACCACTCCCCCGCCGACCACGATCAGCCGGCCGGGTACGGCCTGCGCGCCGGTGGCCTCGCGGCTGGTCCACGGCTTGACGTCGGCGAGCGCGGGGAGGTCGGGCAGGACGGCCCGGCTGCCGGTGCAGACGACGACGGCGTGCCGGGCGGTCAGGACATGCCGTACGCCGTCGGGGCCGGTCACCTCCAGGGTGCGGGGCCCGGTGAGGCGGCCGTGGCCGCGGTAGAGGTCGGCGCCGATGCCGGTCAGCCAACCGACCTGACCGTCGTCGTGCCAGTTCGAGGTGTATTCGTTGCGCCGGGCGAGGACAGCGGCCGCGTCGAGGGGGCCCTGTACCGACTGGCTGAGGCCGGGCAGGCGGCGGGCGTCGGCCTGGGCGATGACCGGGCGCAGCAGCGCCTTGCTGGGCATGCACGCCCAGTACGAGCACTCGCCGCCGACCAGCTCGCTCTCCACGACCGCGGTGGAGAGACCGGCCGCACGGGTGCGGTCGGCCACGTTCTCCCCCACGGGCCCGGCCCCGAGCACCACGACGTCGTACGCGATGGAATCCGTTTCCGTCATGCGCTCAGTCTTACGGGTGGTGTGCGGCGTGGCCACACGGGTACGCGCGCGGAATACGCCGCCGTACGGTCGTGTTGTCGCCGACGGCTTCGCCCGCATACCAGGAAGAGGGATTTCGCCATGAGCAGCACCGTGGAGCTCACCAAGGAGAACTTCGACCAGACGGTCACGGACAACGAGTTCGTACTGATCGACTTCTGGGCGTCCTGGTGCGGGCCGTGCCGTCAGTTCGCCCCCGTCTACGAGAAGGCGGCGGACGAGAACCCGGACCTTGTGTTCGGCAAGGTCGACACCGAGGCGCAGCCGGAGCTGGCCGCGGCCTTCGGTATTCAGTCGATCCCGACGCTGATGATCGTCCGTGACCGTGTCGCCGTGTTCGCGCAGCCGGGTGCCCTGCCCGAGTCCGCCCTCACGGACGTCATCGGGCAGGCCCGGGGGCTCGACATGGACGAGGTCCACAAGGCCGTCGCCGCCCAGCAGGAGCAGGCCGAGCAGAACGGCCAGTGAGGACCGTGACGACCGTGAGGGCCCTCAGACCCATTGGCCTCTGATCCGGATCCGGTGAAAGTCCTGGTCTAGAAGGGGTACGGCGCCACGTCGCCGCGCACCGTCGTCCAGCGCACGTCGGTGAACGCCTCCAGGTTGGCCTCGCCGCCGAACCGTGCGCCCGTGCCGGAGGCGGCGATGCCCCCGAAGGGTGCGACGGCCTCGTCGTTCACGGTCTGGTCGTTGATGTGCACGATGCCGGTCGGGATGCGCTCGGCGAGGTCGAGGCCGCGGGCGGCGTCCCGGGTGACGATGCCGAGGGAGAGACCGTAGGAGCTCGCCGCGGCGAGGGCGGCGGCCTCGTCGGCGGTGCTGAACGGGCGGACGGGCGCGACCGGGCCGAAGACCTCCTCGGCGTACGCGGGGGTGTCGTCGTCGACGCCGGCGAGCACGGTCGGCCGGTAGAAGAGCTCCTCATGGGTGCCGCCCGCGGCCAGCTTGGCGCCCCGGGACGTGCTGGCCTCCACCAGGCCGTGCACCTTGCCGAGCTGGCCGCCGTCGATGAGTGGGCCGAGGTGGACCTGGGCGCGGTGCGGGTCGCCGACGGCGAGGGAGTCGGCCTTCGCGGCGAGACGCTCGACGTACTCCTCGTACAGGGACCGGTGGACGAGATGGCGCCCGGTCGTCATGCAGATCTGGCCCTGGTGGAAGAAGGAGCCCCAGGCGGCGGTGGAGATCACCGCGTCGAGGTCGGCGTCCTCCAGCACGATCAGGGCGGAGTTGCCGCCCAGCTCCAGGTGCGCGCGCTTCAGGTGGCGTCCGGCGGCCTCGCCGACGGCCCGGCCCGCGGTCGTGGACCCGGTGAAGGAGATGACCGGCACCCGCGGGTCGGCGACCAGTGCCTGGCCCACGTCGGGGCCGCCCGGCAGGACGTGCAGCAGCCCCTCGGGCAGACCGGCCTCCGCGAAGACCGCGGCCAGCGACAGCCCGCCGCACACCGCCGTGCGCGGATCCGGCTTCAGCACGACCGCGTTGCCGAGGGCGAGCGCCGGGGCGACGGAGCGGATGGAGAGGATCAGCGGGGCGTTGAACGGCGCGATCACGCCGACGACGCCGACGGGGACCCGGCGCGTGTACGACAGCCGGGGTGCCTCGCTGGGCAGGATCTGTCCGGCCGGGCGGGAGGCGAGGGCCGCGGCCTCGTAGCACTCCTGGGCGGCGACATGCAGCTCGAAGTCGGCCTTGCCGGCGATGGAGCCGGACTCACGGACGAGCCATTCGCGCAGCTCGCCGGCGTGGGCCGTGAACAGGTCGCCGGCCTTGCGCAGCACCCCGGCGCGGACGAAGTGCGGGAGGCGGGCCCACTCCGCCTGGGCGGCGCGGGCGGCCTCGGTGGCCGTACCGACGTCCTCGGCGGTGGCCTGGGTGACGGTGCCGAGGGTGTCGCCGGTGGCGGGCTCGGTGACGGCGTACTCGCCTCCCGAGAGGGAGCTGGACTTCCAGGCCTTGGGGTCGAGCAACGGCATTGCGACTCTCCGTTCGATCACCGGCGGGACTCACACGGGGAGCGGAAGTCCCGAGTAGTTCGCCGCCAGTTCGGCGGCCGCGTGACGGGACGCGGTGATCCGGCGCAGACGTGCGAGCTGCATCCGGTCGTCGAACGCGTCCCCATTTGGTTGAGTGTGCAACATCCTAGTCATGTCGTCGGAGAAACGGGTGGCCTGCCACACGCGTTGCAGGCACAACGCCGAGTACCTGTCGAGCAGTTGTGTGTCCCCTGTGCGATACAGCGCGGTGAGGGCGCGGGCCAGGACCCGTACGTCCGACACGGCGAGGTTGAGGCCCTTGGCGCCGGTCGGCGGGACGATGTGGGCGGCGTCCCCGGCGAGCAGCAGCCGGCCGTGCCGCATCGGTTCGTGGACGTAACTGCGCATGGGGGTCACGGACTTGGCGGTGACGGGCCCGCGGTGCAGGGTCCAGTCGCCGTCGATCGCGAAGCGGGCGGCGAGTTCGTCCCAGATCCGGTCGTCGGGCCAGTCGTCGGGGTCGGTGTCGTTCGGGACCTGGAGGTAGAGCCGGGAGACGGTCGGTGAGCGCATGCTGTGCAGGGCGAAGCCGTGGTCACCGCGCGCGTAGATCAACTCCGCGGCGGACGGCGGCACTTCGGCCAGGATGCCGAGCCAGGAGTACGGGTAGTCGTGCGCGTACGAGCGGCTCGCCCCGGCCGGGAAGGCGTCGCGGGAGATCCCGTGGAAGCCGTCGCAGCCGACCACCCAGTCGCAGGTCAGTGTCTGTTCGTGCCCCTCGTGCAGGAACCGTACGACGGGTGTCTCGCTCTCCGGCTTCTCGACGGCGAGCGCCTCGGCCTCGAACAACAGCGGTGGCCCGTCGGCGAGTTGGAGGGCGACGAGGTCCTTCACGATCTCGGTCTGGGCGTAGATCGTCACCGTACGGCCGCCGGTGAGGGCCGGGAAGTCGATGTGGTGGCGTTCCCGGGCGAAGCGCAGCTCGATGCCCTGGTGCACCAGGCCTTCGGCCTGCAGTCGCTCGGCGGCGCCGGCCTCGTGCAGCGCGTGGACTGTGCCCTGCTCCAGCATTCCGGCCCGCTGGCGCTGCTCGACGTACTCCCGCGTCCGGCTCTCCAGGACCACGCAGTCGACGCCCGCGCGGTGCAGCAGACGGGCGAGCAGGAGCCCGGCGGGTCCACCGCCGATGATGCCGACCCTGGTGCGCATCCCACGCCTCCCTGGCTCCGACGGTACGTGAGAGTACGCCGGTCCGCGGGCCGGACCCGCTCGCGACGCCTCAGCTGGACTCGCGGTGCACGACCGCCGCTCCCAGCACCTTGTGGGTCTCGGGCGTGGCCGCGGGGTCGCGTACCGCGCGGTCGACCAGTTCCGCGAGGTCGCGGCCGGACGGCAGCTCTATGTGGACGGTGCTCAGCCTAGGCCGCAGGAGCCGTCCGAGCATCAGGTCATCGGCGCCGATGACGGCCACGTCGGCGGGGATGCGCAGGCCCTCGTCCTGCAGGGCGCGCATCAGCAGCATCGCGTACTCGTCGTTGTAGGCGAACACCGCGTCGAGGCCGAGGTCGCGCCAGCGGGCGGCGAGCCGCGCGGCGGACTCCTCGTCGTAGGCGAGGGGCAGCGCGGTCACGGTGGCGTCGGTGCCGTGCAGGGCGCGGCGCACGCCTTCGAGGCGGGGCGCGGAGAAGGACTCCAGACCGTCCTCCTCGGGCACGACGACGCCGATACGGCGCCGGCCGCGGTCGTGGAGATGGGCGCCGGCGCAGTGGCCGACGGCCTCGTGGTCCATGAGCAGGGTGTGTGCGCCGTCGACGGACTCGGGGCCGAGCGTGACCACGGCGCGGGCGCCGGAGCGCTTGAGCACCATGACGCCCTTGGGGCCGAGGCCGGAGCCGGGCACGAGGACGGCGACCGGGCGCAGTTCGGCCCAGGCGCGGGCGGCCTCGTCGCCGTGCAGGCCGACGCTGCCGTGCTGTACGACGGTGTAGTCGAGGCGCCCGAGGGCGGCCTGGAGGTCGCCGAGGAACTGGCTGTAGAGCGGGCCGACGGGGAAGCTCGGGGCGGGCATCAGGACCATGCGACTGTGGCCGGCGCGCAGGCTGCGGGCGGCCGCGTGCGGGACGTATCCCAGTTCCTTCGCGGCCTCGTGGACGCGGCGGCGGGTGGGTTCGCTGATCCGGACGGCGCTGGTGTTGTTGAGGACGTAGGAGACGGTCGCGCGCGAGACGCCGGCCAGGCGGGCCACATCGGCGCTCGTGGGTACCGAGCGCGTTGCGGGGGAAGCGGGCGCGGGCGTTTTCGGTATCTGCACCATGACGTACCGCATCCTTGCAGAACCGGTGCGCGGGGCTCGGCGCAGGGTGGCCGCCCGCTCACACACCGGTGCGGGTCACGCGGGCGACCAGGTCGGTCCAGCCCTTCTCCAACCGCTCCATGGGCATGCCGCACTGCCTGGTCAGGTGGTTGATCAGGGCGGGGTCGAGCGAGGCCATCAGCGTCTGCGCGAGGAGATCGCAGTCGGCGTCCGGCGCGATCTGCCGGAGCAGCATCGTGACGTGGGTGTGCAGTGCCTGGACCGAGGGGTGGGAGAAGCGGCGGGCCGGGTCCGGCTGGGCGGCCAGCCGCAGCTCCAGCTGCTCGGCCGTGCGGTACAGCACCGCGACGCCGAACGCCCGCAGCCGCTCGACCGGCGGTGCGCCGGGGCCCAGCGGCGGCGGTCCGCCGAGGAAGTCGGCCTGCAGGGTGCGGGCGGAGTGGTCCAGCAGTGCCGTGAGCAGGCCGGTGCGGTCGCCGAAGCGGCGGAAGACCGTGCCCTTGCCCACCCCGGCCGCCGCCGCGACCGCCTCCATGGTGACCCCGGCCACGCCGTGCTCGGCGATCAGCCGGGTGGCGGCCTCCAGCAGCCGGGCGCGGTTGCGCGCCGCGTCCGCACGCAGGCAGGGCTCGTCGGGCGCGGAGCCGACCTCCAGCAACTGGGGTGCTCCGACGGGTTCCTGAGACTCCGGGAAGGGCGGCAGGTCGGCGGACATGAAGCCAGGGTAAAGCATCGGGAATGAAACTGGACCGCGGTCCGGTTAAGGTGCTAGAAAAGTAAACGGACCCCGGTCCGGATCGTAACGGCAGTGTTTCAGCACCCTTGGAGTTCGCATGTCTGTTCGCATCCTCGCGCTCGTCGGCAGCCTTCGTGCCGGTTCGCACAACCGTCAGCTGGCCGAGGCGGCCGTCAAGCTCGCTCCCGAGGGCGCCGAGGTCGTGCTCTTCGAGGGCCTGGCGGACGTCCCCTTCTACAACGAGGACATCGACGTCGAGGGCGGTGTCCCGGCCACCGCCGCCGCCCTGCGTGAGGCCGCGCAGGCCGCCGACGCGTTCCTGTTCTTCTCCCCCGAGTACAACGGCACCATCCCGGCCGTGCTGAAGAACGCCATCGACTGGCTGTCCCGCCCGTACGGCGCCGGTGCCTTCGGCGGCAAGCCGGTGGCCGTCGTCGGCACGGCCTTCGGCCAGTACGGCGGCGTGTGGGCGCAGGACGAGACCCGCAAGGCCGTCGGCATCGCGGGCGGCAAGGTGCTGGAGGACGTCAAGCTGTCCATCCCCGGCTCGGTGACCCGTTTCGCCGAGACGCACCCGGCCGACGACGCCGAGGTCGCCGCCCAGCTGACCGAGGTCATCGCGCGCGTCCACGGCCACGCGGGCGAGGCCGTCGCCGCCTGACCGACGGAGCCACAGGCGGACCCCGAAGGGGGCCGGAGCAGACCCGCTCCGGCCCCCTTCGCCTGCCTCGCCCGTGTCACGCCACCACCGTCGGCGCCAGTTCGCGCAGCTCCCGCAGCGCCGCCGCCACCGCGGGGCGCTCCCGGCAGCCCCGGCGGGTGCACGTGAGCAGCTTGCGGTGCGGGTCGCCCGTGCAGCGGACGCGGGTGATCGGCAGGTGCGGGGGCAGCAGGGCCAGCCGCGGGACCATGGCGACGCCCAGCCGGTGGGCGACAAGGTGGGCGGTGACGTTCCAGTCCACCGCGTGGTGGATCACGTCGGGTGTGAACCCGGCAGCGGCGCAGGCCGACATCACATGCGTGCGGCACGGGTTGTCCGGCACCGGCGCGATCCAGTCCTCGCGCGCCGTCTCCGCGAGGTCGACGCGTCCGCGCCCGGCCAGCGGATGATCCTCGGGGACCACGAGGTCGTACGGGTCGTCCAGCAGGGGCTGCTGATCGAAGCGCGCGTCGCCCAGCGTCGGGCTCTGCGGGGTGACGTCGACGACGGCCAGGTCGGACTCCCCCTCGAAGAGCAGGTCGAAGCTCTCCCGCACCTCGGCCTCCCGGATCCGCACGGTCAACTGCGGATGCCGCTCCCGGAGCCCTACGACCATCGGCGCCAGCAGCACCGACACGGCCGTCGGGAAGCCGGTGACGCGCAGCGGCCCGGTGGGGGCGCTGTACTCGGCGCGCAGATCGAGCTCTGCCTCCTCCCAGCGGGCCGCGATCGCGTCGGCGTGCGCGAGGAGACTCTCGGCGGCGGCGGTCAGACGCACCCCGCGACCCTGCGGTTCCAGCAGGTCGACGTCCAGGTCGCGGGCCAGCTGGCGGATCTGCTGGGAGGCGGCGGACGGGGTGAAGTGCAGGGCGTGGGCGGCGGCGGTGACCGTGCCGTAGTGGGCGACGGCCCTGAGGACGTGCAGTCGGCGTAGGTCAATCATGAAGTCCACGCTTCAAGGTCGGCTCCAGAAAGTCAACCTGGACGTGTACGGATCGGGGGACGCACTCTGGTCGTGTCGCGACGGTCCACCAGCCACGAGGTACGAGGAGTCGCCATGACCAGCACGACCGGCACCGTCTGCCCGCACTGCGGGTGGCCCGACGAGGCCGAGCCCTTCCAAGTGCTCTCCCGGCACAGCACCACGACCGGTCACACGGTGTGGACGCGCTGCAGCTGCGGGTCGCTGCAGATGCGGGTCGTCGACGGCCGCGGAGTACGTGGAGTACGTGTCGTCTCCCGCAGCCGTCCCGCCGAGGCTCAGTCGAGTTCGGCCAGCCGCTGAACCGCCCGGGCCACGAAGCTCTCCATCCATCCGGAGGTCTCGCCCAGACGCGGGGAGAGGATCACGGTGTCCATGCCGAGCTTCGTGTAGCCCGCGATGTCCCGGGTGAAGGCATCCAGGTCGCCCTCGGTGGCGGGGTCTCCGCCATAGGCGAGGGTCTTGCGGATCGTGTCGTAGTCGCGCCCCTCGGTGTCGCAGTGGCGGCGCAGCACGTCGAGCTTGTGCCGGACCTGCTCCGGCGAGGTGGTGAACAGGTTGCACGCGTCGCCGTACCGGGCCACCAGCCGGAGCGTCTTCTTCTCCCCGCCCCCGCCGATCATGATCTCGGGGTGCGGGGAGCTGAGGGGCGCCGGCACGCAGCGGGTCTCGGCCAGCCGGTAGTGCCGGCCCTCGAAGGGGCCGTTGGCCTCCGGGTCCCACATCTGGAGACAGATCCGCAGGGTTTCCTCCAGCCGCTCGAAGCGCTCGGCGACCGGCGGGAAGGGCACGCCGAGGCCCTCGTGCTCCCGGTCGTACCAGGCGGCGCCGATGCCGAGGGTGGCCCGGCCACCGGACAGCACGTCGAGGGTGGTGGCGATCTTGGCGAGCAGGCCGGGGTGACGGTAGGTCACGCCGGTCACCAGGGCGCCGAGGCGGAGCGTGGAGGTGTGGGCGGCGAGATAGCCGAGGGTGGTGTAGGCCTCCAGCATGGGGTCCTCGGCGCGGTCGTTGAACTCCATCTGGAAGTAGTGGTCCATCACCGACAGCCAGCTCACGCCGGCCGCCTCGGCGGCGGTGCCCGCGGCGGCGAGTTCGGCGCCGAGCGCGGGACCTCCTCCGGGGTGGTCGAACCGATTGATGTGCACTCCGACCCGCATGACCGTCTCCGTTCGCCCGGATCGCCAGGACCTGTCCCGGCCGACGTTTTCGACGCTAGTTCTTGGAGCGCTCTCGAAGTCAAGCCTGTCTGCGTCCAGCCTGTCCGGGTCAGGCGTCTCCGGCGAGCTGGTCGCCCAGCCCGGTGCGGCGGTACAGGACCCGCCGTCCGTCGCGTTCCCGGGAGACGAGTCCCGTCGAGTGCAGCACCTTGAGGTGCTGGGAGACGGCGCTGGGGGTGACACCGAGGCGGCGGGCGAGCTCGACCGTGGGGAGGGGTTCGGCGAGCAGCCGCAGGACCGTGGTGCGGGGTGCGCCGAGCAGTGCGGTGAGGGCGGAGGCGTCCGGCTCGGGGCGCGGTTCCCACAGGGTGGCGGCGCCCCTGCTGGGATAGGCCAGCATCGGCGGTTCGTCGGCGCTGACCGGGGGCGCCGGCTTGTGCGCGAACAGGGACGGCACCAGACGCAGCCCACGCCCCGATCCGTCCACCTCGTGCCGGCCGATCATCCGGTCGACGCGCAGGATGCCGTCGCGCCAGCGCACATTGCGGTGCAGGTCGGAGAAGAGCAGGTGGGCGCCGCCCGTGGCGAGCTGCCGGGCGCGGTGGGTGATGTCGGCCTCCAGCACGAGCCGCATCCGGGGCCAGTCCGGGAGCAGGGCCAACTCCCAGTAACGGAGCAGGAGTTCGCACAGCTCCTCCAGCAGCTCCGCGACGGGCGCGTCGCCGGGTGCGGTGATCTGGCGCAGGGCGCCCGGGAGGGGGTGGGGGGCATGGGTCGCGTGCAGGTCGCGCCGTACGAGATCCGGGGGCGTCGCCGCTACGACGGCGAGCTGGTCCTCCAGCAGGGGCGCGAAGGTCGTCGGGCGCGGGGTCAGGAAGTCGGGCAGGGTGAGGTTCTGTCCGACCAGGGCACGCAGCAGGCGGGCGTCGGCGGGGTCGAGCCGGTCGAGCACCGAGCGGCGCCACGAGGCGTGCAGGGGGTAGAGGCCGGGCGCGCGCAGGGCCCGCAGGCTGCCCATGGCCTCACGCAACGGGGAGATCGCGAACCTGGTGTCCGCGAGGTCGTCGACGTCGAGCAGGAAGCTGATCATTAAGCCCCGGCCTACATCCTTTGGCAACCGGCCGTCGCCGACATGGACTTCGGCGTATGACGGATCACAACCACCGGCAGACTACCGCCGCGATCACGCTGCTCGCCTTCGCGTGCGGAGTCGCCGTGGGCAATGTCTACTTCCCGCAGGCGATCGGCCCGTTGGTGGCCGCCGGCCTCGGCGTCTCCCCCGACTCGGCCGCCACGGTGGTGACCGCGACCCAGTTCGGCTACGCGGCCGGCATCTTCCTGCTCGTCCCGCTCGGCGACCGGATACGGCCCCGCCGGCTGCTCGTCACCCTGCTCACGCTGACCGGCCTCGGCCTGCTCGCCGCGAGCACGGCGCAGACACTGCTGCCGCTGACCGCCGCGAGCGCCCTCGTCGGCGCCACGACGGTGATCGCCCCGCTCGCCGGTCCGCTGGCGGCCGGACTGGTGCCCGCCGAGCGCAGCGGCACGGTCAGCGGCACCCTGCTCAGCGGCTGCCTCGCCGGCATGCTGCTGTCCCGCGCCGTGGGCGGCGCGCTCGGCGACTGGATGGGCTGGCGGGCGCCGTACGTCCTGGCCGCCGCGCTCTCCCTCACGGTCGCCGCCCTGCTCGCCCGCCTGCTGCCGGCCTCTCCCCCGGCCGCCGCGGCGTCCTACCCGGCTCTGCTCGCCGCACCGCTGCGCCTGCTGCGCACCGAGCCCGAGCTACGCCGCTCGTGCCTGAACCAGGCCACTGTGTTCGCCGCGTTCTCCGCGGTGTGGACCGCGGTGGCGCTGTTGCTCACGGGTCCGGCGTACGGCATGAGCGCGCGGGCGACCGGGCTGCTGGCCCTGGTCAACGCGGCGACCATGCTGTGCACGCCGGTCGCGGGCCGGCTGGTGGACCGCCGGGGGCCGGACCGGATCAACCTCATGTGCTTCGCCGTGGTCGGCGTGTCCGCGCCCGTCCTGGCGTTCGGCGGCCTCGGCGGCGTCCCCGGACTGACCGCGCTGGTCGCCGGCACGCTGCTGCTGGACGTCGGCATGCAGTGCGGGATGGTCGCCAACCAGGTGCGGATCTACGGCATCGACGCGCGGGCCCGCAGCCGTCTCAACACGGCGTACATGACCTGCGCCTACCTCGGTGGCACCGTCGGCTCCTGGCTGGGTGCCCACGCCTACGGCCGCTTCGGGTGGACCGGGGTGTGCGTGCTGGTCGCGGCACTCACCGGGGTGGCGCCGGCCCGCCGTCTGTCCGGACGCTTCAGGTCCTTTCCAGCGCGGCCTGCTCCTGCTTCTTCGAAGCGCGCAGGCTGGTCACCGTCGTGACCGCGAGGACGAGCACGATGAAACCGAGCGAGAAGGGGATGCTGATCTCGGGGACGTGGACGCCGGACTCGTGCAGGGCGTGCAGCACCAGCTTGACGCCGATGAAGCCGAGGATGATCGACAGGCCGTAGCTGAGGTGGACCAGCTTCTTCAGCAGGCCGCCGATCAGGAAGTACAGCTGCCTGAGGCCCATCAGCGCGAAGGCGTTGGCCGTGAACACGATGTACGGGTCCTGCGTCAGGCCGAAGATCGCCGGGATGGAGTCCAGGGCGAAGAGCACGTCCGTCGTGCCGATCGCGAGCATCACGACCAGCATCGGGGTCATGACCCGCTTGCCGTTCTCCTGGATCCACAGCTTGGTGCCGTGGTAGCGGTCGGCCACACCGAAGCGCCGCTCCGCCATCTTCAGGAGCTTGTTCTCCTGGTACTCCTCCTCGTGCTCCTCCTTGCGGGCGTCCTGGACGAGCTTCCAGGCGGTCCAGATCAGGAAGGCGCCGAAGAGGTAGAACACCCACGAGAACGTGGAGATGATCGCCGCGCCGGCCGCGATGAACCCGGCGCGCAGCACCAGGGCCATGATCACGCCGACCATCAGGACGCGCTGCTGGTACTGGGACGGGACCGCGAACTTCCCCATGATCAGGACGAAGACGAAGAGGTTGTCGACGCTGAGGGACTTCTCGGTGATGTACCCGGCGAAGAACTCGCCCGTGGGCCGGGCGCCGCCGTAGTAGAACAGGCCGAGGCCGAACAGACAGGCCAGGACGACCCAGACGATCGTCCACGTTCCCGCTTCCCTGATGGAAACGTCGTGCGGTTTGCGACCGATGAAGAAGTCCACGGCGACCAGCGCGCACAGGGCCACGATGGTCAGCAGCCAGACGGCGAGGGAAACGTTCACGGGTGTTACTCCTGGTGCAGGTGGGGCTATGACAGCCTCAACGCCGGACAGTGGTCTCTTCCACCCAGAGCGGGTGAACAGAGAGTCATGTCCTGGCAATCTCCCTGATGCGGGGGAGCCACCCGCCGTACGGCGGGCAGGTTCCGCCGAACGGCGGCCCTCCGGCGGGGACAGGTGCGCAGATCATGGCCGCAGAGCCGCCCAGGGCACGCATGCCCGAGTGTGAGGAGAAGCCATGACCCAGGTCCCGCCCCCGTTCGACCCCGAGCTCGCCGCCGCCCTGGAACTCATCCGGGAGGTGATCTCGCCCGGCCTCACGATGGCCGAGATAGCCGACGTCCGCCAGGGTGCGGGGATCCAGATGCTGGCCGATCTGGATCTGACCCTGGGCGGCTTCTTCGAGGTCGAGGACCGGACGGTGCCCGGTCCCGAGGGCGCGCCGGAGATCTCGCTGCTGATCTGCCGGCCGGCTGCCCCGGTGGACGCGGCTGCGCGGCCCGTGATCTACCACGTCCACGGCGGCGGCATGGTGCTCGGCAACAACCGGGTCGGCGTGGACGCGGCCCTGGTCTGGGCGAAGGAGCTGGACGCGGTCGTGGTGTCCGTGGAGTACCGCCTCGCGCCCGAGCATCCGTATCCGGCGCAGATCGAGGACGTGTACGCCGGGCTGGAGTGGACGGCGAAGCATGCCGCCGACTTCGGCGGGGATCCGCGGCGGATCGTGGTCGCCGGTGCGAGCGCCGGTGGCGGGCTGTCGGCGGCGTTGGCGTTGCTCGTCCGGGATCGCAAGGGGCCGGAGCTGATCGGGCAGATGCTGATGTGCCCGATGCTCGACGATCGCAACGACAGCCCGTCCACCCGGCAGATGGCGGGGCTGGGCGTCTGGGACCGTACGGCGAACGAGACCGGGTGGACGGCGCTGCTCGGGGAGCGGCGGGGTGGCGCCGACGTACCCGCCTACGCGGCACCGGCCCGCGCGGAGGACCTGTCCGGGCTGCCCCCGGCGTTCCTGGACGTGGGCTCCGCCGAGACGTTCCGGGACGAGGTCGTCGCCTATGCGTCCCGGCTCTGGCAGGCGGGTGGGACGGCCGAGCTGCATGTGTGGCCCGGCGGTTTCCACGGCTTCGACGGCTTCGCACCCCAGGCGGCGCTGTCGCAGGCTTGCCGGGGGGCGCATCTGGCTTGGTTGCGGCGGCTGTTGGGCCAGTGAGGGGGAGTTGAGCCGGGGGGGAGTTGAGCCGGTGGTGGGTGAGCCGAGCCCCGGGGGGAGCTGAGCCAGTAGGGGGCGAGCTGAGCCGGTGGTGGGTGAGCTGGCCGGTGAGGGTGGGCTGGACCGGTGGGAGTGAGCTGAGCCGGTGAGGGCGAGCTGAGCCGGTGAGGGTGAGCTGGACCGGTGGGGGTGAGCTGAGCCAGTGGCGGGTGAGTCGCGCCAGTGGGGGGTGAGTCGCGCCCACGCGGCGGGCCGCATATCGACAGAGCCCCGTGCCCCTTGGGTTCGGCCGCGCTCCCCGTGCTTCCAGCACAGGTGACGCCGACCGTCGCCG
>JABFVM010000307.1 GCA_013362785.1 Streptomyces sp. | reverse complement strand
GGTTGAGGTTGTACGTCTTGTGGCCGCCGCGCGCGCCGTCGGTCAGGTTGTACGTCGACCCCGACTGCGTGGTGCCGAGCGTCACCGTGCCGCTGTACATCGTGTTGCCGGTACCGGTCTCGATGGCCTGGTACTCGTACAGCTTGGCGCCGGTGGCGGCGTCGGTGATGACGTGCAGCTCGTTCGGGGTGCCGTCCTCCTGGAGGCCGCCGACGACGGTCTCGTAGGCGAGGGTCGGCGTGCCCTTCGCGGCCCAGATCACCTTGCGCGGCGCCTTGTTGACGTCCGGGCTCTTGGCGTCCTCGGCCTTCGCCGCGGCCAGCGCCTGCTTCTCGGCCTTGGCGGCGGACACGGCGGCGGTCGTGGTCGCCGGCTTGATGGCGGCGCGGGTCGCCTTCACGACGTCCTTGGTCGCGCCGGACTTCGTGGTCTCGACGACCAGGTCGCCGCCGAGGACGGGCAGACCGGCGTAGGTCCGCTCGTAGCGGGTGTGGACCGTGCCGTTGCCGTCCTTGACGACATCACGGACGACGAGCTTCTCCTTGGCGCCCAGACCGAGGTCCTTGGCGGTGTCCGCCTTGGTGGCGTTGGCCTCGCGTATCAGCTCGGCGCGCTGGGCGGGGGACAGCTTGACGGCCTCGGCGCCCGGGATGACCTTGCCCGCGGCCGACGGTGCCTTCTCCGGGGCTGCGGTGGCGGCGCCCGTCTGGACGGCCGCGGCGATCAGGGCGGAGACGCCTACGAGGGCTACCGCGGCGGCCCGGCGCTGCGCTGTGTGGGGGGTGCGTCTGTGGGAGGAACTGTCTCTCAACACTGACTCCTTCTGCGCGGCCGCGGATCACGCGGCCAGGGGAGACCGGCCGGCGGGTGGGCCGTCCGGGCGATACGGGGTGGTACGCAGAACGACGTGCGCGTGCGGGAGTTCGGCCGCGGACACCGCCATGTGACGGTGTTGTGGGGTTGCTGTGTCGCGGCCGTGGGAAGAGTGCCAGCTGACTGCGGTTTCTGTCAGGACCGCGTCAGGAACTTGGCTGGAAATCGTTCGTTGTCCGGGAGTTCACGTTCGATAAACGGAACAGACACGGACCGGAAGGGGACCCGGAGGGGGCCGGAAGGTCACCCGTCGATACGGCCGAGATCCCGCAGCCAGGCAGCCGCGTTGCCGTCGGACGGCGCGCGCCAGTCGCCGCGCGGCGAGAGCGAACCGCCCGCCGACACCTTGGGGCCGTTCGGCATCGCCGAGCGCTTGAACTGTGCGAACGCGAAGAAGCGACGGCAGAACACCTCAAGCCAGCGCCGGATCTCGGCCAGGTCGTACGCCACCCGCTTCGCCTCGGGGAACCCCGGCGGCCAGGCGCCCGCATCCGCCTCGTGCCAGGCGTGCCACGCCAGGAAGGCGATCTTCGACGGCCGGAAGCCCCACCGCAGGACATGGAAGAGCGTGAAGTCGTGCAGCGCGTACGGCCCGATCTTCGACTCCGTCGACTGCATCTCCTCGCCCGGCACCAGCTCCGGGCTGATCTCGGTGTCGAGGATCGCGGCCAGCGTCTTGCCGGTCTCCTCGTCGAACTGCTCGCTGCCGATGACCCAGCGGATCAGATGCTGGATCAGCGTCTTCGGCACACCCGAGTTGACGTTGTAGTGGCTCATCTGGTCGCCGACGCCGTACGTGGACCAGCCGAGCGCCAGCTCCGACAGGTCGCCGGTGCCGAGCACGATGCCGCCGCGCTGGTTGGCGAGCCGGAACAGGTAGTCGGTGCGCAGGCCCGCCTGGACGTTCTCGAAGGTGACGTCGTACACCGGCTCGCCGGACGCGAACGGGTGGCCCATCTCCTTGAGCATCAGCCGCGCGGTCGGCGTGATGTCCAGCTCGGCCGCGGTGACGCCGAGCGAGCTCATCAGCTTGTGGGCGTTGTCCTTGGTGTGGTCGCTGGTGGCGAAGCCCGGCAGGGTGAACGCGAGGATGTCGCTGCGCGGGCGGCCCGCGCGGTCCATCGCCCGGGCGGCGACGATCAGCGCGTGCGTGGAGTCCAGACCGCCCGACACCCCGATGACGACCTTCGGGCCGCCGATCGCGCCCAGCCGCTGCTGGAGACCGGCGACCTGGATGTTGTACGCCTCGTAGCAGTCCAGCGCGAGCCGGCCGGCGTCGGCGGGCACGAACGGGAACCGTTCGACGCGGCGCTTGAGCCCGAGATCGGCGGTGGGCGGGTCGAGCCGGAAGAGGACCCGACGGAAGTCCCCGGTCCGCCCGGCGTGCGCGCGCCGGTTGTCGTCGAACGTGCCCATCCGGGCCCGCTCCTGCCGCAGCAGGTCGAGATCGACGTCGGCCACCGCGTACTGCTCGCCGAGCGGGAAGCGGTCCGACTCGGCGAGCAGGGCGCCGTTCTCGTAGATCATCGTCTGCCCGTCCCAGGACAGGTCCGTGGTGGACTCGCCCAGACCGGCCGCCGAGTAGACGTAGGCCGCCAGACAGCGCGCGGACGCCGCCCGGCACAGCAGCCGGCGGTCCTCGGCCCGGCCGACCGTGATCGGGCTGCCCGAGAGGTTCGCGAGCACGGTCGCCCCGGCCAGCGCGGCCTCCGCGCTCGGCGGCACCGGCACCCACATGTCCTCGCAGATCTCCGCGTGCAGCACCAGGCCCGGAACGTCCTGCGCCTCGAAGAGCAGGTCGACCCCGAACGGCACCTCCTCGCCGCCGAGCCGGATCGTTCCGCCACGCTCGTCCTCACCGGACGCGATCTGCCGGCGCTCGTAGAACTCCCGGTAGTTCGGCGGGTACGACTTCGGCGCCACGCCGAGGATCCGGCCCCGGTGCACGATCACCGCGCAGTTGTAGATCCGGTGGCGATGCCGCAGCGGCGCGCCCACCACCAGCACCGGCAGCAGGTCCGCCGACCCGGCCACCACGGTCCGCAGCGCCTGCTCGACCTCGTCCAGCAACGGGTCCTGCAGCAGCAGGTCCTCGATCGAGTAGCCGGTCAGGCCCAGCTCGGGGAAGACGGCGACCGCGACGCCCTCCCGCGCGCACGCCTGCGCCTGCCGCAGTACCGCCTCCGCGTTGGCCCGCGGGTCGGCGATGACGGTGTGGCCGGTACACGCGGCGACCCGCGCGAAGCCGTGCTGGTAGATCGACCAGAAGTTCAATGCGCTGCGGCTTTCTACTGTGGCTTTCTTCAGCGTGCCAGGGATCTCCTACGGCAACGAGCATAGATCGCCTGTTCAGGCGGGTGCCCCGGGGCGCTCCCCGTGCCACGAACGCCACAGCGCCGCGTACGCCCCGTCCGCCGCGACCAGCTCGTCGTGCGTGCCGAGCTCGGTGAGCCGGCCGTTCTCCATCACGGCCACCCGGTCCGCGTCGCTGGCGGTGTGCAGCCGGTGCGCGATCGCGATGACGGTACGGCCGTCCAGTACGGCGGCCAGCGCGCGCTCGGTGTGCCGGGCCGTCGTCGGGTCGAGCAGCGCCGTCGCCTCGTCGAGGATCAGGGTGTGCGGGTCGGCCAGCACCACGCGGGCGAGCGCCAGCTGCTGGGCCTGCGAGCCGTCCGTAGGGCTGCCGCCGTCGCCCAGCGCCGTGTCCAGGCCGTCGGGCAGCCGCCGTACCCAGGTGTCGGCGCCGACCGCGGTGAGGGCGGCCCACAGGTCGTCGTCCGTGGCGGACGGCTCGGCGATACGGAGGTTGTCGCGGACCGTGCCGAGGAAGACATGGTGCTCCTGGGTGACCAGCACGACCTGGCGGCGCAGCTGCTCCGGGCCGAGCGCGACGACCGGCACACCGCCGACCGTCACCGAACCGGCGGTCGGCGCGTCCACGCCCGCCAGCAGCCGGCTCAGGGTGGTCTTTCCGGCGCCGGACGGGCCGACGACCGCGAGGCGTTCTCCCGGCCGCACGGTCAGGTCGACGTCGCTGAGGACCTCGCCGCCCCGGTCGTAGGCGTACCGCACCCCGGTCACGTCGATGCGGTCGTCCGCCGGGGCGGGGGAGTCGGTCTCCCTCGCCTGCGGGGCCTGCGCCAGCCCCTCCACCCGGGCGAACGAGGCGCTGCTGCTCTGCAGTTGCTCGACCCGCATCAGGATCTCGTCCAGGGGTTCGCTGAGCCGTTGCAGATACAGGGCGGCCGCCACCACCGAGCCCAGCGTCATCGCGCCCTGCTCCAGCAGCACGCCGCCGAGCAGCAGGACCGTCGCCACGGGGAACAGATACGAGACGTCGACGACCGGGAAGAACACCGAGCGCAGGAAGAGTGTGTGGAAGCGGGTGCGGCGGGACGTCTCCAGGGCGTCGCGGCTCGCGCTCACCCGGCGTTGTTCGAGGCGCAGTGCCTCCACCGTGCGGGCGCCGGTGGCCGTCGCCGCGAGGATCTCCGCGACCTCCGAGGTGGCCGCGCCCTCGGCCAGGTAGCCGTCGCGGGCGCGGCGCAGATACCAGCGCAGGGCCCACCAGATGCCGCCGAAGCCGAGGATTCCGCAGAGGCCGAGCAGGGGGTTCAGGGTGATGACCGCGGCCAGCAGGAACACGGCCTGTACGGCGTTGATGAGCAGGTCGGGGCCCACGTCGCGCAGGGTGGTGCCGACCAGGGCGACGTCCGCGGTGCCGCGTGCGGTGAGGTCGCCGGCGCCGGCGCGTTCTACGACGTTCGCGGGGAGGGCGAGGGTGCGGTCCACGAAGTCCTCGCGGACTCGGGCGAGGGTGCGTTCGCCGAAGCGGTGGCCTATGTAACGGGCCCAGCGGGCCAGCAACAGCTGGGCTGTTGCCGCTGTCAGGATCGCCAGGGCCAGTTTGTCGACGGTCGTCACGTCTGTGCCGGCGTGGACCTTGTCGATGATGCGGCCCACCAGCCAGGGGCTGGCCAGGCCGGCCAGGGCGGCGAGGGAGTTCAGGGCGAGTACGGCTGTGAAGGCTTTGGTGTCGGCTCGGATGAGGCGGAGGGTGGCTTGTCTTACGTGTTTTGGTTCTGCGATGGGGAGGGTTTTGCGGGGGAGGGGGTGGGGCTTTGTGTTCGTTGCCGGGTGCGGGTTTGGTGTGGCTTGTCGCGCAGTTCCCCGCGCCCCTGAGGGGCGGCGTTGACGATCCGTCATCTGGCGAGCTCCTCGGCGTCTTCGTCCCGGGCCACCAGCGCTCGGTAGCCCGGCTCCTCCTCCAGTAGTTCGCTGTGGGTGCCTGTGGCTGCCACCTTGCCGTCGAGCAAGTAGTGGACCGTGTCCGCTCGGTCCAGGAGCAACGGGGACGTCGTCGTCACCACCGTCGTGCGGCCCTGGCGTGTCGTGTGCAGGCGTTCGGCGACCCTCGCCTCCGTGTGGGCGTCCAGGGCCGATGTCGGTTCCACCGCGAGGAGGATCTCCGGGTCGGCCAGGAGTGCGCGGGTCAGGCGGACGCGTTGGCGTTGGCCGCCGGAGAGGTTGCGGCCCTGGGCGTCGATGGGGGTGTCGAGGCCTTCGGGCAGGCCCCGGACTATGTCCTCGGCGACTGCGGTGTACAGCGCCTGTGCGATGGTCGGCTCGTCATGGTGCGTGGGGCCGGTCACCAGCTCTCGCAGGGTGCCCGCGAACAGGTCGGACTCGTGGTCGGCGACCAGGATGCGCTGTCTGAGCTGCGGTAACGCGATGTCGGCCAGGGGGATGTCGCCCCAGGTCGCCGCGGAGGGGGTGTAGCGGCCCAGGCGGTCCACGACGTTCGCGGCGTCGGTCGGCAGGGCGGCGGCCAGTGCGGTCAGGCGGCCCGGCAGCACCCGTACGCCGGAGTCGGGGTCGTGCAGTGCCGCCGGTTCCGCGGGGGCGTCGCGGGTGCCGGTGTCGGCCATGGGCTCCAGGCGCAGGAAACGTACGACCCGGCGTGCCGCCACCAGACCACGGCTGACCTGGTAACCGCACTCGACGAAGAACGCCACCGGGCGGACGAGGACCGCGACATAGCCGTAGACGGAGACCAACTCGCCCACGGTGATGACTCCTTGGGCCGCCAGCCTCGCCGCGAGCCAGGTCACCACGGCCAGGAACAGGGTCGGCAGGCCCAGGCCGAGCGCCTGGACCCAGCTGGTCACCGCGCCGACCCGGTAGCCCTGCGCGCGCAGCCGCTGCGAGTCGCGGTGGAAGGCGTCGGCGACCAGGTCCTTGCCGCCGAGGCCGTTGAGGACGCGCAGTCCGCCCGCGAGGTCGGCGATGCGGGCCGTCAGAACGCTCTGGCGCTCCCGGTATTCGGTCTCGGTGCCCTGGAGCCGGCCGAGCAGCGGGCCGACGAGTACGGCGATCGCCGGCATCCCGAGCAGCACCACCACCGCGATCGGCATCGAGACCGACACCAGCAGGGCCGCGACCGCCAGATAGGCGATGATCGCGCCGAACCCCGGGCCGATCACGGTCAGCGAGCCGCTGATCGTCTGCACGTCGCCCACCCCGATGGTGACGACCTCCCCGGCCCCGATCCGGCGCGGCAGCGCCGCGCCCAGCCGCACCGACTGGCCGACCAGGACCTTGATCGTGCGGAACAGGGCGTCCATCCGCACCCGGGTCATCGTGCGGTGCCGCATGATGCTCAGCCAGGAGTTGAACGCCCCGATCCCGACCAGTGCGGCGGTCCAGCCGGCCAGCGCCGGGTAGTCACCGGTGGCCAGACCCTCGTCCACGGCGCGCGAGAGCAGATACGGCGTCGCCGCGAGCAGCACCATCCAGACGGCGGAGATCAGCGCCCCGAGGGCCGACCGGCCGGCCTGCCGGGTGACCAGCCACCAGAGATAGCGGCCGCCGCCGCGGCTGTCGGGCTCGCCAGGATCCTCGTACGCGTCGATCATCGTTCCCCCGTTCTGTTTCTTCTGTGCCGAGCCGCTACGCCAGGCTGTCCCGCCACGCCCGGTGCAGATCCGCGAACCTGCCTGTCCCGGCGATGAGTTCGGCCGGTGTGCCGTCCTCGACGATCCTGCCGTGCTCCATGACCAGGACCCGGTCGGCGATCTCGACCGTGGACAGGCGGTGGGCGATGACGACGGCCGTGCGTCCGTTGAGGACCGTCGACATCGCGCGCTGCACGGCCCGCTCGCCGGGAATGTCGAGCGAGCTGGTCGCCTCGTCGAGGATCAGCACGGCCGGGTCGGCGAGCAACGCCCGGGCGAACGCGACCAGTTGGCGCTGACCTGCCGAGATACGGCCACCCCGCTTGCGTACGTCGGTGTCGTAGCCGTCGGGCAGCGAGCTGATGAAGTCGTGCGCGCCGATGGCCTTGGCGGCCCGCTCGATGTCCTCGCGGGTGGCGTCGGGGCGGCCGATGGCGATGTTCTCGGCGACCGTGCCGGAGAACAGGAACGCCTCCTGCGTCACCATCACCACCCCGCGCCGCAGCTCGGGC
>JABFVM010000240.1 GCA_013362785.1 Streptomyces sp. | reverse complement strand
GTGCGCCCTCGCCCGTCAAAGCCGGACCTGGAGCGTCCTCGCCGGTCCGCGTCCGTCAAGGGCCCGGCCCCGTGCCCGAATCAACCGTCCCTGTTCGGCTTTCGCACCGTCGGCACCCGGTCCAGCTCGATCCCGAACCGCTCCCGGTACACCCCCAGCACCTCCTCGTCCGTGCCCAACTCCCGCTCCTCACGCGTCCCGTCGGCCGCCGTCGTCTTGAACGTGCGGCCGCTCAGCGTGATCCGCCCTCCCTCCTCCGTCACCCGCGAACACACCAGTGACTGGGTGAAGTGCGAGGCCGGCGAGGTGCTGTGCCACCACGCCCCGGCCACGAAGTCACCGAGCACCCGCGGCCGCCGCTCCAGCCGGTACTCCGGTCTGCCGTCCATGACGACCTCCAGGTCCGCCGCCTCCGCCACGTCGTGCCCGCCGCGCACCCCGGCCGTGTCCGGCCCGGCCTCGACGATCCGGAACACGCCCGCCGGATCCACCTGCTCACCCCGCGCCTCGAACGCCAGCGGATAGTGGCTGTGCGCCCCGAAGCCGACGTCCACCAGCCACGCGCCGCCGTCCACCGTGCGCACCTTCAGCGCCATGTGGTCGTAGGGAATCCCCAGCCGTTCCTCCTTGCCGTGGACACGCCCCGCGAGCAGCGTCACGTCGAAGCCCAGCGCGCCGAGCAACGTCCCGAACGCCCCGTTCAGTTCGTAGCAGAAACCACCCCGTCGCGCCCCCACCACCTTGTCCAGCACCCGCTTCTCCTCCAGGACGATCTCCTCGCCGAGGTGGATCGACAGGTTCTCGAAGGGCACGGTCTGCAGATGGCGCAGATGCAGCTCGCGCAGCACATCCACGGTGGGCCAGGCCGGGTGCTCGACCCCAAGGCGGCGGAGATAGGCATCAACCTCAACGGAATCCATGCCCTCAGTCTCCCGCCACCCGCAGCTCGGCGCCCGCACCCGCCACCGCCAGCGCCCCGTCCTCGTCCGTCCGCAGCACCACCGCACCCTGCGCCCGCAGCGCCGCCACGGTGCTGGGAGCCGGGTGACCATAGGGGTTGTCCGCACCGCAACTGATCAGCGCCAGTCGCGGAGCAGCCCTGCGTATGAGCTCCGGGTCCTGGTAGGCCGAGCCGTGATGGGCGACCTTGAGCACATCCACTCCGCCCAGCAGTGCCCCGGCCGGCGATCTCAACAGGGCCCGCTGCGCCGGAGGTTCGAGATCCCCGAGCAGCAGGAGCCGCAGCCCGGCCGACCGGACGAGCATGCTGACACTGGCGTCGTTCGGACCGTCCGGGCCGTCCGGGGCCAGTGCCGGGTGCGGCGGCGGCCACAGCACCCGCCAGCTGAGCGCCCCGGTGCGCCGCTCCTCCCCGGCGGCGGCCCGCGTCACGGGAATGCGCCGGGCCGCCGCCTCCCTCCGTACGAACTCCACCTGGTCCTCGGGCTCTTCATGCCCCGTCGTCTCGATCGCGCCCACCTCACGCCCGCGCAGCACGCCGGGCAGGCCCGCCACGTGGTCGGCGTGGTAGTGGGTGATCACGACGAGCGGGATCCTCGTGATGCCGAGGGTGCGCAGGCACCGGTCGACCAGCGTCGGATCGGGTCCGGCGTCCACGACCACGCCCGTCCCCTCGCCCGCCGCGAGCACCGTCGCGTCGCCCTGCCCCACATCGCACATCGCGAACCGCCACCCGGGCGGCGGCCACCCCGTGACCACCCTGGTCAGCGGCGGCGGCTGCAGGACCACCAGCAGAAGCAGCGCCCCGCAGGCACCGCACCACCAGGGGTGCCGCAACAGCCGCCGGCCGGCGAACAGGACCGCCACCGTGGCGAGGGCGAGCAGCGCCGCCCCTGTCCAGCTGCCGGGCCAGTCCACCCCCGCCCCGGGCAGCGCGGCGCCGGTCCGAGCGACATCCGCGATCCATCCGGTCGGCCAACTCGCGCACCAGGCCAGGACCTTGGCCACCGGCATCGCGAGGGGTGCCGCCGCCAGCGCCGCGAAGCCCAGCACGGTGGCCGGTGCGATCGCGAACTCCGCGAGCAGATTGCACGGCACCGCGACCAGGCTCACCCGGGCCGACAGCACCGCCACGACCGGCGCGCACAGCGCCTGCGCGGCCGCCGCGGCCGCCAGCGCCTCGGCCAACCTCGGCGGCACCCCGCGCTTTCGCAGCGCCGCGCTCCAGCGGGGCGCGAGGGTGAGCAGGGCGCCCGTGGCCAGGACGGAGAGCAGGAAGCCGTAACTGCGGGCCAGCCATGGGTCGTACAGCACCAGCAGCAGTACGGCCGTCGCCAGCGCCGGGATCAGCGATCTGCGGCGTCCGGTCGCCAGGGCCAGCAGCGCGACGCCCCCGCAGGCGGCGGCCCGCAGCACGCTCGGGTCGGGCCGGCACACCACGACGAACGCGAGGGTGAGCCCTCCGCCGAGCAGTGCGGTCGTCCGCAGGGAGATGCCCAGACGGGGCGCGAGGCCACGGCGCTCGACCCGCTGGGCCAGGCCGGGCGGGCCGACGAGCAGGGCGAGGATGATCGTGAGGTTGCTGCCGGAGACGGCGAGCGTGTGCGCGAGGTCGGTCTCCTTGAACGCCTCGTCCAGCTCCGGAGTGATCCGCGAGGTGTCACCCACGACCAGCCCCGGCAGCAGCGCCCTCGCATCCGCCGGCAGCCCGTCCGTCGCCTCCCGCAGCCCGGCCCGCAATCGCCCGGCCAGCCGCTGCGCCGCCGACGGCTGCCCCACCACCTCCGGCACCGCCTGCCTCCGCACCCGCAGTACGGCGGCGATCCGGTCCCCGTCGGTCAGGGCGGGAGCCAGGTGTGCGCTCACACGCAGCCGTGTGGAGGGGAGGAGCCTCAGCCAGGGCGAACGATGGCTGGAACGGTGACCGGCAGATCCCGTCGGCGGTCCCTTGCCCGACTCAGACGACCTCGGCGCCGCGTCGACGATCAGCAGCACCGGCGCCCGCGTCACCACCACCGCGCCGTCCGCCTTCTCCACCCGCCGCACGTCCGCGTTGAACAGCACGGACGTCGGTGCCATGTGATTCCCCCTGACCCGAGCCTTCGTGAGCCGGGGATCCGAGGTGACCTCGACCTCGGCGGTCACGGTGGCGTACTCCCGCGCCAGCCCCGGCACCGGTCCACGTCGTGGATCGGCTCCGTGCAGCCCGGCGGAGACGGCGGCCGCCGCGACGCACAGCAGCACGGCGGCGACGGAGACACGCGACCAGGTCGGCCGGGTGAGGCGCGCGGGCGCTCCGCCGGCCCCACCTCGCCTCAGCAACAGCAGGACACCTGCCCCGACCAGGCATACGACCGCCGCCCCGGTCACCCACGCCGACGAGGCGTCCAGCGTCAGCGCCGCCGTTGCCCACGCGGCGAGGGCAGGTGGGACCAGTCGAAGGTCCGGCGGCCCTTCCTGCCGGGGATGGGACGCGCCGAGCCGACTTCCGGACGCGGCGTGAACAGCGGCGCGGGCGGGTACTGGGTCCGCCGTGGGATCGGGTGTACGGAGGTCGTGGCTCATGGCCGTACGAGATTCCGTAGATCGGCGAAACGACGGTCGCCGATGCCGTTCACTTCCCGCAACTCGTCCACCGAGCGGAAGCCGCCGTGCTGGGTGCGGTAGTCGATGATGTGCTGGGCCAGCACGGGGCCGACGCCCGGGAGCGTGTCCAGTTGGTCGACGGTGGCCGTGTTGAGGGGGACCGGCCCGGCGGGTGCGGCACCGGCCGCCGCACCGCCCGAACCCGAGCCCGAGCCCGCGCCGGGCGCTGCCCCGGGGACGGCCCCCGGAGCGCCGACGATCACCTGCTCGCCGTCCACCAGGAAGCGGGCCCGGTTCAGGCTGTCGGTGTTCGTGCCGCGGCGGACTCCACCGGCGGCGCGCAGTGCGTCCGCGACACGTGAGCCCGCCGGGAGGCGATGGATTCCCGGCTCGCGCACCTTGCCGCCGACGTCCACGACGATCTCGGGCGCGGCCGTGCCCACGGCACCCTGAGCACCGGCCGCCGGCGTACCCGCCCCGGGCTCCTCCCCCGGCTCCCCTCCCCCGTATGAGGCCGCGGCCCGCACCACCTCGGGCGCCCGTACGGACTGTGCCCGCCCGGCCCAGAAGTGCTGTACGGCGAACCCGGCGGCGAGGACGAGCACCACGGTGAGCGCGACCACGCTCCGCCGCTCCAGCCCACACCTCGCCTGCAACCAGACGGGCATGCGCTCCCGCAGCGCCGGCCCGATCCGCGCCCGCGTCCTGGCCTGCCGGTCACCGGCACCCGGGGCAGCACGAACCTCGGCATCACCGGCGTCAGAGGCCACCGCCTCACCACCACCCGGCGCGCCCCTCAGATCCTCTTCCGATGCGCCGACGTCGGCACGCCGGACAGGCTCCTTCTCCGCCGCCGATGCCGCCGTCGACTCCGCCCACTCCCCGGCCCGTTCGGCGAAAATCACCTCCGCCCGGCGCCGTAACTCCTCCGCGGACGCATACCTGTGCCGTGCCCGTCCCCGGGCATGCGTGTGTCGTCGCTGTCGGACCCGGACGTCGGAGTGGGGACCCCGGCCAGGACCACTGGTCGCCCTCACAGGGCGGGTACGTGTACGTGATCGAAGTGCCATGCGACGAGCATCGGACACCTCGGCACACCCGCGATGATCTTGCTCAATTCCCGGGGATTACCGCGCAGTTGTGGATAACTCAGCCACCCACACGAGTGACCGGCCCTCACCGCACCCAGGCACTCACCGCACCCAAGCCCTCACCGCGGCGAAACCACAACCCCCAACAGCCCGGGCCCGGTATGCGCCCCGATCACGGCCCCCACCTCACTCACATGCAGATCGGCCAGCCCCGGCACCCGGGCCCGCAGCCGATCCGCCAGCGCCGACGCCCGGTCGGGGGCGGCGAGATGGTGCACCGCGATGTCGACCCGCGCGCTGCCCGCCCGGTCGGCCGCGATCTCCTCCAGGCGGGCGATCGCCTTGGAGGCCGTCCGCACCTTCTCCAGGGGCCCGATCCGGCCGCCCTCCAGCTGCAGCAGCGGCTTCACCGCGAGCGCGGAGCCCAACAGGGCCTGCGCGGCCCCGATACGGCCACCGCGGCGCAGATAGTCGAGGGTGTCGACGTAGAAGTAGGCGGCAGTGGCCCCGGCCCGCTTCTCCGCGGCGGTCACGGCGTCGTCCACCGTGCCGCCCGTCTCCGCCGCCTCGGCCGCGGCGAGCGCGCAGAACCCGAGTGCCATGGCGACCATCCCGGTGTCCACCACCCGCACCGGCACCGGCGCCTCGCGCGCCGCCAGAACCGCCGCGTCGTAGGTGCCGGAGAGCTCGGCGGACAGATGCAGGGAGACGATGCCGGTGGCGCCGGACTCGGCGACCCGGCGGTAGTGCTCCGCGAAGACCTGCGGGCTGGGGCGCGAGGTGGTGACAGGGCGTCGCTTCTGCAACGCCTGGGCGAGGGAACGGGTCGAGATCTCGGTGCCCTCGTCCAGCGCCTGATCGCCGAGGACCACGGTCAGGGGCACCGCGGTGATGCCGTGGCGCTCCATCGTCCGCGGCGGCAGGTAGGCCGTTGAATCGGTGACGATCGCGACATGGCGGGACATGAGCTGGAGGTTACCTGGCGTAGCGCGCGGGCGGCAGCCCGACCCCGCTCAGCCGGTCAAGCCTTGACCGGAGCGGCTCGTGGTCGCGCGGGCTCAAGTCGTGCTCTCGGGACGGGGTTTCTTCTGCCAGGGGTACGTCGGCCGAGGTCCCGGCGGGTCGATGGCGGGCCGTGTGGGCTCCTCGGCCCGCTGCCTGCGAGGGCTGTCCGGCCAGGTCTGCTCGGCCGTCGCGGCGGCTTCGGGGGCGGGGGCCTCCGGCCATGGGGGCGGCGTCGCCGACGGGCGTTCCGACGATGAATCAGCCGTCGATGAGCCCGTCTTCGACGAGCGCCTCTTCGAGGAGTCGGCCGCCGAAGGCTCCGTCGTCTGCCAGTGCCGCAGGGCACCGGTCTCCACGTCGATCTGCGCGCTGAGGGTGTCCAGGTCGTCGTCCGCGAAGCGGCGGGCCCGATCGCGGGCCGCCCAGCGCAGTGAGTCCGCCGACTCGACGATGCGCTCGGTGCGTTCGCACAGGTCGGGCAGGCGCGCGGCGAGTTTGGCGCGGTCCGGCTCGGACTCCAGGCGCCGCAGTTCGGCGTCCAGTTCATGCCCGTGCGCGCTGAGGCGGCGGAAGAGGCCGAGAGACTCCTTGAGCGACTCGTCGTTGTCCGCGTCGGCTTCCAGGGCGTCCTGGGTGGCCCGCATGGAGGTGCGCAGCTTCAGCCGCAGCTGGGCGAGCTCGCCGGCCGCGCCCGCCTGGGCGAAGGACTTGGCCCGCAGGGTGTGGTCCTCGACCGTGCGCCGGGCGTGGTGGATCGTCTCGTCCACTCGGCGCTTGGCGGCGCCGACGACCTTCACCGTGGCGTACGCGCCGAGCACGACGAAGAGCACGAAAAGCAGGGCGAGGACTGCGATCACTGCTTCCACGAGCTCCTCCTCCGGCCGGCCGCGGCGTACGCGACAGCACGCCGCGCCACGTCACGCCACATCACTCTTCAACGGTAAACGCAGCAGGCAGGCCCGGAGTTCCAGAAGAACCCCGAACCTGCCCGTAGGGGATCACCCCGAGCCGGGAGAACCTACGCCGGAACGATGTTCACCAGCTTCGGCGCCCGCACGATCACCTTCCGGATCCCGGCCCCGTCCAGCGCCGCCACGACCTTCTCGTCGGACAGCGCGACCTTCTCCAGCTCCTCCTCGGAGATGGCCGGCGAGACCTCCAGGCGGGCCTTGACCTTGCCCTTGATCTGCACGACGCACGTCACGGTCTCGTCGACCACGTACGCCGGGTCGGCGACCGGGAAGTCCTCGTGCACGACCGAGCCGGTGCGGCCCAGCCTGCGCCACAGTTCCTCGGCGATGTGCGGGGCCAGCGGCGCGACCATCAGGACCAGGGACTCGGCGACGGAGCGAGGAACCGCCCCGCCCGCCTTGGTCAGGTGGTTGTTCAGCTCGGTGACCTTGGCGATCGCGGTGTTGAACCGCATGCCCTCCAGGTCCCCGCGCACCCCGTCGATCGCCTTGTGCAGGGCACGCAGCGTGTCCTCGTCGGGCTCGGCGTCCACGACCGTCACGGCACCGGTCGTCTCGTCGACGACGTTGCGCCACAGCCGCTGCAGCAGCCGGAACTGGCCGACCACCGCGCGCGTGTCCCACGGCCGGGAGACATCCAGTGGGCCCATCGCCATCTCGTACAGACGCAGCGTGTCGGCGCCGTACTCGGCACAGATCTCGTCCGGAGTGACCGCGTTCTTCAGGGAC
>JABFVM010000585.1 GCA_013362785.1 Streptomyces sp. | reverse complement strand
CAGCAGCGGGTGCATCTGGCCGCCGTTCTGCCGGAGCAGGACGTTGGCGGGCTTCAGGTCGCGGTGGACGACGCCGTCGGCGTGGCTGGCGGCGAGGGCGTCGGCGATCTGTGCGGTGAGCAGGGCGGCGCCGACCGGGCTGAAGGGGCCGTTCTCACGCAGGTAGCGGTGCAGGTCGGGGCCCTCGACGAGGTCCATGACCAGGGCGAGCAGCTCGCCCTCGACGACCAGGTCGCGGACCCGGACGATGTTCGGGTGGGTCAGCCGCAGCAGGACGGACCGTTCGCGCAGGAACCGCATGACGATGTCGGGATCGCTGGCGAGCTCCTCCTTGAGGACCTTGATCGCGACGGTCTCGCCGGGCTGCCCGGCCACTGCCGCCTCGGCACCCGCCGTCTCTCTCTGGCGCGCTCGCCAGACGGTCCCCGTGGCGCCGCGCCCGAGCGGCTCCTCAAGGAAGTACTTGCTGCCTACCGGCCGCACGTCGCGCTCCCTGCTGCTTGCCTACGTTCCGACCCACTGTAGTGCCGTGCTCCGCGGCACCGACTGTCGTCATTCTGTGCGTCTTACGTACGGCTTCCCGTACATGTTCGAAGGAAAGACGCTCGGCTCTGTCTCGTGGTTGCCGCAAGCGGACGTGAGCGATCTCAAGTGATCGCCGGCAGTGCACTTGTCAGGCACTTTTGCGGGCAGAGCCGACCAATCAAGATCACTTGCCTTCGGGCGGGGGGCGCGTTGTCAGTGGCAGGTGCGAGGATGCGTGGAGTACTGGCCGATGTGCTCGTGTGGGGTGGGGAGTTGCCGCGCCCTCGCAGAAGGGACCGCTGACGCCGATGCAGATCCGG
The DNA here is from genome assembly GCA_013362785.1 of Streptomyces sp. Classification (GTDB taxonomy): domain Bacteria; phylum Actinomycetota; class Actinomycetes; order Streptomycetales; family Streptomycetaceae; genus Streptomyces. Next base: position 6,498 of record JABFVM010000585.1, on the reverse strand, counting down.
CTCACCGTCGTAGATCCGCTGGCCCCGCCTGCCCCGGCGCGGGGCCGCGCCGCGAGCTGCGACGTGCTGGTCACGGCGCCCGCGGGCACGGCCCTGTCGGCGGTGGCGTCGGCGCTCGCCTCGGCGGTGTCCGGGAGCGACGGCCCGGTCGTGCTGTACGCGGGCTCTGAGCGGCTCGACGACCGGCGCAGCACGCTGGGCGAGCCCCCTCTGACCGACGGCGCGGTGCTGGCCCTGGGCGCCCCGCCGGCCCCGGAGCCGCACCCCGAGCTGGACGACGCCCCGACCCAGCTCCATGTGGTGGCCGGGCCGGACGCGGGCGGGGTCCATCTGCTGCACGGCGGCGAGATCCGCATCGGCCGCTCCGCCGACGCCGACGTCCCGCTGGACGACCCGGACGTCTCCCGCCTGCACTGCGCGGTCACCGTCGCCGCCGACGGCCGTGTCTCGGTCGCCGACCTCGGCTCCACCAACGGCACGACGCTGGACGGCTCCGGCGTGACCACCCGCCCGGTGCGGTTCACGCCCGGGTCGCTGCTGCGGATCGGCGAGTCGGCCCTGCGGCTGGCTCCCGCCGGAGGTCCGGGGGCGCGGGTGCGGACGGAGCCGGACGGCGAGGGGCATGTACGCGTCCCCGCCGGGGACGGCCCCGGAGACGACGGTGCCGCGGCGGCGCCCGCGGCCGCAGGCGGTGCGGTGCCTCACGCACGCGTGGCGGACGGCGGCGCCGCAGCCTCGGGAGGCATGCCGGCCGCGCAGGAACACGGCCCCGTCGAGCCGCCCGTCGTGCCGGTGCAGGGCGGGGCCCCACGGATCGAACGGCAGGGACGGGCCGACAGGCCGCACCCGGGACCGCGCGGCGGCGACACACACGGCGCGGGCTTCGAGGTGGACGCGCTCGGCGGAGGCGCCGGACACGCACCCGGCGACAGCCCCGGCAGCAGTCGTAAGGGCACCCCGCTCCGGGGCACCGACGTGCCGCAGGGCGTGCGCAGGCGCGGCGGGCTCACTGCGTGGGCGCGGCGGCTGGCCGGCGGGCGCGGGGAGCAGGAGACGCCCCGGCACGAGACGTACGACGACGAGGCGCGCGGCGAGGCGATCGAGCTCCCCTCCGCGGTGAGCGGCCCTCGGCAGCCGGAGGCCTGGCCGGACCCGGCGTCGCTGCTGCTGACGGCCCTGGGTCCCGGACCCCGGCTGTGGGAGCGCGCACCGGGTCACCCGGAGGCGCTCACAGTGCGGCTGGGCACGGCGGACCGGGCGGCGCCCGACGGCTCGGGGCTGCTGCCCGCGGTGCCGGTGACCGCCGGTCTGCGCGAGGTCGGGGCGCTGGGGCTGGCCGGTCCGCGCGACCGGCTCGCCGGGCTGGCCCGCGCGGTGCTCGCCCAGCTCGCGGCGCTGCACTCGCCCGACGCCCTGGAGATCGTCCTGATCAGCGCGGACCGCTCCCGCCCCCTGGAGGAGCGCACCGCCGAGTGGGCCTGGCTGGGCTGGCTCCCGCACATCCGCCCCGGACACGGCCAGGACTGCCGCCTGCTGCTGGCCTACGACCGCGAACAGGCCATGGCCCGCACCGAGGAGCTGCTGCGCCGCCTGGAGGACGTGACGGCGGAGACGCCCGCGGGCACCAGGGCTGCCGGTGCGGTGGGCGGGCCGGCGCGGGGCGCGGACGGGCAGGTCCCTGCCGGGCGTGCCGTTCGGCGGCCCTCCTGGGCGCGGGACGAGGACCCGACGGACGGCTTCGCGGGGCCGTACAGCGTGGTCGTCGTGGACGGCGATCCCGGCGGCGCCGATGTGCGTGAGGCGATGGCCCGGCTGGCCCTGGAGGGACCGCGGGCCGGGATCCATGTCGTCTGCCTCGCCGAGACGGCCGCGGCCTCGCCCGCGTCGCCGGTGACGGAGACCTATGAGGCGGCCTGCACGGTGTCGCCGGTGTTCCGGGAGTGCGGCGCGGTCGCGCTGCTGAGCGGCGACGTGGCCACGGCGCTGCGGCTGATGCGGGTGGCGCGGGCCGGGGCCGGCGGCGGGATCGGTGTCGGAATCGGGGCCGAGTCCGAGGGCACCCACCAAGGCGGCACTGTGGGCCACGGCCCCACGGATCACGACTCGGCGAGCCACGGCCCGGGGGCACCCGGCCCAACCGGCCACAGCCCGGCCGCCCCGGCGCCCGGCCCAACCGGCCACAGCCCCGCCGCCCCGGCGCCCGCCCCCTCCGACGCCCCCGCCCACGGCCCCGTGGGCCACGGCACCGTCGCCGTCGTGGACGCCGTTTCGGTCGCCTGGGCGGAGCGGTTCGCGCGTGCTCTGGCGCCGTTGCGGACCGAGGGGGCCGGTGGTGAGCGGCACGCGCGGGTGTCGGTGCCGTTGCCTCAAGCGGCGCGGCTGCTGGACGAGTTGGGGCTGGCGCGGGCCACCCCGGCGTCGCTGATGGCGCGCTGGGCGGACGCGGGCGATGACGCGGAGGCCCTCGGCGGGCGGGCGTGTGCCGTGCTCGGGGCCGGGCCGCGCGGGCCGGTCGGCGTGGACCTCGGCGCCGACGGACCGCATCTGCTGATCGAGGGACCGTCCGGCAGCGGGCGTACGGAGTTGCTGCGGGCCGTCGTCGCCTCGCTCGCCGCGGCCGAGCGGCCGGACCGGCTGAGCATCGTGCTGATCGACGGCCGGGACGGCACCGCCTCGGGCGGCGGCCACGGCGACGGGCTGCGGGTCTGTACGGACGTCCCGCATGTCACCACCCATCTCACCGCCAACGACCCGGTGCGCATGCGGGAGTTCGCCCAGTCGCTCAGCGCCGAGCTGAAGCGGCGCGCGGAGCTGCTCGGGCGGTCCGACTTCACCGAGTGGCACACCGGCCGTGAGCTGTCGAGCCGCATGATCGCCCAGCGTGCGAGCGGGGCGGGGGCCGCAGGCGCGGTCGGCGCCGGGGCCGGTGACGGCTCGGGGGATCTCGACTCGCCGTCCAGCTCCACGCTGCGGCTACGGCCGGGGGCGGCCCGTCGGCAGGCCGAGGCCGTGCCACCGCTGCCCCGGCTCGTCGTGGTCGTGGACGACCTGGACGCGCTGGTCTCGCCTCCGCTGGGGTCGCTGGGCCGGCCCGCGGCGGGGTCGGTGATACGCGCGCTGGAGGCCGTGGCCCGGGAGGGCGAGCGGCTCGGGGTGCATCTGGTGGCCGCCGCCGGTGTCGGGGGCCGTACGGCGGAGTCGGAGCCGGCCCGCCGGGCGACGTTGCGGGTGACGCTGGACGCGGTGGCCGCGGGGCCGGACGAACCGGCGCCGGGGCGTGGACGGTTGGCCTGGGCGGACGGCAGAGCGGTGCCGTTCCAGGGCGGCCGGGTCACGGGGCGTATCCCGCGGACGGCGACGCTGCGGCCGACGGTCGTGCCGCTGGAGTGGCACCGCATGGGCGATCCGCCGACCCGCCGCCCGGTCCGTGAGCTGGGCAACGGACCGACGGATCTGGCGTTGCTGGCCAGCGCGTTGGAGCGGGCGGCGCGGCAGGTCGCGGCGGCGGAGGTGCCGTCACTGCTGTGACGCCTGTCCGCGATTTCAGCCCGTCCGGTCATTGAGTACGGCTCCGTTCGCGCCGATAGCAGGAGTGCGGGGTCCCTGGTCACGAGGTCGTCACGATCCCCCGGTTGACAGCGGACGCGGTCTTGCCGCCCCCAACCCCAAGGCGTAGACCAGATCAAACGGGACAGCGCTCGAACGTTCGACGAGGCACGAAGAACGGGGCAGTGATGCGCAGCACGAGCAGCAGGAACCGGACAAGCAGGGCCGCCAGGACCGCGGCAGCCGTCTTCGCGGGCGCCCTCGCACTCTCGCTCAGCGCGTGCGGAGGCGACGACGACAGTGGCAACGGCAATGAACAGGGCGGATCCGGCGAGCCGACCGCCAATACCGTCACCCTTCCCAAGCTGAACGGCGAATCCCTCGAAGTGGCCGCCGTCTGGACCGGTGCCGAGCAGGAGAACTTCAAGAAGGTCCTCGCGGAGTTCGAGAAGCGCACCGGCGCCAAGGTCACCTTCGTGCCCGCCCAGGACCCGATCATCAACTTCCTCGGCTCGAAGGTCGCGGGCGGACAGCCGCCGGACATCGCGATGCTTCCGCAGCCCGGCGCCATAAAGCAGGCCGTGGAGAAGAAGTGGGCCAAGCCGCTCGGCCCGGAGGCGATCGACGAGCTGCAGGAGAACTACTCGCAGGGCTGGCAGGACATCGGCAAGGTCGACGACAAGCAGTACGGCGTCTACTACAAGGCCGCGAACAAGTCGCTGATCTGGTACAACGCCAAGGTCTTCGAGAACGCGGGGGCCAACGAGCCCAAGACGTGGGACGAGCTTCTGACGACCGCTCAGACGGTGTACGACTCCGGTGTCACCCCGTTCTCCGTGGGCGGTGCCGAGGGCTGGACCCTCACCGACTGGTTCGAGAACGTCTATCTCTCCCAGGCCGGGCCCGAGAAGTACGACCAGCTGGCGAAGCACGAGATCAAGTGGACCGACGCGTCCGTGAAGGACGCGCTGACCACGCTCGCCCAGGTGTGGGGCAAGAAGGACTATGTGGCGGGCGGCGCGAGCGGCGCGCTGCAGACGGACTTCCCGGCCTCGGTCACCCAGACCTTCACCGGCGGCGACCAGCCGAAGGCCGCGATGGTCTACGAGGGCGACTTCGCGCAGGTCAACATCACACAGGCCAAGGCGAAGGTGGGCACGGACGCGAAGGTGTTCCCGTTCCCGGCGGTCGGTGACACCGCGCCCGTCGTCTCCGGCGGCGACGCGGCCGTCATCCTCCAGGACTCCAAGGCCTCGCAGGCCCTGGCCACCTGGCTGGCCTCCCCGGACGCGGCGACGATCCAGGCGAAGCTGGGCGGCTATCTCTCGCCGAACAAGAACGTGGCCAACTCGGCGTATCCGAACGCCGTGCAGCAGAAGATCGCCAAGGCCCTCATCGGCTCCGGCGACGACTTCCGCTTCGACATGTCCGACCAGGCCCCGCAGGCGTTCGGCGGCACGCCCGGCAAGGGTGAGTGGAAGGCGCTGCAGGACTTCCTGAAGAACCCGTCGGACATCGCGGGCACGCAGCGGAAGCTGGAAGCCGACGCGGCCGCGGCGTACGGAAACTGACGTCATGGCGTCGACGGAAGCGGCGGGGGGCACCGCGCCCCCTGCCGAACCCAAGTCGCGCAAGAGCGTGACCGGCACACGCATCACCATGGCGGCGCTGTTCCTGCTGCCCGCTCTCGTGCTGCTGGGCGCGCTCGTGGTCTACCCGATCGGGTACTCGCTGGTCCGCAGCTTCTACGACCAGTCCGGGGACGGCTTCGCCGGATTCGACAACTACAAGTCCCTGTTCACGGACGACGGCATCCGCACCGCCCTGAAGAACAACATCATCTGGGTGGTGTTCGCCCCGACCGTCGCCACCGCGCTCGGTCTGATCTTCGCGGTGCTGACCGAGCGGGTGCGCTGGGGTACGGCGTTCAAGCTGGTCGTCTTCATGCCGATGGCGATCTCGATGCTGGCGGCGGGCATCATCTTCCGGCTGGTGTACGACGCGGACCCGGACAAGGGTGTCGCCAACGCGGTGTGGGTCGGCGTCCATGACACCTTCGCGCAGTCGTCCGCGTTCCCGAAGGCGCACCCGGGACGGGAGTCGCCGCTCGAAGCGGCACCGGGCGGCGCCTTCGTCACCAAGGCCACCGTCAGCGCCGGAACCCCGGTCACCCTGCCCCTCGTCGGCGTCGCCCCGGACCAGATGCCGGACGATGCCGAGAAGGCGGTGGCGGCGAAGGCCGAGCCGGGCAAGGTCACCGGCACCACCTGGCAGGACTTCACCCGCGGCAAGGGCGTCGGCACGCTCGGCGGCGTCGACGCGTCCGAGCTGGGCTATCCCGGGATGACGATCGAGGCGGTCAAGGACGGCAAGGTCGTCGCGTCCACCAGCGCCGCGGCCGACGGCACGTTCACGCTGCCCGCCGCGGCCGACGGGGCCCAGCTGCGGCTCCCCGGCGACAACTTCAAGGAGCCGTACAACGGCGTCGACTGGCTCGGCCCGTCCCTGGTCACGCCGGCCATCATCGGGTCGTACATCTGGATGTGGGCCGGTTTCGCGATGGTGCTGATCGCGGCCGGGCTCGCCGGCATCCCGCGTGATCTGCTGGAGGCGGCCCGGGTGGACGGCGCCAACGAGTGGCAGGTGTTCCGCAAGGTCACGGTGCCGCTCCTCGCACCCGTCCTCGCGGTCGTCACCGTCACCCTGATGATCAACGTCCTGAAGATCTTCGACCTGGTCTTCATCATCGCCCCGGGCTCCTCCCAGGACGACGCGAACGTCCTCGCCCTGGAGCTGTACCGCAAGGGCTTCTCCGAGGACCAGCCGGGCATCGCGAGCGCGATCTCGGTGTTCCTGCTGCTGCTCGTGATCCCGGTGATGTGGTTCAACGTACGCAGGCTGCGGCGGGAGGTCAGGCGATGAGTGCGGACGTCGACAGGGCCACCAGGGCGG
>JABFVM010000340.1 GCA_013362785.1 Streptomyces sp. | reverse complement strand
GCCGCCGTACCGAATCTGACGGCCGCCATGCCGTGCGGCGCGTGGAACTCGATGACCGTGCGGGACCGCCCGCGCGGTCCTATCCGTACGTCCCCCGGTCCGACGGCCCCGTCGAGCCCCTCCTCCAGGAGTGAGCGGGCGAACGTCCACGTCACCCCGGCCCCGCCGTCCGAGACATGGGCGGGGAAGTCGATGTGCACGGCGAACGGGTCGGCGGCGTCGTAGCGCAGGGTGGGGCGTACGGACAGCTCCGGGTGGTCCGGGGTGACGAGGCGGGCGCGGACGGGCTGTTCGAGGGCAGGGCGCATGGGGGGTCGTCCTCTTTCTTCTTCGTTATTCGGCCGTCGGTGTGTATGCGCTTTCTCGACCGCGCTGCAGGCCCGTTGATTACGCCGAACCGGAAGCCGCACCGTGTGATCTGAATCACGCGAACCATTTAGTTGAGATTTTAGTCATCTACGCTGACAAACTCGTCCGCTGCTCATCAGCTCAGCAGGCAACTGGAGCGTTCCTGCCATGTCCGACGGTTTCCCCAAGGTGCCCGCCCAGGCGTCACCTCCCGCGTCAGCCACCGCCTCGTACGCCCGTATCTACGAGGAACAGCAGCCGCGCCTGGTCGCGTACGCCCGCTCGCTCACCCGCAACAACCCGTGGGTCGCCGAGGACCTGGTCGCCGAGGCGCACTTCCGTGTGTGGCGGCGGCTGTCGGAGGGCCACGAGATCGAGAACGTTCCGGCGTACCTGATGACGACGGTTCGGCACCTGGCGGCGACGGCCGTCGGCGACGTGCGCGAGACCCCGCACGACCCGCGGACCGCCGAGCGCACGGAGATATCCGTTCACAGGGAGGACACGCCGGACCCGGCCGAACAGGTCTCCTCGGTCGACCTGTTGGTGCGGGTGCTGGGCCAGCTGCCCGAACGCTGGGTGCAGGCCCTGTGGCTGGCGGAGGCGGAGGGCCAGCCACTGGAGACGGTCGGACAGCGCATCGGCGCCAAGCAGGGCGCGACGGCCGTACTGCTGCACCGGGCCCGCGAGGGCATGCGCCAGGCCTTCCTGCGCTCCCAGACCGGCGCCCCCGACGACCCCGCCTGCGAGGTCCACTGGGTGCGCATGCCGGCGTACGTCCGCGGCAACGCCACGCCCCGCCAGTCGGAACGCCTGCTCGCCCATGTGGACGCCTGCGCCGACTGCCGCGGCCGGCTCGCGGTCCTCATGCGCGCCAACGACCGACTGCCCGCACTGGTCGCCCCGGCCCTGCTGGTCTTCGCCGTCGGCGGCGCGGGCAAGTTCCTGCTGCCCTTCGCGGCCGGCTCCACCGGCGCCGCGACCGCCCTGAGCGGCCAGCTCGCCCTGAGCGGCCAGCTCGGCGGCGCCCTCCACACGGTCCGCCAGGCGGTGACCGGCGGCTCCGGCGCGAAGGTGCTGACGGCGATCGCCGCCGGCGCGACGGTCGCGGGGGCGGCCCTCGCGATGATGATCGCCCTCGGCGTGAACGACCCCTCCTCGACCCCGGCCACACCCCGACTCCCGTTGGCGGAGGCACCGGTTGCGGCACGGCCGTCGGAGGGGCCGCCGGTGGCGGCGGAGGAGACGCCTCGGCGGGAGTCGGGGCAGCAGCGTGGCCGGGTGGGCGAGGGGTCTGAGTCTGTGGGGGGTTTGGCTGCCGTTGTCGGTGCTGGTGCTGGTGCTGGTGCCGGTGGTTCGGATACGGCGGCTACGACGGTGACGGGCGCGGGTTCTGCGGATGGGCCCGGTGCTGGTGCCGGGGTTGGTGCTGGGCCGGGTACTGGTGCTGGCGCTGGCGCTGGGGTTGAGGCTGGGTCGGGGGGCGAGGGATCGGATGCCGAAGCGCCGGGTGCTGACGAACCCGGGCCGCCGCCGCAGGCCGAGCCGCCGCCGCAGGCCGAACCGGCGCCTGAGCCTCCGGCGGCTGTGCCACCCTCGCAGGAGCCGACGCCGGGCGAGGGCAAGCCTGGCGAGGAGAAGCCGACGTACCCGAACGATCCGGGGACGGGAACGGGAACGGAGCCGCAGGACCCTGAGCCTGCCCCCGAACCCGCACCCGACCCCGAACCTGAACCCGCACCTGCTCCCGAACCCGCTCCTCAGCCAACCCCCGAGGACCCCGGAAGCGGCTGCGGAAACTGACCTCGCCAGAACTCCCCCGTCCCTGCCGTCCCATTCGGTTCCTGAATTCTGAACTCCGCGCAGAGATTTAGGAATTCAGATGCCGACGACCGGCGCTCGGCGCTACCCTTCTGAATTCCGGTAGAGGCGCGCTGGAATGCGTGCACGGGGGTATCGGGGGCGTAGTTGTGCGTTCAGTCATGACAAGGCTGTTTGCTCTGCCGATAGTCGGGGTGACGCTGCTGGCCACGATGGGTGTGGCAGGCTGCGACGAGTCCGAGGCGTCCGCCTCCTTCACCCCGGTTTTCGCACCGGTGACATTCACACTCGACGCATCGGGGAAAATCACCGTTTCGGTAGGGCGATCTTTCGTGACCCCGATCGGGGTCTTCTCCGTGGACGCGGGAGTTGGGCATCAGTTCGAAATCAACCCCAAGGGCTACCTCACGGCGGTGTTCCGATACGTAAGCCCCAAACTGGGGCTGGTCGAAGCGGGTTATCTGATCCGCACGGACCGTCGTGTCGAACCCGCCCTCGACGGCCAGTCCCTGGCCCCGGCCAAGGGCGGCACACTGCGCATCGACGCCACGGATGCCGAGCCGGGCGAGACGACACGGCTCACCGTCTCCGACACCCCGCAGGACTCCCCGGTGCCCAGCACCTCGGCGCCGGGCACCTGTCCCGACTCCGGTGTCCTGGACGTCGTACTGCCGGAGGTGTCGGTCGGCGACTCCGTGACGGACACGGTCACCGAGCTGACCGCCGCCTGCCTGCGGGTTCAGTACGCCACAGAGGAGTCGGACGCGGCGGAGGGCACCGTAACGAAGGTAGAAATCCCGACGACCGGCGGGGAGGGGATGGTGCGGCTGCCGCGCCAGGACGAGACGGCTCCGGGTTCCGGCCCCGGCCCCGGCGACAAGGTCGAGGTGCCCGCGGACCAGGCGGCAACGGTATTCGTGGCGACCTCCGCCCAGAACCCGTCTCCGTCCGACACCGCCACCGACCTCACGCCGACCCCCACCCCGACGGACTCCCCGACGCCCACGGATGACCAGACCGACCCGATGGATCCGACGGACCCGACCGACACGGCCACCACGACCGTCACCGGCCAGGCCAACGCTCCGGTCCGCTCCGAGCCGAGCACTGCCGGCGTAGAGGTGAGCCACATCGTCGCGCAGGGCGAATACCAGGCGCTGTGCTTCCAGCGCGGGGAAGAGGTCTCCGCGCACGGTTCCGTCAGCGACATCTGGGTCAAGCTGCTCCGCACGAACGGCGAGACGGGCTGGGTCACGGCGACCGCACTGAGCGGCGATCCGGAGACGGTCGTTCCCACGGCCTGCTGACGCGAGGCGAGTTGAGACGCGCCTGATCCTGACGATGGGCGTGGGTGTGACTCACCTCACCAAGATCGCGCGGAAAGAAAGCGGATGCTATATCGGTGCCGCTGGCATGCTCATGCATGACTACCAGTGGGTAACCACCGTCTGCGCACAGTGCCGAATCGGCCGTATCAACATGCCGCGAAAGTCGACGAATCGGCATGCCCTGATACGCCCATCCGTGCCGCGCAGTACGCCTGCACCCCACCCCCCGTCACCTCCTGCAGCGCACCCCCATACCCCGCTCCCGAGGAAAAACGCGTGCACAGACCCAGGCTCAAGAGCCATGCCTTACTTCCGGCGCTCACCATCGCGGCCCTGCTGACCACCGGCTGCTCAGCCACCTCACCGACCACCACCGCCGAAACACCGGCCACCAGGACGGCCGAGACCCCAGGCGCGAACGCCGACAAGGTCCAGGAACAACTCGCGGTCGTCTCGCCCCCGTCCGGTAAGGCCACCCCAACGGCGGTGGCCGACGGAGGTGAGGGAGGGGCCACGGCGAAGAAGTCTTCCCTCAAGGTCGCGTCGTACGACCGGAAGAGCGGACGGGCCGTCATCAAGGCCTCCTCGCCCGCAAACCCGCCCGCAAACCCGACCGAAGCCCCCTCGGCGAGCACCTCGACCGGCCCGTCAACAGTTCCCTCGACCGGCCCCTCAACCGCTCCCACCGTCGGCCCTCCAGCTGAAGCCTCGACCGGCCCCTCCGCCGACCCTTCGTCTTCTCGGCACGCCTCGGTCGCCGTCGGCGACATCATCGCCAGTGCTCCCGCCCCGGGCGCCCCCGACGGCGTGTTGGCCGAGATCACACGGGTGGCGGGCACCACGGACGACGGCGACACGACCGTCCAGACCGAACCGGCCAAGCTCACCTCCGTGCTCGGCAAGAGCAAGGCCGAGGGCACGGTCCCGGTGGACCCGTCGGCCATGAAGGTCGAGCCGCTCCTCAAGGGAGTGAAGGTCTCCTGGGCGAGGACGGGTGGCCTCCACTTCGGCCCCGAGGGCGCGAAACTCCCGCTCGGCAGCCTGCGTATCGACGTGGGCGCGGCGATAGCCACGGCCGATGGCGCCACGGCCGAGGGCGCCCCGGCGTCGGCGGCCGCGTCCGTGAAGGGCTTCGTCCAGATCGCCCCCGAGGTCGCGTTCTCGTACGACGGCTCCGGCACCGCCGCGGGTACCTCACCCGGCGGCGCCTTCCTGGGCCTGTCCGGCGACTGGGCCTCCCGGTGGTCCCTGAAGGGCCGCGCGGCCGGCTCGACCTCCGGACAGCAGACCCGCGTCCCGTTCGCCGAGCTGCACGCCGACCCGGTCATCCAGGTGGGCCCCGTCCCCGTCGTCGTAAATCTCGACCTGACCTGCTACATCCAGGTGAACGCGGACGGCCGGGTCACCGTCGACGTCGAGCAGAACCTCAAGGGCGACTTCCGCGTCGGCGGCACCTTCTCCTGGGCCAAGGGCTGGACCCCGGTCAGCGAGTCCGACATGACGGGCGAGCCCCTGAAGGCCCGCGTCACGGCGGCCGGCGACGTCAAGGCGGCCCTCGGCGCCGAGGCCACGGTCGGCCTCTACGGCACAGTCGGCGTCACCGCCGACCTCGCCCCCTATGTCCGCGCACACCTGGACGCGTCGGCCGAGGGTTCCGTAGACGGCAGGGGAACGGCGAGTGGAACGGCGAAAGGCACCTGCGCCCTCTACGGCGGAGTAGACCTCACCGGCTCCCTCCAGCTCCAACTGACCATATTCGGCACACCCCTCTTCCAGCGGAAGATCCCGCTGGGTGCGCTGCACCACGAGTGGCTTCTGACGAAGGGCGGCGCAGCGGTGACGACATCACCGCAACGCCACCCGAAGCCGACCGGGCCCGGGCTGGGCTGACGTTCCCCAGCGCTGTGGATGCGGGCCGCGCCGAGGACTGACACCCCGGCGCGGCCCAGGTCTCCCGCCGTACGGCTTCCTCTCTACGACTCTGCGGCGCGGCCGACCGCACGACGACGTCAGTCGCCCGAGTCGGAGTCCGAGCCGGAGCTCGACCCCCGCCTGGACCGCCCGGACCGTCGTACCAACTCGCCGGCCACCAGGGTCACGGAAGCCACCCCGCGCACCCAGCGCGGGCCGCCCCGCGACGCCCATATGACGCAGACGCACCCTCCGACGGCGAGCACGAGAACGCCGACCAAGATGAGCACGATCACGCTCATCCCCCCTCTACTTCCTCAGTGGTCCGCGCATCCTCCCAGCCGAGGGAACAGCGATTCGAACCGGACCCGAAGAAGGGCGTGCCCCTCGATCTGCTGCACTCCGCCGAACCGGTGAATACGGGCGGGTTCGCGGCCAGGTTCCGGAACGTGAGGTGCCGCCAAGTCAGGTGGCGGCAAGTCAGGTGGCGGCAAGTCAGGTGTCGAAGGGTCACCTTTTGCAATGTCAGCTTCCGGGATGTCAGGACCCCTGGGCCCTAGGGACCCTGGGCCCCTAGGACCCTGGCCCCCTAGGACCCCCGAGGCATACGCCAGTACTGCCGCTGCTTCTCGTCCCGTACGACAACCCGGAGCCGCAACAGCTCGCGGCGCAGCTCTCGTACGTCCTCGCTGTTCCCGTCCTTCTCCCGTGCCGCCGCACGGGCCCGCAGCAGAGCGTCCGCCCCCTCGGGCAGGCCGGGCATACCGGGAACCCAGCGCCTGAACTCCTCCCGATGCGGATCCTCGTCCGACCACCGGTACCCCTGCCCGCCGAAGGCATCGGAAACCCGCTGCCAGGACAGGTCGCACCTCTCCCGAGCGATCTCCATGCCGTCCGGCCCGAGCAGCACGAGCTGCTTGCCGTCCCGCACCACCAGGGCGACCTCATCGCGCCCGAACTCCTGCGAAGCGTCCCTGACAGTGAGAACGACGCGACGACGGGAGACTCTGACGGCCAGCGACTCATGCACGGCGAGCAGCCCGAGGCCCAGCCCCAGCACAGCCCCCACCCCGACGGCACCGACGGTGCGCCAGGGCTCAGGTACGGAACTCACCAGCTCGGCGGGCTTGTCCAACGGCGCCCAGGGCAACGTCACGAGCCAGCCGGCAAGCAGCACAACCAGCCACCCGACCAGGGCCCCGCACCCCACCCAGAAGAGCACCAGCACCCAGGCCGACTCGGCAACCACGACGGCGCCCCCATCATCCGCCCGCCCCGCACCCGCCTCGCCCGACGAACGGCCCTTCTCGAACAGATCCCCCGTACCCCTCATACCCCCACACCCAAGCGTCCGCGTTCCGGCCCAGTGCCGTCCCGTCCCGTCCCGTGCCATGCCGTGCCATGCGCTGCCGAGTCTGAAGGCACCCGGCGGCCCAGGCCATCGGCCGTTGGTCTACGACACCTGCAACTTTGGTAGTCGTAACCCTCCCCAAACAGTCCTCGGCGCCCGGGCGTGATGCCCAGGCGCCGAGATCCATATCAGCGAGCTACGTAGCACAATCCCTGTAGATCAGTGTCCGCAGCTGGAGCCGACGTGGTTGACCTGTCCGCCCGCATTGCCCTCGCCGTTGATGGCATTGCCAAGCAGACCATTGAGGATGCCGACCTGACCGAGAATGTCCACGTTCAGGTCGTGAGACTTACACCCACCATGGTCGTGCGAGGGCTGGGCGGTGGCGGTGCCGCTGGCTATGAGGGTGAGGCTGCCGATCATCGTGGCCGCAACAGCGGCCTTCTGAAGCTTGCGCATTGCTCCTCCTTGAGTTGAGTAGAGCGCACACCACCAAAGATCCATTTCGCGCTCATTTGGGAGGCTAATCCGATATCTCCCACCCCGCTCTTCGAGGCCGCCATACGGGCCATGACCCTGAATCAGCTACG
>JABFVM010000180.1 GCA_013362785.1 Streptomyces sp. | reverse complement strand
ACACCTCCGTCGAGGCCAGGATCGACGCGGATCGTGAATGGGGTTCGCGCTCCCTCGCTCTTGCGCGGCACCGCGGACCGCCAGCCCCTGACCGACGTCCGCGACGCCTTCCGAGAGCTTGCCTTCAGGTGGGGGAGGCCGGTCTGTGTACTCGACCTCATCGCTGGGCGACCGGTGCAGTTCCACGTGCAGGATGTAAGGGCGGATACCGTCCTCGCCGGTGCCGTAGAGGTTCCTCAGCTGGGCCCGCAGGGGCACACCGGCGTGTCCATGAAGAGCTGGCGGGCGGCCACCTCGCGAGCGGACGGTCCTGCACTGTGGGTCGGAAGGCGCCGAGCAGGGGGCAGTCAACCCACTCCGAGTACCATTCCTGCGAGGTTTTCCGGTCGGCGCTGTGCGAGGTGGCTTTCGCAGTGACGCAGCCGTAGCGGGCGTTCGTACAGAGAGGGTCGTGGGGAATGGGCGTGGTGGAGAGCTGGTCCCGCGTAATGAGTCTTCTTCAGGAGCACGCCCCGGCCGATCATGCGGATCTGCCCGGGCCGGCCACTGAACAGATGCTCGCGGCCGCCGAGGAACGGATGGGCATCCAGCTTCCTCGGGAACTGCGGACGTGGCTGTTGCAGAACAGTCTGGATCTTCCTGAGGAAGACGTGGACGACGATGCGGCATGTTGCGGTTTCGCCGGGTTCCCGGACGAGGGAACCTTCTTTCTGGGCATCCGGGCGATAGAGAAGCTCTACACGAACCGCTCCATGCCTGGTGGGGTCAATCCTCCGGATCAGCCGGACAATCCGTTCTGGCGCAATGAGTGGGTCCCGTTCCTGTCGGACCAGGACGGCTGGACAGGAAAGTTCATCGACGTGCGGGACGGCCGTATCGGCAGGTGGTTCGTGGGTGAGATCACGACCACGGGCGAGTACGCATCACTGGCTCACTATTTCGACTCCGTGGCGGAAATGCTCACGAAAATCGCCGATGGAAGCAATCCGACCTGCTCGGTCGCCGAAGGACGACTCGTCTGGTTGTGAAACCAAAGTGCCCCCCGGTTGTTCCGGGGGGCACTTCTCATTGCCCGGTTACGGTGTGGGCGCGGTGAATCCGTCCAGGTCGAGCCAGTAGTCGTCGTCCTCCATCAAGCGCTGTTCCTTGATGAAGTCGCCGAACGGCCGCATGGACTGGGTGTTCTGCCAGTTCGACATCGAGGACCGGCCGCAGGGCTCCTTCCAGGTCGGTGCCGGGGCATCAGGACGCAGGTGCAGCGTCATGGTGTCGTCGGCGTTGCGCCTGACATAGGTCTGCACGCATTCCTTGCCGCTGTACGTGACAGGGTTGGGGCCCGCGGAGTTTCCGGCGCTCTGGAAGGAGTTGGCGAAGGCGAACTCGTCACAGCTCTTCGCGTCGGTTCGTGTCGCCCCTGCCTCCAGGGTCCACATGTCACTGAACAGGCCGGTGTCCTTGTAGGTCTTCCACTGCCTGCTGCAGATGAGCTGACGGTTGCGGTCCGACTGAATCTTGCCGGAGCCGTCGACGGACATCTTGTTGCCCAGGTACGTGAGCGGCTTGCCGCCGTTGCGGTTGCCCCAGTCGAGGTTGGTCTTGCGCCACATCATGTCGATGTGTGCGGCGGCCCCCGGGAACTTCTTGGAGTTCATGACGTACGTCGGGTCGTAGCCGGAGAACACACAGCCGGTTCCGGCATTGGGGACCTCGTTGTCGCAGCGGATGTCCAGCTTGGACTTCTCGACTTCGAGCGGATTCGCGATCGGAGTGGTGTTGGCCATACCGCTGAAGTACCAGTACGGGGTGATCGTGTTCTTGGTGGCGCCGCTGGGCGTCCACTTGAACCGCGTGGTGATGGTCCGCTGGAGCGTGTCGCCCTTCTTGAAGATCTTCGACCCGTCCCAGGTGACGCTGGTGATGTTGCAGTACCCGCGGCACTTGGCCTGGTAGTCCAGGTCGACCGTGTTCATCACGCCGCTCATCGACTGGAGACGGATCGTGGTGACCTGGGAGAACTCATCACTCGCCGGGTCGAGGTAGATCGTGTTGTAGTAGTCGAAGGACGCGTTTCCGTCCGGTGTGTTGTTCGAGTAGTGATTCACCCAGAGCTCGTCGTGGAGACAGCTGTTGGTGCGCTTGCGGGTGATGGAAAGGGACACCGTCGAGCACGACGCGGTACTCATGGTCGTCGCCATCGGCGCCGCCGTGGCGGTGTCGGCCGAGAACCCGCTGACGTCGGGGAAGAGGCTGTCGCTGATGTCCTCGCCGGGCTCGACCGGCGCCGGGTCCGGTGCGGTCGGGTTGACCGTCATGCTGCCGGTCATCTTCAGGCCGTTGTACGTGCCCGGGACGAACGCCAGCGCGTCGAAGGCGATGTCCGCGCTTCCGCTGCCGCCGTTGAAGTTGTCGAGCCGCACCTCGGGGATCTGGTCACCGAAGTCGTAGGCGCCCAGGTCCACCCACTTGTTGGACTGGTTCGCCGTCTGCGAGACGGCCACTTCCTCCTCGCCGTCAGGGGTCTGGATCCGGTAGACGGCGTTGGAGGTCTGCGCCCCGTGGTCGGGGATGTGCGCGAAGACCTTCGCCTGGCGTGTGGTGTTGGTCAGCGGAGCGTTCAGCTTCCACGTACCGGTGACCTTCATCCGGTTGGCGTTGGCCGGGTAGGACTCCGGCGAGCGGGTGTGCGTGAACCAGAAGTGGTTGCCGTAGCCCGCGCCGATCTGGTGCGTGTCGATCTTCCCCGGATACGTGGTGACGGTGGTCGGGTTGTCCGTCCCGTCGTTGGTGAGATCCATCTGGGTGTCCCACGGAACGAACGTGAAGCTGAACGTGCCGCTGGACTTCACCGCCCCGCATCCGCGCTTGGTGTCCACTCCCGCGGGTGTGGTGCCGTCGGGCAGGTCGTCGACCATCAGGGCGTTGGTGGGCAGGCTGGTGGTGGAGCAGTTCGGCGGGTACGAGCCGGCATCCGCCTGCTCGCCGTAGGAGGTACTGAAGCGGTGCACGCCGTTGCCGCACTCGGCGAGCCGTTCACAGTCCTTCCACTGATCCTTGGTGATCTTCTCGTGCCACCAGCAGTGGAGCCAGTGCGGGTTGGTGTCGCTGTCGCCCGAGTCGAGGGTGCAGGCGCCCAGGCCCGGGTCGTTGGAGTCGTTGTCGCCGATCTTGGAGGGGGCGCAGTAGTTCGACGCGTTGCAGAAAAGATCGACGGGAGGCTTGGCGTTGGTGCGGTCCGCGTTGGTGGTCCACCACGCGGGACGGTAGCCCGCCTGGAAGTCACCGGGCGCGAACATGGCCGAGATCGGGCGGGCCGCCCAGCCGATCACCTTCTCCTGGTACGGCCAGTCCTGTGGGTGCGCGGCATGGCTGTAGTCGTCACCGGCGGGGTCGGACGCGCTCTGCAGGAACGGGACGCGGTTGGCCTTCCACAGCGGGTTGGCCGGGTTGTTGGTCCAGCCGACGCCCCAGTGGCCCTGTGAGTCGGCGGTGTCGTAGAAGCCGGAGTTGTATGCCCACAGGGCGAAGAACCAGTTCTCGATCCACTTGGGGTGGCCGCCGTTGATCGTCATGCCGGCGTTGTAGGTCTGGTTCCACTTCTCCGACAGGATCCGCACACCGGCGGCGATGTTCGCCGTGTAGTCCAGGGCGACGGCTTCCTGCGCGAGGGTCGACAGGGCGGTCTCGCCGGGCTTGGTCTTGCCCGCGAGGCGCATACCGTCGGTGGCCTGGGTGATGCCGTAACCGCAGTCGGCGTCGGCCCAGTTGATCCGCCAGGGGTCGAGCTGTGCACCGTCGGCGGCGTAGTCGACACCGTAGTAGTTGCCGATCAGGGAGTTGGAGGTGACACCGGGCACGGCAAAGCGGGTGGCCTGCCACATGTTGGACTCCTGCGCGGTGATGCCGAGCATCACCTGCGCGGGAATGTGCCACTTGTCGGTGGCATCGGGGTCCTCGTTGTCGAGGGTGCCGTTGGGGTCACCGGCGAGCACGGTCGGCGGGAAGAGGCCCTGAGGCTGGTAGCCACCGGTCCCGGTGTTCTTCCAGTTCCCCTCGCGGTAGAAGTCCAGCTCGCCGACGACGGCCTGGTCCACGGCCCACTCGACCTGGCGCGGGGTGGGCTGGAAGGCCTGCTTCTTCGCATCGTTACGGGCCACCGCGCAGTAGCGTTCCCCGGTGCCTTCGCTGGGGTTGTCGGCCTGTGCGGTGAGGGCCTGGGTGCTGACGGTCTGCGTGGACAGGCCGTCTTCGCTTTGCTTGCCTGTGTCCGGGCCGGACTCGACCGGGCCGCCGGTGGGCAGGGCGGGCGACAGGACACGTCCCTGGGCCTCGTCGCCCACGCGGTGGGCACCGGGACGCAGATCGAGGGTCACGGACCTGCCGGACTCCAGCATGCGCAGGACAGTACGCGCGGGGCGGGGTTTGGCGGCGTCCTCGGGGTTGACCAGGGTGGTCTTCCCGTCGGACCACGTGGTGGTCAGGGCTGTCCGGGCGTGGCTGGAGATCGCCGCGCCTTTGGGGAGTCTGCCTGGGTTGTGCACCCGCTTGGGCAACGTTCTGGACGTGGCGGCACCGGTGACGAACACCTCGCCGCGCGCCGAGCGGGTCAGGTCCCAGGCTTCGAGCTTGCCGGATACGACGGTGACGGGCTCGGTCTTCCGGCCCTTCTCGACCTTGGCACGGTCGAGGTGCTTGGCCCAGCTGGTCGGCGTCTTGGACGCCTTCTTGTCCAGCTCGCGGTCGATGAAGGTGATGCCGCCATCGGCGTCGGCGGTGATCTCGAACGGTGCCGTTGTGGTGGACGCCAGTGTCTTCTCGGCCGTGCCGTTGATCCGTACCAGCTTGTTGCCGTGCGCGGCGATGATGCCCGCGTCCGTGGGGATGGCCGAGGTGACCGCGCCTGCGAGCGTGACCGGCTTGGACTTCTTGCCGGTTGCCGCGTCGACGGTGATCAGGCGGGTCTGCTGCTTCTTGTCACCGTCGTGGCTGAGCTGAGTGAACACCGCCTTCTCACCCTGGCCGCAGCCGGGCGAGAAGTAGGCGAGCGACGACTGGAACGGCAGCTTGGTGACCTTGCCCGACCGAAGATCGACCACTGCGGTGAATGCGCCGCGCACCATCAGCTCGGGCTTGTTGGTGAACATACGCGGCGCGTACGAGACGGCCGCGTACTTGCCTGACCCGGTGACGCAGTGGTTGCCGATCCAGGTGTCCGAGGCGAATCCATCCTCGAACAGGCTGGCTATCGTGCGCAGTTGATAGCCGTCCTTCTCTTTGCCCGCAAGGAGGTGGAAGCCGGTGCCGTCGCCGGTCGAGGTGACGGCGGTGTCGGCGGATTCCGCGTAGTCCTTGCCGAGCAGGCCGGCGCGGTCCTTCGCGGGGATCGCGGAAGGCTTCAGGGAGAGCTTCTTCTGCTCCTGTGCGGCATCATTCCAGCCCTGCGCCGCACCCTTGGGCGGCTCTGGTTCCTTGGCCTGTGCGGGCAGGCTCAGCGGTATCGCCAGCGCGGTGGCCACCACGAGGGTGAGCGGCACGCGCAGGCGCATACGTCTCAGTCTCAACTTCATTCCTTCTCTGGTTATTTGACAGCCTTGGCGGCTGCGAGGACGTCGCTCGTGCGTGTCTTGACCTCGGCGAGCTGGTCCTTGTTCTCCTCGATCAGCCGCTTCTGGATTGCCGACTCCTCCTTGAACCAGACCTCGATCAGACGGGTCTGCTCCTTGCAGTCGATGTCGTCCAGCGCGAGCTCGATCGCGTCTTCGGTGGTGCCGTCGCCGTTGGCGTAGCCCTGCTCCATGGCCCTGAACGGGTCCGTGGCGGAACGTCCCTGCTTCTTCATGCAGGCCGACCAGTCTTTGATGGCCTTCTTGACCGGCCCCCGCGACCGGGACTCGGAGAGGCTCGTCGAGGCGAGCTGTGAGACATAGCCCGCATCCGGCTCGTTCGACTTGAGCTGTCGCTTCGACCATCCGGCGCAGCCGCCATCGTGCAGCTTCTTGCCCTGGTACTCGGCGCGGGCGGGTTCGGAGTCCGCACCGGTGAAGTACGGCCCGTCACCCTCGGCGCCCTCGGGCGGACGGAACTCAGGCTTTGTACGCCCGGTCAGCACCTCGACCTGCACACCCGAAAGCCCCTTGTCGACCGGTTCGGTACTCCGGGTCAGCTCCTTCGGCAGCCCGTAGCCGTACTTCTCCGCCCGGGTGCGGTCGGTGATGCCGTAACGGGCCTCGATCGAAATGGCGTTGCTGTACGGCGGCGGGTTCATACCGGGGCGCGGCAGGTCGACAGTGAGCCCGTACTCGGCCATGCACCGCGTCTGGAGGGTGCGCAGCGCGGTGTCTACAGTGACCTGATCCGCGTACGAGGTCATATAGGCCTCAAGCGGCAGCTCCAGGCCTTTGACCAGTCCTGAAGCAGGGGTCTCCGCGGGCCAGTTGCTCCGGTCGACCGGGGTGTGGTCCTTCGGCGGGCTGGAGCCCGATCCGGACGACGAGCATGCACCTAGCGATATTGCCGCGAGCATGACAGCTGCTACGGTGATCGTTGGTTTGAGGACGTGCACGGGCTTTCCTTGTCTACACAAAGTGCCGGGGGAGAATGCTGTCGTTGTTCAGCTGGTCAGCGGGTGTTGAAGATGCTCCGCTGAATGCGTTGAACCATGCGTGATCCGCCCGTCCCGTGCCCTGCTCCGCGATGCCGGTCATGGAGCCGAATTCGGCTGATGCCGTTCATGGTTGAGCACCGGTGCCGTGGGATGCGTCGCAGAGCATCATGTCGCGCAGCTGTTGGGCGATCGGACCGGGGAGGGAGCGTTTTTTATTTTCGGTCGACGATGGGAGTGAACTCGTCGACGTAAATCTTCGGAACCTGCGGAACCGGGCCCATGTCTTCCGAGCCGATCACCGCAGCATCCTGGCCGGTTTTGCCCGGAGGGACATCCTGAAGCCAGAACCGGTTGTGCGCGGTCCAGCCCTCACCGTCAGCGATGCTGATCTGGACCGAATACGTGGTATCCCGTTCGTAGGTATTGGCTACCTCGATCTCGGTACGCACACCGCTGCTTTCCGGTGTGGCACGCACGATCAGGTCTCCGTACTCCAGGACACGCGTACGGCCTTCGGAGTGCACCGAAGGAACAGGTGATGGACGCACTTGCGGACTGCTCTGCTCAGCGCTCGGAGTCGCCGGCCGCTGCGACGGCCGCTGCGACGCGGGGGCCCTGTCGGCGCCGCCGCCCGTACACCCGGCGGCCAGCACACCCGCCGCCATCAGACACACTGCCCGGACCAGCCACCGTCCGGGCACTCCGACACCAGCCTTCACCGGGCGGAAGCCGCCATCTGCTGGCGCGCGGCAGTGACTTCCTTGCCGTGCTGCTCCTTGATGCCGGTCAACTGGCTCTTGTTGTCGGCGATCTGCTTGTCCTGGATCGCAGACTCCACACCGAACCAGATCTTCACCAGATCGGTCTGCTTCTTGCAGTCGATGTCGTCGAGGGCCAGAGCGATGGACTCCTGCGACGGCTTCCCGTCGTTGGTGACACCCTGGTCCATCGCCTTGTACGGATCGGCAAGTCCCGTGTGCCCCTTGCCGTCCATGCACGATGACCACGCGGCGATGGCCTTGATGACCTTGTCGTCCTTCATCGACTGCACCAGGCTGTCCCCGGCGAGCTGCGCCACGAAGGTCGGGTCGGCTTCCTTCGCGCCAAGTTGAGCCTTGGACCAGCCGATGCAGCCGCCCGTCTTCAACTTCTTCCCGTTGTACTCGGCCCGAGCCGGCTTCGTGTCCTGGCCGGGGGCAGCGAGCGGCTCTCCCGCCTTGGCTTCCTCGGGAGCCTGGGGCAGTCCGGGCTTGGTGTGGCCGGTCAGGACCTCAACCTCGACACCGGACAGATCACGCATGGTCTGCTTGGTGTGCTCCTGCAGCGCCGGGGGGAGCTCGTAGCCGTACTTCTCGGCCTCGGCCCGGTCGGTGAGGCCATAACGACGTTCGATGTTGGCGTCGTTGTCACTGGGAGGCGGGTTGGCGCCCGCCCGCGGCAGCGTCAGGTCGAAGCCGTAGTCCTTCATACAGGACTGCTGAAGATCGTTGGCGGCCTGCTCGACGGTGACCTGGTCCTCGTAGGAGGCCATGTACGCCTCCAGGGGAAGAGTCAGATCCTTGGTCAGGCCACTGGCGGGTATCTTGTCGGGCCAGTTTTCCTTGTTCACGATCGGTCTGCCGTCAGCCGCGTTCTTCGTGGTATCCGGATTCGCGCCGGAGGAGCATGCGCTGACCAGGAGAGCCGAAGCGGCCAGGGCTACGGCGGTGGCGGTCCGCTTGATGTGCTTCACGGGAGTTCCTTCTTAAGCGAAGTGGGAGGAGGCGTTGTTGTTCTTCAGGGCGGAGATCAGGTTGGTGATGTTGCAGTCTCCGTACGGGCCGTTCTTGGCGAAGTACTGAGAGGTGCCGCCATAGCCGGAGTTGAAGTACACGCGGTAGTTGTCGTCTCGGGCGCAGTTCTGCACGGACGCCGCATTGTTCTTCATGTACTGGCCGTTGCCATTGCCGCCGTTGCCGAAGACGTACCGGTAGGTCGACAGTGTCGATCCCTGGTACTGGCTCGTGCCCCAGTGGTCGTACACGTTGCCGTAGAACGTTGTGAACGCCGACTTGTAGTAGCCATCCTGGATGGCAATGTCCTTCGAGTTGTAGAACAGCCACAGATCACCGTACGAGCAGGTGATCCACGGAACGTCACAGTTGTCGGTGACCGTGTACTCCGCCGCGTGCGCCGGACCGGCGGTCGCTGCCACAGCCGCCACGGCCGCGAAGGACGTAGCGCAGGCGGCCATCTTCTTCCCGATGCGGAAGCTCCCCATCACATCTCCATCGATAGATCATTTGTACGAGGGAGATCTTCACGCCCGGTTGACTGCATGACCATGAAAGTTGCCCGATCGTGACCTGCCCGGGCAACCAAGGCAACTGCCTTACCTCAAGGGTGGTTTGACGATCTTTTGGAGGGTTCGCCGGTGGAGCCCATCGGGCGTCGCTGGTGCGATGGCAATCGGCGAGTTAACTCGCATCATGCGCCCTCGCGTCGCACCACTGATCGTCCCCTTCAGCCCCAGCAGCAGCCGGTCATTGGTCTCACCTCCACCTTCGCTTCCCGAACAGCACTCGTTTCGTGCCTCTCCAAGCCTTTCAGCCGCCCCTCCACGAGCGGGCATGGTGGTCCCACGCATAGCCACGCCCCAAACTATGTTGCCCCACCACATGTGCGCCTGACCTGCACGTTTCTACGGTGTGCCAACACGTACCCGTCCCCACCGCACACGAGGAAGTGGCGCACATGGCCTCCGGAACCACCGCTCCCCCACCACCCGGCAACCTCAAGCGCATCGTCGCCGCCAGCCTCATAGGCACCACCATCGAGTGGTACGACTTCTTCCTCTACGGCTCCGCCGCCGCCCTCGTCTTCAACAAGTTGTTCTTCCCGGACTCCGACCCGCTCGTCGGCACCCTGCTCTCCTTCCTGACGTACGCCGTCGGATTCGCCGCCCGGCCGTTGGGCGCGCTGGTCTTCGGGCACTACGGCGACCGGCTCGGCCGTAAGAAGTTGCTGGTGCTGAGTCTGCTGCTGATGGGCGGGGCGACCTTCGCGATCGGGCTGTTGCCGACGCACGCGACCATCGGGTCCGCCGCGCCCGTGCTGCTGACCGTGCTGCGGCTGGTGCAGGGCTTCGCGCTCGGGGGTGAGTGGGGTGGAGCCGTGCTGCTCGTGTCCGAGCACGGGGACGCGCGGCGGCGCGGCTTCTGGGCCTCGTGGCCGCAGACCGGCGCGCCCGCGGGGCAGTTGCTGGCGACCGGCGTGCTGTCCCTGTTGACGGCCGTACTGTCGGACGCCGCTTTCGTCAGCTGGGGCTGGCGGATCCCGTTCCTGCTGTCCGGTGTGCTGGTGATCGTCGGCTTGTGGATTCGTCTCTCTGTCGATGAATCCCCGGTCTTCCAGCGGGCGTTGGCGCAGGCCGAGGCCCGCAAGGCGGCGCACAAGGCCGACGCCGAGCGGCCTCCGCTGGTCTCCGTGCTGCGCCATCACTGGCGGGACATCCTGGTGGCGATGGGCGCGCGCATGGCCGAGAACATCAGCTACTACGTCATCACCGCGTTCATCCTCGTCTACGCGACCACCTCGGCCGGCGTCTCCAAGCAGACCGCCCTCAACGCCGTACTCATCGCCTCCGCCGTGCACTTCGCCGTCATCCCGGCGTGGGGCGCGCTGTCCGACCGCGTCGGCCGACGCCCTGTCTATCTGCTCGGCGCGGCCGGCGTCGGACTGTGGATGTTCCCGTTCTTCTCGCTCATCGACACCGGCGGCTTCGGCAACCTGCTTCTCGCCGTGACCGTGGGTCTGGTGCTGCACGGCGCCATGTACGCGCCCCAGGCCGCCTTCTTCTCCGAGATGTTCGCGACCCGGATGCGCTACTCCGGTGCCTCGATCGGCGCCCAGTTCGCCTCGGTCGCGGCGGGGGCTCCCGCACCGCTGATCGCCACCGCGCTGCTGTCCGACTACGGCAGCTCCACCCCGATCGCCCTGTACGTCATCGCCGCGTCCCTCCTGACGGTGATCGCGGTCGGCGTCGCCAAGGAGACCCGCCACCGGGATCTGGCCGACGTCGAGCCGGCCACCGACGCGGAGCCCGCCGCGGCTCGAACGGCCGGCGCGCGCATCGTCTGATCCTCTCCCCCCTGACCGACTCACCGACTGGCCGACTGGCCGACTGACCGCCGCAGGGGAGCCTCTGCAACGCAGGGCTCCCCAACGACCGACCCCCGTACGCCCGTGCGTGCGGGGGTCAGCGCTGTGCAGGTGCCGACAACCGGTGCAGCCGCAGGGCCAGTTGGATCTCCAGGGCGCGGGCGGGGCTCTGCCAGTCGTCGCCGAGGAGGTGGCCGACGCGTTCCAGGCGCTGGGCGACCGTGTTCACATGGACGTGCAGTTCGTCCTTGGTGCGGGCCGGGCTCATCCCGCAGGCGAAGTAGGCGTCGAGGGTGCGCAGCAGGTCGGTGCCGCGCCGTTCGTCGTACGCGACGACCTGGCCGATCGTACGGCCGACGAAGCCGGCGATGTCCCGGTCCCCGGCCAGTAGCAGTCCCAGGAATCCGAAGTCCTGGGCTGCGGCGCCGTCTCCGGAGCGGCCGAGCAGCCGCAGGGCGTCCAGACAGCGCCGGCCCTCCTCGTAGGCGGCGGCCACGGCGTCGGGGTGGGCGGCCAGGTGCTCGACCGGGGCGGAGGCGCCGACGGTGACCGCCTCGTGCACCGCCGTGCCGAGATGCCGGGCGGTGCGGCGGGCGAGGGCGGCTGCCGTGTCCGAGGCTTCGAGGGGCAGGAGCAGCACCGTGCCGCCGTCGCGGGCGGCGGCCAGGCCGTGCCGGGTCGCGGCGAGGTGGGACGCGGCGGACCACAGGCGTCTGCGGGCCGCCGCCTCCTGGTCGGCGTCGGCCGCGGTGGCGTCGAGGCGGGCGGCGAGGACGACATGGGTGGCATCGAGGTCGGCGTCAAGGCGCGAGGCGCGCTCGCGCAGCAGACGTGGGTCGCGGTCGCGGGCGTCGAGCAGGTCGTCCAACAGCTCGCCCCGGACGCGCTGTTCGGCCTCGGCGGCGGAGCGGCGGGCGAGGAGCAGGAGCGAGGTGACCATCGCGGCCCGCTCCAGCGTGCGCTGGTCGACGGGGTCGAGGCCGGGGTGACCTCGCAGCACCAGCGCGCCGAGCAGTTCGCCGCCCGCTGCCACCGCGGCGATCCAGTCGTCCGCGTGTCGTACCGCGTGGCCTTCGGCGCGCGAGGCCTCCAGGGCGCCGGCCGGTGCGACCGCGGCGTCAGTGAACTCGACCGTGCCGTCGAGGACTTCGGAGACCGCGGCGGCCACGTCGTGCACGCCGCCGCCGCGCAGCACGAGTTCGGCGAGCCGGTCGTGCACGTCCGAGGCTCGTTCGATGACTCCGCTGCGGTCCTGGATGATCTCGTTGGCCCGCTCCAGATCGGCCAGGGCCGAGCGGGTCTCGGTGAGCAGGTTCGCCGTGTCGATGGCGGCCGCGGCGAGGGCGGCGAAGGAGCCGAGCAGCGCGATCTGTTCCCGCTCGAAGACCCGGGCCCGCCGGTCCGCCGCGAAGAGGACCCCGATCACATGGTGTCCCAGCATCAGGGGCACCCCGAGGATGGCGACCAGCCCCTCGTCCCGCACGCCCGCGTCGATGGCGAGCGTGTGCTGGAAGCGGTCGTCCTTGAAGTAGTCGTCGGTGACATAGGGGCGGGCGGTCTGCGCGACGAGCCCGCCGAGGCCCTCCCCCATGCCGAGCCGCAGCTGCTGGAACCGGGCGGCGACCGAGCCCTCGGTCACCCGCATATAGGTGTCGCCCCGGGCCGGGTCGTTCAGGCTGAGATAGGCGATGTCCGTGCCGAGCAGCGACCGGGCGCGCTGCACGATCGCCTGCAGTACGGAGTCCAGGTCCCGCAGGCCGGCCAGGTCGTGGGCCGTTTCGAAGAGAGCCGACAGCTCGGCCTCCCGCCTGCGCCGTCCTTCCAGCTCGGAGCGCACCCGCAGCGCGAGCAGCTTGGCCTGTTCGAGGGCGACGATCTGCTCGGTCGGTCTGCCCTCGGCGCGTGCGAGCAGCACCGGCTGCTCATAGGCGTCGGCGGACGCGCCCCTGGCCAGCAGTTCGAGGAACGGAGCCTCGGCGCTGCTCAGGGGCGCTCCGGCTGCGGCGGCGGAACGCTCGCCCGGTTGCACGTGATCGCGGGACATGCCCAAAGGATTGCTCATCGCACCGCCACCCCGTCAGCCCTGTGGATAACTCGGACGCCGGCCGGATGTTCGATCAAACGCGCATGTCGCGACCACGTCAGTGAGCGGTCCATCCGCCGTCGAGAACAAGTGACGCCCCTGTCACGAAGGACGCCTGCGGGCTGCACAGGTACGCCACCGCCTCCGCGACCTCCTCGGGTTCGATGAGCCGCTTGACCGCGCTGTCCTGAAGCAGGACCTCGGACAGCACCCGCTCCTCGGGGATGCCGTGTGCCCGGGCCTGGTCGGTGATCTGCTTCTCGACCAGTGGGGTGCGCACATAGGCGGGGTTCACACAGTTCGAGGTGACTCCATGGGGTGCGCCCTCCAGGGCTGCGGTCTTGGAGAGTCCCTCCAGACCATGTTTGGCGGCCACATAGGCCGACTTGAAGGCAGAGGCGCGCAGCCCATGTACGGAGGACACATTGACGATCCGGCCCCAGCCCTGCCCATACATATGGGGCAGGGCACCACGGATGAGCCGGAACGGCGCCTCCAGCATCACGGTGAGCACCGTGTGGAAGACATCGGGCGGGAAGTCCTCGATGGGGCGCACCAGTTGCAGCCCGGCGTTGTTGACCAGGACGTCCGTGCCGGCGGCGGCGAGTTCGGCGGCTTCAAGATCGGTGAGGTCGAGGACATGCGGCTCGACCGTGCCCGCCAGGGACCGCGCCCCCTCGGCGAGCGCCTCCAGGCCCTCGCCGTCCCGGTCGACCGCTCTCACCTTGGCCCCCGCCGCAGCGAGCCTCAGCGCACACGCACGGCCGATGCCGCCGGCGGCGCCGGTGACAAGGGCGGTGCGGCCACCGAGGTCGAGCGAGGAGGGCCGGGTGGAGTCGTGTGCCGGGAGAGCGCGGGGCAGGGTCATGGCTCGACCCTAGGCAGCACCCTCACCGGCCCACATATGGTCACAGCCCACAGTTCAGTGCGAACTCATAGGCTCGAACCACGTGGGTTCATCAGCCAGTGCCTGCTTGATCCGGAACAGCTGGCGCTCGTCCATCACGGGCAGTGCGTCCACCTCGAACCAGCCCACCTGCAGTGACTCGTCGTCGTTCACACATGCCTCGCCGCCGACCGCCCGGCAGCGGAAGGTGATGTCCATGAACTGGCACATGTCGCCGTTGGGGTAGGTGACCTCCCGCCCAGACCTGACCAGGACGATCCGCTCGGCGACACAGCGAACGCCCGTCTCCTCGTACACCTCCCGCACGGCGGCGTCCGCCGGCTGCTCGCCCGGGTCGGGGATGCCGTTGATCACCGTCCACTTATGGTTGTCCGCGCGCTGACCCAGCAGGACCCGGCCCTCGTCGTCGAAGACGACGGCACTCACGCCGGGGAGCCACAGCAGTTGGTGACCGGCGGACGCCCGGATCGTACGAATGAAGTCAGGAGTAGCCATGGCCCCGACCCTAACGGGACGGGGCCAGCGCCCCGGCGACTTCCGGGGGCGTGCGACGGGCGCGTACCGCCGCACGTCGTCTATGCGTCAGCGGCTACACGTCATCCGCGCGCCGTGCCCGCAGCCCGGCGCCGATCGCCCAGCCGAGACCGCCCGCGGCGACCAGCAGCAGGGCGATCTCCGGCAGGATGCCGAGCTTCGTGGCGGGCGTCTCGGAGGAGCGCAACGGCACCTTCTGGACCAGCGAGTCGGCCACGAACATGCCCGTCTTCTGCGTGATCTTCCCGTCCGGCATGATGATGGCGCTCACGCCGCTGGTCACGGGCACGGTGACGGTTCGGCTGTGCTCCACGGCGCGGACCCGGGACATGGCGAGCTGCTGGTAGGTCATCTCGCTGCGGTCGAACGTGGCGTTGTTGCTCGGCACGGAGATCATCTGCGCGCCGTCGACGACCTCGGAGCGCACGGTCCAGTCGAAGGCGGCCTCGTAGCAGGTGACGAGGCCGACCTTGGCGCCGTCCATGGTGAACACGCCCGGCTCGCTGCCGCGGCTGAAGTCCTTGCGGACCATGGAGGTCCAGTTCTCGTTGATCGCCCCGACGATCGAGCGCAACGGCAGGTACTCGCCGAATGGCTGGATCTGCCGCTTGTCATAGGTGTCGACGGGCCCCTTGGCCGGGTCCCACAGGATCTGCTCGTTGAGCAGCTTCCCGTCCCGCTCGACGACGCCACCGACCGAGATGGGCGCCCCGATCGCCTTGGCGGCCGCGTCGATCACGGCGCGGGCGTCGGCGTTGGCGAAGGGGTCGATGTCGGAGGAGTTCTCGGGCCAGAGCACGAAGTCGGGCCGCTCGACCTTGCCCGCCTTGACCTCGGCGGCCAGGCGCTCGGTCTCGCGCGCGTGGTAGTCCAGTACGGCCCGGCGCTGGGCGTTGAAGTCCAGTCCCGCGCGCGGCACGTTGCCCTGGATGACCGCGACGGTGGCGGTGCCGTTCTCGGCCTTGTCGCTGACCAGCGGCCGTGCGGCCACCGCGCCCACGACCGGTACGGCCACACTGAGCAGGGCCACGGCCGCGGCGGATCGCTGTACGGCCCGGGTGCGCCGCCGCTCCACGACCAGGCGTACGGCCTCGCAGAGCCCGAAGCCGCACAGGACGACCGCGAAGCCGAGGACCGGCGTGCCGCCCACCGCGGCGAGCGGCAGGAAGACGCCGTCGGCCTGGCCGAACGCGATCTTGCCCCAGGGGAAGCCGTTGAACGGCGCACGCGCGCGTGCCGCCTCTCCGGCGATCCACAGTGCCGCCGCCCACACCGGCCAGCCCGGCAGCTTCGACACCGCGGCGACTCCCGCGCCGACCAGCGCGACAAAGACCGCCTCGATCACGACCAGCGCGATCCAGGGGCCGGGCCCGACCTCCACCCCGGTCCACACCAGCAGCGGCAGCAGGAAGCCGAGGCCGAAGAGATAGCCGAGGCCGAGGGCCGCCTTCCAGCTGCGGCCGCGCAGTACCCAGCCGAAGACGGCGAAGGCCGGAAGGGCCAGCCACCACAGGGTGCGCGGCGGGAAACTGACGTAGAGCAGCACTCCGGAGAGCGCCGCGGCGAGCGCCGGAACCAGGCGTACGAGCCGTGCCGCGCGCGAGGCGGGCGCGATCTGCGGCTGCAGCTGGTCCGACTCGCCCACGGAAGTTGCGGTGACGGTCACTCCGGGAGTGTACGGCGGTTGACCTCGGCACCGACAGCGCGGGCAGGCCCCGGCGACCTTGGTCCGGGCGCCCCGACCGCGGCAGCGGGCCCGCGTCGGCGCATGCGTGCTCACCGCGGCCGATCTCGAATGACGGGGCCGCCTCCTGCCCGCCCACCGACGCATCGTTCCTGCACAACACGTCCACAAATCGGCCATCAGCAGTTACGGTATGCCGGAGTCTCGGTCGTACCTGCCGGTCAGGTCGGGCGGCCGGGGTCCGCAACAGGTCGGGGGACCGGGTTCGGGGGGCGGGGTGGGTGTCACGGGGATGGCGTCTGCGGTAGGTCCGAGTGGAGACGGCGACAGACGAAACGTTTCTGATGCGGCCGGCGTGGTGGTCCTGGGGGCCTGTGCCACGTGGTCGCTGGTCTCGGCCGCCGTGCACGGCGGCCGGCCCGAGGGTGTCCTGCTCGCGATCCTCGCCGTGGCCGCCGGCTACGCCGCGGGACGCATCGGCGGGGCGCTCCTTCCAGTCGCCGGGCCCTGCGCCGGAGCCCTGGCCGGTGTGGCCCTCACGCTGACGGTCCCGCATCTGGCTCCCGGGCCGCAGATCGTCACCCCGCTGGGACACGCCGGGGCCACCGCCGCCGTGCTGACTCTCGCCGCCGGTGCCGCGTGCTGCGCCGCCTGGGCCGCCTCGGCGACCGTCCTGCGACTGGCCCTGCGCGCCCTGGCCGCTGGAATCGCGGTGACCGCGGCCGTCCTCGGCTCGACCTCGGGCTTCGTCGCCTGCACCGCCGTCGTACTGTGCTCGCTCGCCGCCGGCCACATGCACCGTCGCGGCGTGGGCATCGCCGGACTGGCCGTGGCCGCCACCGCAGTCTCCGGCTTGATCTGGGCGGTCGCCGGGAGCGCGGTACGCGGCGGGTTCTCCTCCTGGCTGGAGGGCCAGCTGACGGCGCACCGCATCCAGCTGTGGCGGGACGCCCTGCACCTGGCGCGCGAGGACCCCGGCCTGGGCGTGGGCCCGGGACGGTTCGGGGAGCTCAGTACGACGGCGACCGAGACGCTGCTGTCCGACGGCAAACCGCACTCGGCCCCCTTGCAGGTGGCGGCGGAACAGGGAGTCGTCGGCGTGATCCTGCTGGCGGCGGCCTTCTGCTGGATGTTGTTCGCGCTGTGGCGCACCGCCCGCCCCACTCCGGTCGCGCTGACCGCGGGGGCTGCTCTGACGGCGGTGGCGGCGATCTCCGCGGTCGGCAACGCGCTCAGCTTCACCTCGGTGTCGGTGGGCGCGGGCCTGCTGGCGGGGCTGGCCACTGCGCGCCCGCTCGCCGACGGATCACCGGGGCGCGAGATCGACGTACGCGCGCGTGGCGAGCGTTTGGCCCCATGACCCGATGCGATCTGCGGCGGGGACCTTATGACTCTCAGTGCGCCGGGCCGGGCGTCCGGGTCCGCAGCCGGTCCCTGATGACCCCTACGGCCGCCTCCGCGTCATCCACGGTGATCGTGAACGTATGGCCGTCCCACAGCCTCAGCACCAGGCCCTCACCACGCCGTACGACGACCGCGGTGCCCTTCTCGGGCCGCCACCGGTAGCCCCAGCCGCCCCAGTGCCGCGGGGTGACGTGCGGGAGGAAGTCGGCGCCCACGACCTCGGACAGCGGGATGCGGCGGCGCGGCACACCGATGTGGCCGCAGCGCACCTCAAGGCATTCCTGGTCGACCTTCAGGGCGACGTGCACGAAGGCCAGAGTGCCGAAGAGGACCAGCAGCCCGGCGGCGATGCAGCCGACGACGGCCATGGCGAGCGGGGCGATGCCCTCCGTCCACGGTGACTCGACGGCCAGCTCGATCCCCAGCGCCATGCAGGCGGCGCCGACCAGCGCCAGCAGCCACTGGACCCGGTTGGTCGCCCGCCCGGTCCAGACATCGGGGTGCGGCTTCCTGCCGTGGGGGTGGTCCCTCATAGCTATGAGATTACTCAGGTTTCGCTGCGCCGGGACCGCGTCGCGCAGGGTGACTGCGCCGTCCGGACCAGGGCGGACCGAAAACGTCCCGTTCGTGACCGTCGGTTATCGCGCGGGGCTGATCGCCTGCAGGAGGCGGCCTTCCGCGTAGGCGAGCGCGGGCTCGGGGAGGGCGCCCTCGCGGCCGCTCAGCAGGACCGTCAGGGTGCCGTTCGCCGCGGCCTCGGGGGCGGGCTGTTCGCCGATTCGGCGCAGTGCCTGGGCGGCGACCGCTCCGGCCGAGCCGTGCAGGGCGAGGGGCGGGAAGCCGGGGCGCTGGACGGCGGTGCGGATGCGCTCGGCGACCAGTTCGTAGTGCGTGCAGCCCAGGACGACGGTCGTCACGTCCCTGGGGGTCAGGGCGGCGGCCGCGGCGACGGCGGCCTCGATCGCCGGCTCGTCCGCGTGCTCGATCGCCTCGGCCAGCCCGAAGCACGGCACCTCCGCGACGGTCACGCCGTCGGCGAAGTCCTTTATGAGACCTCGCTGGTAGGGGCTGCCCGTGGTGGCGGGCGTGGCCCAGATCGCGAAGGGTCCGCCGCCGGCCGAGGCGGGCTTGATCGCCGGGACCGTGCCGATGACCGGGATGCCGGGTTCGAGGCGGGCACGCAGGGCGGGCAGGGCGTGCACCGTCGCGGTGTTGCAGCCGACGATCAGGACGTCGGGGCGATGCGCGGCGGCGGCCTCGGCGACGGCCACGGCGCGCTGCGTGAGGTCCTCCGGAGTCCTGGGGCCCCAGGGCATACCGTCGGGGTCCAGGGAGAGCACGAGATCTGCGTCGGGCCGCAGCCGTCGTACCGCAGTGGTGGCCGCGAGCAAGCCGATTCCGGAGTCCATCAGCGCGATCTTCACCCGGCCACGATAGTCGATGGGCCCTTGCGGGCCGGTCCGGTGGGGCAGACTGCGCGGGTGAGCGCCATCGCGTGGACCGCCGCCGGATCACTCGCCGCCTGGCTGTGGCTGCTGCTCTGTCAGGGCCTCTTCTGGCGTACGGACGTCAGACTTCCGCGTCGTACGGAACCGGACGCATGGCCGTCGGTCTGCGTCGTCGTACCCGCCCGCGACGAGGCCGCGGTGCTTCCCGCGAGCCTGCCGTCGCTGCTCGCCCAGGAGTATCCGGGGCACGCGGAGGTCTTCCTGATCGACGACGGCAGTTCGGACGGCACCGGGGACCTGGCGCGCGAACTGGCGCGGCGGCACGGCGGACTGCCGCTGACCGTGGACTCCCCCGGCGAACCGCCGGCCGACTGGACCGGCAAGCTGTGGGCGGTACGGCACGGCATCGGCCTGGCACGCGCGCGTGAACCCGAGTACCTGCTGCTGACGGACGCCGACATCGCGCACGCGCCCGACAGCCTGCGGGAACTGGTCGCGGCCGCCCGCACCGGGGACTTCGACGTCGTCTCACTGATGGCCCGGCTGCGGGTCGAGAGCCTGTGGGAACGGCTGGTCGTGCCCGCCTTCGTCTACTTCTTCGCGCAGCTGTATCCGTTCCGTCGCATCGGCAGGAAGGGGGCCCGGACGGCTGCCGCGGCGGGCGGCTGTGTCCTGCTGCGCGCCGAGGCCGCCGAGCGGGCGGGGATTCCGGACGCCATCCGGCACGCCGTCATCGACGACGTGGCGCTCGCGCGGGCCGTCAAGGGCGGCGGCGGGCACATCTGGCTGGGGCTGGCCGAGCGGGTGGACAGCGTGCGCCCGTATCCGCGGCTGGGCGACCTGTGGCGGATGGTCTCGCGCAGCGCGTACGCGCAGTTGCGGCACAACCCGCTGGTGCTGGCCGGGACGGTCGCCGGGCTGGCGCTGGTGTATCTGGTGCCGCCCGTGGCCGTCGTCGTGGGGGCGGTAGGCGGTGATACGGCGACGGCGGCCCTCGGCGGCGCCGCGTGGCTGGTGATGGCGGGGACGTACCTGCCGATGCTCCGCTACTACCGCCAGCCGCCGTGGCTCGCGCCGCTGCTGCCGTTCACCGCGTTCCTCTATCTCCTCATGACGGTCGATTCCGCGGTGCAGCACTACCGGGGACGCGGAGCGGCCTGGAAGGGGCGCACCTACACACGCCCCGGTGCCGTGCCCGACGAGGGCTGACTACTTGCGGCCGGGTGTCCAGTTCATGCCCCATCCGTAGGCGTAGTCGACCGTGCGCTGCGGGCTCACGCCGCGTTCGGGCACCAGGTAGCGGGCCTCGCGCTGGACGATCAGGTCGCTGCCGGTGTTGGTGATCAGGGCGAGGGCGCACACGGTGGAGGGGACGGTGCACTCGTCGAGCGAGAAGTCGACCGGGGCACCGTGCTGCGGGGTGAGGGTGACCGTGGCATGCAGGTCGGCGAAGGAACGCGCCCCCTGGTAGATGGTCACGAAGACCAGAATGCGCCGGAAGGCCCGCTGCTGGTCGAGGTTAATGGTGAGGTTCTCGCCGCTGGCCATGGCACCGGTGCGGTCGTCGCCGTCGAGGTGGATGTACGGCGGCTGGTGCAGGGCGCCGTAGGCGTTGCCCAGGGACTGGATCACTCCCTTGCTGCCGTCGGTGAGCTCGTACAGGGCGCACAGGTCGAGGTCGAGGTCGTTGTGCATGGCGACCGGGCGGCCCAGTTTGCTCGCCCAGCCGGAGAACTGCTTGCGCACCTGCCAGTTGAGGTTCACGCGCATGGCGCCCGAGGTGCCGCCCTGCTTGGTGAGCGAGACGGAGGGGGCCGCCTTGGTGAGCGTGACCTTGCTCAGGCTGACGGGTGCCGCCTGGGGCGCGGGCGGGGGAACCGGCGGCATGGCGGGCGGCGACATGGTCATCGGGGGCGCGACCGGCGGGGCCACGGGGGCCATGGGGGCCGGGGCGGGGGCCGCCTGCTGGGGTTCGTCGACCGTGATGCCGTAGTCGGTGGCCAGGCCCTCCAGGCCGCTGCTGTAGCCCTGGCCGACGGCGCGGAACTTCCAGGCGCCCTGGCGGCGGTAGAACTCGCCGAGGACGAAAGCGGTTTCGACGGTGGCGCCCATGCTGTCGAAGCGGGCCACGACGGTGCCCTGGGCGGCGTCCTTGACCTCGATGCCGAGGTCGGGCACCTGGCCGAACGCGCCGCCGTCCGCCGAGGCGGCGAGGATGACGGTCTCGATCACGGGCTCCACGCGCGCGAGGTCGACGAGCACACTGTCGGTCACCCGGCCGCCGGCCTCCCGCTTGCCCTCGTGCCGGACGGCGCCGGAGGAGTGCTCGGACTGGTTGTAGAAGACGAAGTCCCCGTCGGAACGAACCTTTCCACCGACCAGCAACAGCGCCGAGGCGTCCGCGTCGGGCACACCCGGTCCGGAGCGCCAGCCCAATTCGACCCGCAGCGCCGTCGTCGGCACCGGAGTATTCGATCCTTTCGACATTGACATGTCCGCCCCCATCACGGGTCACCGCGCCAGGCACGCCCCGGCCGCTCTTCGGGTTCATCTACAAGACCAACCTATTCCCCGCGACGAGGAACTCCCACGTGGAGCCCGGGATCACCGGAGGCCAACCGCCGGTAACCCGCTCGGAACTCGGCATTTACAGGATCCGAACGCGGATTGGCGTCCCTTTTTGCCAAGTTCGCTCGCATTGGGGATCCGCCGTCACTGCGGGCACATAAAACAACCCTCTTATCGGTCTCCCCAACCAGCACATCGTGGGCTTAACGTATGCGCCATGACCTCCCCCCGCTCCACCTACGGCGGCGGCTACTACTCCGCCTCGTTCCCGGACACCCCGATCTACGACTCGCTCGTGGCCGAGCGGGGCACCCCGCAGATCGCCCCGATCCGGGTGCCCGCCGCGTACGACATGCCGGGCGGCAACCTTCCTGCGCTGCCCTCAGCACTGCCTGCCCTCCCGGCGGGCCCCTCCCAGCCCTCCTACGGTTATCCGCAGACGCCGCAGCCCGCTCCGCTACAGCAGGCCCCCGCGGCGTACATCCCGCAGCAGGCGGCCGCGCCGCGTGGCTATCCGGGTCCGCAGGCGCAGCAGCCTCGCCCGGTGGCGCCCGGCGGCATGGGCTACGAGGCGATGCGCCCCGCGGCTCCCCGCCCCGCCGCCGCTCCCTACCAGGATCCGTACAACAACCAGCAGTACCGCGGCTACTGACCCGTTCCCCTTGGGCTGTCGGTGCCACCTGGCACGATGGCTCCATGGGTCACGCGAAACTGCAGTCGATTCACCTTCATCCGGTCAAGGCGTGCCGGGGCGTCTCGCCCCGGGAGGCCGACGTGGAGCCCTGGGGGCTGGCCGGAGACCGGCGCTGGGTGCTGATCGACGACAGGGGAAAGGTCGTGACGCAGCGCCAGCGACCGCGCCTCGCGCTCGCCGCCGCCGAGCTGCTGCCCGGCGGCGGCGTTCGGCTGTCCGCGCCCGGCATGGATCCGCTGACGGTGCCGGTGCCCCGGCCGGTCGGCACGGTGCCGATGGAGATCTTCCGCGACAAGGTCGAGGCGGTCCTCGCCGAGGACGACGCCGCGCACCTCTGGTTCAGCGAGTTTCTCGGCGCTGACGTACGCCTCGCCCACATGGACGACCCCGGCACCCGCCGCCCCCTCGACCCGGAGTACTCGCTGCCGGGCGAGACCGTCTCCTTCGCCGACGGCTACCCGCTGCTGCTCACCACGGCAGCCTCCCTCGACGCCCTCAACTCCCTGATCGAAGAGAGCGACCACGCCGGTGAGGGCCCGCTGCCCATGAACCGTTTCCGGCCCAACGTGGTCGTCTCGGGCACCACCGCCTGGGCCGAGGACGACTGGTCGCGCATAGCCATCGGCGACGTCGCCTTCCGTGTCCCGAAGAAGTGCGGGCGGTGCGTGGTGACCACGACCGACCAGGAGACCGCCGAGCGGGGCCGGGAACCCCTGCACACCCTCGGCAGGCACCGGCGCGTCGACGGCAAGCTGGTGTTCGGCCAGAACCTGGTGCCGCTGTCCGGCGGCACCATCCGGGTCGGTGACCCGGTCACGATCCTCGGCTGAGGAGGATCCGGACGCCCGGCCCGAGAAAGATCCGGCCGGGCGACGGCGAGCGGGAACCGGGGCCGGGGGCCCGCGCGTTGGGCCTTTTGTGAGAAGTTCATGAAAGGTCCGGGGCGCAGGTGATTTCGCTCTCTCTTCGCCGGGCCCGCGGGTGAACGACTCTGCCAGGGGTTATCACGGAGCGGGAAGGGGGTGGCCGGACGATGCGGGCGATCAGCGGACTCTGGCGCTGGCGGCACAATCCGCTGCGCCGTGCCACCGATCTGGCCGAGGCCTGGGTCGCCCTCGGGGCGCTGCTGCTGATCCTGGTCGTCGCTCCCTTGATCGGCTCACTGGTCGGCGGCCTCGCCCAGAGAACGCTGCAGGAGTCCGTCCGCCAACAGCGCGCGGCCCGGCACCTGGTGACGGCGACCGTGGTCCGCAAGGTGACCGGCGCCCCGCTGGACACCGACCCCGAGGCCTCGACCGGCCGGGAGAGACGCACCCGCGTGGTGGCCGACTGGACCGCACCGGACGGCACCGCTCATCACGCGGCGGTCATGGCGGACCTCGACACCCCGCACCCCGGCGACCACTTCACGATATGGACGGACCAGCAGGGCCGTACGGTGGCCCGCCCACTGGACCCCGCCACCGCGGCGACGCACGCCGTGCTCGCCGGGTTCGGCGCGGCCCTGCTGACGGCCGGCCTCGTCGAGGCCGGCAGACGGCTGATCGTCTGGCGCATGGTCCGTCGCCGGTACGCGCGTTGGGACCAGGCCTGGGACAAGGCGGGCCCGGACTGGGGCCGGACCGGCACCGGCAGCTGACGGCCTTCCCGCTCTGGTCAACCCACCGTCCTCGCGCACGCTACGGTGGACCGGCCGAACTCTTCGGCAGCTAAACCCGCGTACTACGAGGTGGGGGCACATCAACGCCATGGCACAGGGCACGGTCCAGGTGACGCACACCGGCACGTCGCGGTGGCGGCGCCGCACGGGTGAGTACGCATCGCTCGCCGCCGCCCTGGAGGCCGCGGCCGACGGTGACGTCCTCACCGTCGCCCCCGGCACCTACCGGGAGAACCTCGTCGTCCAGCGGGCGGTGACCCTGCGCGGTCCCGAGGGCTCCCCCGGCTCGGTGCGCATCGCGCCCGTGGACGGGGTGCCGTTGACAGTGCGCGCCTCGGCGGTCGTCCAGGACCTGCATGTGGAGGGCCAGGACGCGGCGGCGCCCGCGCTGCTGATCGAGGAGGGCACCCCGGAGCTGTCGGACGTCCGGATCGTCACGCGGTCCGCGGCCGGGATCGAGGTGCGCGGCGGCGCGCGGCCGAGCGTGCGGCGCTGCACCGTCGACAACCCGGCGGGTATCGGCATCGCCGTACTCGACGGCGGCGGCGGGGTGTTCGAGGAGTGCGAGGTGGTCGCGGCCGGCCAGGCGGGCGTCGCCGTGCGCGGGGGCGCGCACCCCCGACTGGAGCGCTGCCGGGTGCACCACGCCTCGGGCTCGGGGCTGACCGCGACCGGGGAGAACTCCGCGCTGGAGGCGGTGGGTTGCGAGGTCTACGAGGTCCGGGGCTCCGGCGTCCAGATCACCGGCCGGGCCACCGCCCACCTCACCGACTGCGATGTGCACCGCACCACCGCCGACGGTGTCACGCTCGACACAGACGCCGTGCTGACCCTGGCCGACTGCCGTATCCACGACATCCCGGAGAACGCGGTCGACCTGCGCTCCCGCTCGGTGCTCACCCTGACCCGCACCACGGTGCGTCAGTTCGGCCGTAACGGGCTGTCGGTGTGGGATCCGGGCACGCGCGTGGACGCCAACCAGTGCGAGATCTTCGACAGCACGGGCGACTACCCGGCGGTGTGGGTCAGCGACGGCGCCACCGCGGTGCTGGATTCGTGCCGGGTGCATGACGTGCCGGACGCGCTGTTCGTCCTCGACCGCGGCTCGCGCGTGGATGTCGTCGACAGCGACCTGTCGCAGGTGCGCAACACGGCCGTGTCGGTGAGCGACGGCGCCACCGCCCAGCTGGACGACTGCCGGATCCGGGACGCGGCGACGGGCGCCTGGTTCCGGGACCACGGCAGTGGCGGCACCCTCAACAACTGCACGGTGGACGGCACGCAGACCGGCGTGATCGTCACCAAGGGCGCCGACCCCACCATCGAGCGCTGCACGGTCGACTCCCCGACGGAGGCCGGGTTCTATGTCTCGGCGGGCGGCCGCGGCACGTTCCTGAACTGCCGGGTGCGGGGCAGCGCGGGTTACGGCTTCCATGTGATCGACGGCTGCCGTACGACGCTGAAGAAGTGCCGTACGGAGCGGTGCGCGCGCGGTGGTTACGAGTTCGCGGAGGGCGGCCCGGACGCGGGCTCCG
Organism: Streptomyces sp.; assembly: GCA_013362785.1. GTDB lineage: Bacteria > Actinomycetota > Actinomycetes > Streptomycetales > Streptomycetaceae > Streptomyces. The sequence goes on along the minus strand of JABFVM010000180.1, from coordinate 2,637 downwards.
GTGCGGGGCCTGACGTGGAGGACTGCAGCAGCGACGAGAGCGCGGGACTCAGGCAGCCGTCCCCGGCGCCCGAGCCCGCCGTGCAGACGGCGCAGCAGTCCCCCGGCCTCCTCGGCGCCATCCCCGGTCAGCGCACCACCGAGCAGGAGCCGCTGATCGCCGCCGCCGAGGCCGGGCAGCCGACGCGGACCTCCAAGGACGTCCTCGGTGAACTGGACGCACTGGTGGGCCTGGAGAGCGTCAAGCGCGAGGTGCGCGCCCTCACCGACATGATCGAGGTGGGCCGGCGCCGTCAGCAGGCGGGCCTGAAGGCGGCGTCGGTCAAGCGCCACCTGGTCTTCACCGGCTCCCCCGGCACCGGCAAGACGACGGTCGCCCGTCTCTACGGCGAGATCCTCGCCTCCCTCGGCGTCCTGGAGAAGGGCCATCTGGTCGAGGTGTCCCGCGTCGACCTGGTCGGCGAGCACATCGGCTCCACGGCGATCCGCACCCAGGAGGCCTTCGACAAGGCGCGCGGTGGTGTGCTGTTCATCGACGAGGCGTACGCGCTGTCGCCGGAGGACTCGGGCCGGGACTTCGGCAAGGAGGCCATCGACACGCTGGTGAAGCTGATGGAGGACCACCGGGACGCGGTCGTGGTGATCGTCGCGGGCTACACGGCCGAGATGGAGCGCTTCCTTTCGGTCAACCCCGGTGTGGCGTCCCGCTTCTCACGGACCATCACCTTCAGCGACTACAACCCCGACGAACTGCTGCGGATCGTGGAGCAGCAGGCCGAGGAGCACGAGTACCGGCTGGGCCCGGGGCTCGCCGAGGCCCTGCTGAAGTACTTCACCGCGCTCCCCAAGGGCCCGGCGTTCGGCAACGGCCGTACGGCCCGCCAGACCTTCGAGGCGATGGTGGAGCGGCACGCGGGCCGGGTCGCCCAGCTGGAGGAGCCCAGCACGGACGATCTGACGCTGCTGTACGCGGAGGACCTGCCGGAGCTGATCTGACCTCGGCGGACGGCACGGCTGTACTCGTGCCGTCCGCGGTCGCGCTCCGCCCGTGCCGGTCGGCTCAGCCCTCCGCCGTGACCTCCACCCGCTGCGCCGGCACCTCAGGCGTCAGCCGGGCCAGCAGCCGCTCCCGTTCCTCCGCGAACGCCGGGTCCGCCTGGTAGTCGCCGTGGCCCAGGATCGGTGCGGGCAGCGGGTGCTCGGGGGTACGGCCGTACGCCAGCGGGTCCTTGAGGGCGTCGCGGTCCACCACGGGGCCGCAGTCGCCCGGCAGGCGGACCGGGCCGCCGATGGGGTCGGTGGGCCGGTACAGGTTGCGCCAGCAGTCGACCTCGGCGTGCAGCGAGGTGAGCGCGGCGGGTCCGAAGTGGGCCGGGAACCAGCGGCCGTAGAGGCGTTCCAGTGGGGAGCCGTAGGTCAGCAGCGCCACGCGCTTGCGGTCGGCCGGCGTCAGCTGCCAGGCCGCCGCGGCCGCGAGGACACTGCCCTGGGAGTGCCCGGAGATGACGAGGCGGCGGCCCTCCACGGCGCGGGTCCAGGTCGCCATCCGCCAGGTCAGGTCGGGCACGGCCCGCTCGGCGTAGCAGGGTGGCGCGAAGGGGTGCGCGGCGCGGGGCCAGAAGGTGCCGACGTCCCACAGGATGCCGATGGTGCGCCGTGCGGAGGCGTCCTTGTAGGCGCGCCTGCCCCAGGTGACGAACAGTATGAAGCCGACGCCGATCAGCCAGGAGCCCAGCGCCTGCGCGGTCTGTGCGGCGCCGTGCACGAAGGCGTACGACCCGTCGGCGGCCCGGCTCGGGGTCGCGTCGCTGGTCAGGGCACCGACCAGGGCTCCGGCGCCCAGGAGCAGGGTCGCGGTGGAGGTGACGGCGACGACGAGGGGCGCGCGGTCGGTGAGCGTGGCCATCGCGCGGGTGCTCGCGATACGGCCGGTGCGTGCCGTGTCCCGGGGCTCCCCGGCGTAGTCGAGCTCCACCGTGTCCAGCTCGGTGCGGCGCAGCAGCCAGGCCCGCCAGGTGAGCCAGCAGCAGAGCAGCAGCAGGAGCACCAGCAGCGGGGGGATCACGGACGCCTGCCAGGTCAGCAGGACCGGCGGGCCGTCGATGGACGTGCCCGTGCCGTCCAGCCAGTCGGCCACCCGCTGGGACACTCCGCCGGACATCACGCCGCCGAGCGCGCAGGCCAGCATCGCCACGGCGGGTCCGCCCAGGCCCCGCATCGCGGCGCGCGGGTCGGGATCCGCGCGGTGCAGGACGTGGGCGACCACGGCGAGGACGATGACGAGCAGGCCCTGGAGGAACGCGATGGCGCCGAAGGTGGCGTCGCCCGGGAGGCGGCCCTCCGACTGCCAGCCCGGGCGCTCCCAGCCTGCGTAGAGCAGGGTGAGCGCCAGAAGGACGAGGGCGGCGAGCGGGAGCCGTCGTACGAGGTGCTCGTCGAGTTCCTGGTCGAGGCGGTTCTCAGTGCGGCCCCGGCGGCAGACCACCCACACCACGAGGGCCGCCCCCGCGACGATCGCCGCGTCCAGCAGCCACCCGAGCGTGTCCAGCAGGGCGGGGCCGCCGGACCGGCGGTCGAAGCGGGCCGCGGCCGAGCCGACCGCCGCGGCGACCGTCAGCAGGCCGGCGGCGGTGTGCGC
>JABFVM010000326.1 GCA_013362785.1 Streptomyces sp. | reverse complement strand
GTCCCGGCGGAGCCCGCGCCGGCCCCGGTTCCGGCCGGCCCTGCCTGCCCCTGTCTCGTACGTCTGCGCAGCCGCGTGGCCTGCCCGACCTCGTCGACGACGAGGCTCCCCAGCACCTTGACCACCAGCCGAAGCCGATCCCCGACGACAGACGTCATCGTGAGTGATCTCCTCAAGTAGAGCGGGATCGGGGCGCGTCCGGTCCCCCCGAGCGAACCGGACGCACCCCGCCGGTGGGCCTAGGCCGCCTTGCCGGCCTGGCCCTGCAGCGCCTGGATGAGCTTCGGGATCAGTTCGAGGAGCTGGGCGAGCTGGGCCGGCAGCGACAGCAGGTCGCCCACGCCCTCGGCGGCGTTTCCGACGCCCCCCGCCAACTGGCCCACGCCCCCGGCGAGTTGCCCGAGGCCGCCGAGCGCGCCGGCCGCACCTCCCGCCGCGGCCAGCGGGTTGACGGCTCCGGCAGCCCCGGTGAGGGCGGCCAGCGGGTTGGCGGCTCCCGCGGCTCCCGCCGCTCCGGTGAGCGCGGCCAGCGGATTGGCGCCCCCGCCCGCGGCCCCTGTCAGCGCGGCCAGCGGATTGCCCGCCGCCCCCGCGAGCAGCGCGGCCGGGTTGGCGGCGCCGGCCAGGGCCGCCAGGGTGCTTGCGGGGAGCGCGGCCAGGGCCTCTACGGAACCGGCGGCGGACGACGACTTCCCGGACCGGTTGAGGATTTCGTCGAATGCCTCCTTTCCATTGTCGGCCATATTGCCCATGAGGTCCTTGAGAATGTCCTGCATGTTCTTGTCGGACATGAGCGAGTTTCCCTTCGGTCGGTTATCCCGTGGCATCTTCCATGGCTTTTACACAGGCCGTTCTGAGGCGTGCCCGGCCTCTGGTGAAAGCGGCCTCTGCTGCTTTGAGGGAGATGTTGTGCATACGCGCGAATTCCGCCGTGGAAATTCCCTTGGCCCGGGCGAGTATGACTTCCTGCTCCCGCCCGCGCAGCTGCTGGACCTGGTCGAGCAGCCATTTCCCGAAGTCCTCGTCACAGACGTCCTCCTCGGTCGTCCCCGGGTCGTCCTTGAAGGCCGTGCGCTGTAACAAGCGTCTGTGCCGTTCCATTTCGCGATAGAAGTCGGTGCACAGGCGCAGTGCCACGGAGGTGAGGAAGGGCCCCAGCCGGCTGCCGTCCAGGGCGGAGTGCGCGGCCGCCCGGGCCATGGTCTCCTGCACGCAGTCCTCGGCGTCCTGAAGGCTCGGGAGTCGTCGTCGGACCAGCCGCATGAGGCGGTCCCGGTGCTGGGATATGTCATCCCAAGAGCATGGGGCGGACGATGGGCAGGTGGAATTTTGCGCCATATGGAGTGCAGCCCGTAGTCTCTCGATCGAGCAGGGGAAATGGTGGCCCAATTCAGATTTTTGGGCCCCGAATTTTTCCTACCCGAGGCGCTGCGGCGGCAAACCGTGCGTACTTCTTCCGGAAAGCGCAGGAATGATTTTCCCGGCGCACGCCCGCTCATTTCCGAGAGGGAATCTCCCGCCGCGCCCAGTCGCGGTTCCAGTTGACCCACATGTCCCGCACGGTCTGCTGTACCAGGGCCGAGCCGCGCCGTACGTCCGTGCCCAGAGCCTGCGCCGCCTCCTTGCCGACGAGCCGCGCGCCGCCCGTGAAGTACAGGCCCCGTACGTGCCGAGGCGAGCGGAACTTGCCCCACAGCAGGATCTTCATCAGCGGAAACAGGGTGAACACCCCGGACGGGCAGCGGTCCTCGGGGTCGAGAGTGCCCCACACCGCCGGGCACAACCCGCTCTCCCGCAGCAGATCGAAGATGCGCGTGACGGTCTGTTCCTTCGTCAGATCACCCGCCCCATAGGCGAGTACGGCGTCCCGCGCCTGCTCGAAGAGCTGCCCGACCCAGGGATTGTCGACCCCCTGAAGGCCCCGGTAAGGAGCCTTCTCCAGCGCGTCGAAGGAAGCCGGATCTCGCGTTTTCTCGAATGCCACGGCCGCCTGGTTCTGCGCATTCGTCCCGTACAGCGTGGTGATGGTCCACACCCGGTTCCACGCGTTCCACAACTCGAAGTCGTCGAACGACAGATAACTGCACGACACCAGGTCGTCGTAGAAGCGGAACATCCGCTTGATCCAGTGCTCCAGATACGCGAACCGGGCGGTGTCGAAGTCGCTCTCGCGCACCGCGCCGATGAGCCGGTGGCTGAGCGCGTTGAGCGCCATCACGGTGACCGCCAGCCCGCTGGAGAAGAGCGGGTCGATGAAATCGCTGGCGTGCGGCAGCAGGCACCACCGGTCGCCGACGACCGTCCGCGACGAGAACTGGGTCCGGTCGGTCGACACATACGGCCGTACCGCCCGCGCCTCCTCGAACTGCCGGGCCACACTGGGGAACCGCCGTACATGGCGCCAGAACTCCTCCTCGGCCGACACCCCTTCGGGACGCGGATGGCGGTCCATGTCCAGATTGATCCCGACGCTGCACAGCCCGCTCGTGCTGGAGGTGTGGTTGTCGAACGGGATGACCCAGAACCAGCCGCCCTCGAAGAGATGGTGCAGCGTGCCCTGGCTGAACGGGCTGGGCATACCGTGCTGTTCGCGGGGCGGAGCGACGGTGTCGAAGGGGCGCACGTTCACCATGTGGGTGAAGATCGTGCGCGAGCGCGTACGGTACGGCGGCTCCTGCCGCAGCCCCAGCCGCTCGGGCAGCAGCGCTCGCATACCGCCGGCGTCGACGAGGTACGCCGCCTGGAAGGTGCCCTTCTCCCGGGTGACGAGGGTGACGCCGTCCTCGTCGAACTTCACGTCGTCCACGACGGTGTGGGTGTGGGCGGTCGCGCCGTAGGAGACGGCGACATGGAACATGTACGCGTCGACGTCCTGCCGCAGATAGTGCGAGTCGGGTCCGAGCGGCGGCCCCCAGGTGGGGTACTGGGTGCACTCCTCGGCGCGGGTGGGTTCTCCCTCGCGGTGGTAGACGAAGCTGAAGTTGCGCTTGACGCCGCAGTTCGACGACACATGGCGGCGCAGGGCCCCGTTGGTCGCCAGGTGCTCGATCTCCGGGACGTCGTAGCGGCGGGCCAGGACCCGCAGGCCGAAGGTGGTCTCGGGGACGGTGGACTCTCCGATGGCGAACCGGGGGTGCCCGCTTCCCTCCAGAAGCAGGACTTGCACGCCGTGGCGGGCGAGGATCGCCGCCAGCATCGTCCCGCCGATGCCGCCTCCGACGATGGCGACATCGAAAACACGCTGGTCGTCTTGCACGTCTTCGTCCTTTCGCGACGGGAAATGCGCTGTGCCGGGACGGTGTCCGGCGGCCGTCAGACCGCCGGGCCGCCCGGCAGCGCCCGGCGCAGCCCGCAGGCGGCGACCCGGGCGGAGAACGACAGGGCGAACCAGGGAGTGGGTGCCAGCGCGGCCAACCGCCGCCGCTCGCCCGGCAGTCGACGCTCACCGCGCCCGGTGACGTCCAGCCAGGCCCCGAAATGCAGCAGCCGCGCCTCCGGACCCGCGTGGCGCGCGGGCCGGGGCCGCATGTGATCGCGGACCGCCCCGGTCAGGGCCGCGCGCCGCGCGTCGTCCACGCCGTGCCCGGCCAGGAAGCGGTCGAGCAACGTGGCCGAACGGCCGGGGAATCCACCCCGCAGCGGCCCACCACCCCAGGTCAGCCCGGTGTCGTGGAACGCGGTGGCGACGAACAGCCCTGCCCGGTCGTAGTGGATCCCGCGGGCCTGCGCGAAGGCGTCGGCCAGCAGGAACGTACGCAGCGAGTGCAGCGCCGTACGCGGCGGCACGAGCCGGTGCAGTTCGCCCAGCGCCGTCGCCACGAGCCGGTCCCCGAGCAGTCCCACCACATTCGGCTCGGCGAGCAGCGGACGCCATGCCTCCGGCTCCGCCTCCAGCCGACCGCTCCCGGCCGGGCCGGGGCCCGGTACGTCGTGTGGTTCCGCGCGGCTCCCGGACGGCTTCTCGGGACTGCCGGACGGCTTCGCGGGGGTGTCGTGAGGCTTCGCGGACATGACGAACTCCTCTCGCATATGCGACATGCCGGTTGCGCCTGTCTCTTCTCTTTACGCGCGCGCCGGGCTTCCCCCTGCCCCCGTCCGGCCACCGCCCGGACCTTGGCCGATCTTCGCCCTCGCACCGTCGAACGCGAATACGGCAGGGCGCGAACACGGTGAACCCGGGCAGGGATGAGCGGCACTGACCAGCCGCCACCGCGCTCGACAGGGAGCCGCCAGTGAAGGCCAGTACGTCGCACCTGCCCGAACCCACAGCCACCCTCGCTCCGCGCCGTATGCTCCTGGGCTACGGCGCGTTCGTCGGGATACCCGTCGCCGTGACGGCCCTGATCCTCGCCTCGGTCGGCTACGCGGGCCCCTCCGGGCACGCCCCCGCCCACTCCGCGGCCGTGCCCCTGTACCGGATCCTCGGTGCCCTGGCCCTGGTGACCGCCTGCGCCGCGGGGGCCGGAGCACTGGCCCGAAGGATCGGACAGCCCCGCGTCGTCGGGGAGATCGCCGTCGCGCTGCTGCTGGGCCCCTCGGTCTTCGGCGCGCTGTTACCCGACGCCCAGCGCCTGCTGCTGCCCCCCGAGGTGTTCCCGTTCCTGAACACGCTGGGGCAACTCGGCGTCACCCTCTTCATGTTCACCGTCGGCCGCGAGCTGTCGCTGTCCGCCCTGCGCCGCGATGGTCTGTCCGCATCGACACTTATCGGCCATTCCGGCATCGCCATCCCCTTTCTGACCGGCGTCCTCGTCGCCCTGGCCCTCCCGGACACCTACCGGCCCGCCGGGGTGGGCGACGTGGCCTTCGTGCTCTTCATGGGGCTGAGCCTGAGCATCACGGCCGTACCCGTGCTGGCCCGGCTGCTGTCCGACGAGGGGAGGCTCAACACCCGGCTCGGCACCCTCGCGATGGCCTCGGCGAGCGTCGCCGACGTGACGGCCTGGTGCCTGCTGGCCCTCGTCCTGGCGATCGCGAGCGGCGGTTCGCCGGCGGCCGCCGCGGCCACCGTCGGCTGGGTCGCGCTGTTCGGCCTCGTCGTCCGGTTCGTCGTACGCCCGCTGCTGGTCCGCCTGCTCGCGCCGGGCCGCCCCGACGGCCCGATGGCGGCTGCCCGTACGGCGTCCATCGTCCTGGTGACCGTCCTGCTGTGCGCGCTGGCCACCGAACAGATCGGTGTGCACGCGCTGTTCGGGGCGGTGGCCGCCGGGCTCGCGATGCCGCGCACGGAGGCGGTGGAGCAGATCGCCTGGCGGGTGGAGGGCCTCACCAGCTGGATGCTGCTGCCCTCGTTCTTCATGGCCGTCGGCCTGAGCACGCATCTCGGCACGGTGCACGGGGCGACCGGCTGGCTCGTCTGCCTGGCCGTGCTGGCCGCCGCGGCGGCAGCCAAGTTCGTCGGCACGGTGGTGCCCGCCCGGCTGCTGCGCTTCTCCTGGCGGGAGTCGGCCCAGCTCGGCGCGATGATGAACTGCCGGGGCCTGACCGAACTCATCATCCTCAACACCGGACTCGCGGCCGGACTGCTGTCGCCCGCGCTGTTCGCCATGCTGGTCGTCATGGCACTCGCCACGACCGCCATGACCGGACCGCTGCTGCGGCTCATGGACGACTGACCCGGCGTGCGGTGGGGGACCCGCGCGCCGGGCGTGCTCTTCCGCTCCCCTTTCGGCGGAGTTGGCGGGCGGGTGGGGCCGGGCAGCCAGACACGGTGATCACTGTGCTGAACGTCCACGAGCGCACCCTCCCGGCATCCCGGGACGCCGTCGGCGCCCTCATCGACGCGCTGGGCGGCGCGGACGACCGGCTCTGGCCGCCGGACTGGCCGCCGGTGCGCTTCGCGGGGCCGTTGGCCGTCGGGGTGTCCGGGGGGCACGGCCCGGTGCGCTATGTGGTGAGCCACTATGTGCCGGGCCACTGGGTGCGCTTCCGGTTCACCGGCCCGCGCGGATTCGACGGCTTCCACGAGTTCAGCGTCGAATGCGTCGACCGGGAGGTCACCGTCCTGCGCAACACCCTCGTCCTGCGCCCGCACGGGGTGCGCTGGCTGGGCTGGGTGCTGTTCTTCCGCCCCCTGCACGACGCGGCCTTCCGGCACAGCCTGGACTGCGCCGAGCGTGCGCTGACGGGGCGGGTGGCGCGCCCGGTGAAGTGGGGTTGGTACGTCAGGCTGTTGCGCGCCGCGACCGCCCGCCTCGCGCCCCGACTCGCCGCGTGAGCCGGGTCAGGGGCGGGGCTTGCGGGACCGTAAGACCGGGGGAACGAAGGATGGTTGCGCTCAGGAAGGCGGATCGCCGTGAGTTTCCCGCGTCCGAAGATCCCCGGCATCAACAGCGACGACATCACGACCGATCTCACCGAGGCGCCGCACCGGGTGGCCGGGCTCGGCCAGGCCGCCGTCGCCGGAATCGTCGCCACCGTCGACGTGGAGGCGGGGGAGGACGACTGGGAACTGCCCCTGACCGAGGAACATCCACGCCCGGTGGTGCTCGTGCACGGCACCTTCGGCAACCGCGGCTACACCTGGACCGAGGCGGCACCGCTGCTGCGGCGGAACGGCTACCGCGTCTTCCGCCTCGACTACGGGCACCACCTGCACCCGGTGATCTTCGGGCTCGGCGACATCAAGGCCTCGGCCAGGCAGCTCGGCGAGTTCGTCGACGAGGTCCTGCACCGCACCGGCGCCCGGCAGGTGGACCTCGTCGGCTTCTCGCAGGGCGGCATGATGCCCCGCTACTACCTCAACGCCCTGGGCGGCGCCCCCAAGGTGCACAATTTCGTCGGCATCTCCCCCAGCAACCACGGCGTCACCGCCCAGGGCCTGATGAACCTCGCGCGACAGATCCCCGGCGCCAGGGAACTGGTCGAGCAGGGCGCCGTGGGCACCGTCGTCCCGGCCTGGCCCCAGCTCCAGCACGACCACCCCTTCCAGCGCGAACTCGCCGACCTCGGCGAGACCACGGAGGGCGTCCGGCACACGGTGATCGCCACCCGGCACGACGACGTGGTCATGCCGTACACCTCGTGCGCGCTCGCCGAGACCGAGGGCCGGCACGTCTGGAACGTCCTCCTCCAGGACCTCGACCCCGACGACCACACCGCGCACGCCGCGATGCCCTACAACCCGACCGTGCTGAAGGTGGTCCTCGAAGCGCTGGCCGAGTGAGCGTACGGCGGGCTCAGCGGCTGCCGTCGAGGAGGACCCGGGCGACCAGCGCCGGATCGTCGCTCATCGGCACATGGCCGCAGCCGGGCAGCCGTACGAGACGGGCCCGGGGGATGATCCGCTTCGCGCGAACGCCCTGCCGGGGCACCAGGAGCCGGTCCTTGCTGCCCCACGCCACGGTGACCGGGATCCCCGACACGTCGTCGGTGAACCGCACCTCCCTGCCCGACCGGAGCGTCTCGAAGAAGCCCTGCGCGCGGGCCAGGCCGAGCGTCTCGGCGACCACGGACTCGGGTGAACGGCGGCCCGGGCGGGCGTAGATGGAGCTGGTCAGGGCGGCGCGGCCGGGCGCCGAGCGGGACAGCCACTCGACGAGGGGCAGCGGCATGCGCTCGGCGGTGCGGCGCATGCCCGTCAGGACGGTGAAGGCGTAATGCCGCTCCCACTGGGACCAGAACCCGGCCGGGGACAGGGCGGTGACGGAGCGCACGAGGTTCGCACGGCCGAGGTCCAGGGCGAGCAGACCGCCGAGCGAATTGCCCGCCACATGCGGTCGTTCCAGCTCCAGGGCCTCGCACAGGGCGGCGAGCACGATGCTCATCGTCGGCAGGTCGTGCCCCAGTCCGTCCGGCAGCGCCGGGGACTCTCCGCAGCCGGGCAGATCCACGGCTATCACGTCCCGCTCGGCCGCCAGGACGGGTATCACCGGGTCCCACACCTGACGGTGGTGGCCGATGCCGTGCAGCAGGAGCAGCGGCTCACCGGTGCCCACGCGCGCGTAGGAGACGCTCATGCTCTGTGGGCCGTGCGGAGTGGGGATCTTGAAGGAGACGGTCGCGGACATGCTGCTCCTCGGCGGGGCGAACGGGCCGGTACAGGGTAGACAGCCTGTCAGCAATTGCTACTGACGGGTAGACCCGGGCAGCGGGCGCGTCGATTTCGCCTGGACATGGCCGGACACGTCGGATGGGATGGTGCGGTGACCACCGATACCGAGACCGACGTCTTCGAAGAGCACCGGCCCGTCCTCCTGGGTGTCGCCTATCGCATGCTCGGCCGCGTGGCCGACGCGGAGGACGTCGTGCAGGAGGCCTGGCTGCGCTGGTCGGGCGCCGACCGGTCCGAGGTGCGCGAACCACGCGCCTACCTGGTGCGCATCACCACGCGCCTCGCCATCGACCGGCTGCGCCAGGTCAAGGCGCGGGGCGAGACCTATATCGGCCCCTGGCTGCCGGAGCCGTACATCACCGACTTCGGGGACACGGTCCCGGACACCGCGGAGCGCGCCGTCCTCGCCGACTCCGTCTCCCTCGCCGTCCTCGTCGTCCTGGAGTCGCTGTCACCGCTGGAGCGCGCGGTGTTCGTCCTGCGGGAGGCCTTCGGCTATCCGTACGCCGACATCGCCGTCATGCTGGACCGCGGCGAGTCGGCGGTGCGCCAACTGGCCGGGCGGGCCCGCAAGCACGTCGACGAGCGGCGGACCCGCTACGACGTCGACCCCACCCAGCGCCGCGACCTCACCGAACGGTTCCTGGCCGCCGCCGCGGACGGCGACCTGGAAGGGCTGATGTCACTGCTGGCCCCGGACGTGCGCCTCGTCGGCGACAGCGGCGGAAAGTCCAAGGCGCCGCTGCGGGTGCTGGAGACCGCCGACAAGGTCAGCCGGTTCATCGTCGGCGCCGCGCGCAAGGGCGTCCCCGACCTGTCCTGGCACTTCCTGGAGCTCAACGGCGGCCCCGCGGTGATCGCCCTGTCCGGGGACAAGCCCGACTCGGTCTTCCAGCTGGACGTGGTCGACGGCCGGATCCAGGCGGTCTACATCATTCGAAACCCCGACAAGCTGCGGTCTCTCGCCGACGTCTAGGTCACGTTGCCTCGATGTCAGGAAGATGTCGCTGCGCGAACACGCCGTGAACGTTCCCGGCGTGCGTGTACGTGCCGCGACATGGGATGGAGGATTGGTATTGACCAAGGTGGAGGGCCGTCCTATGGTCGCAGAGAAGTGCAACAACCTTTAATAAACAAGGGCGCTAAAACGCCGCCGGGCCACGGCGATTGCGGAGGACAGGGTGGGGACCACGCAGCTGGAATCGGTGCCGGAACCGAAGTACTGGCATCTCAAGACCGTGCTCAGTGAGGCACTGGAGACCGAGTTCACGGTGGGCGAGATCCTGCCCAACGAGCGCGACCTGGCCGCCCGCTTCGGCGTCGCCCGGGCCACGCTCCGCCAGGCCCTGGAACAGCTCGAACTGGAAGGCAGGCTGCAACGCCGCCGCGGTGTCGGTACGACCGTCGCGCCCCCGCGCGTGGGCGTGGCCGTCGGCACCGAGCAGCACGCCTGGCCGGGCGCGAGCGACGACGTCTGGCAGCCCGCGGACTGCACCCAGGCGGTGCCGCCCGCCTCCGTCGCCGACGCCCTGGACAGCGGCCGGGACGAGCCCGTGCACACCGTGCGCCGCTCCCGGGTGACGCACGGTCAGCCCCTCGCCGCCGAACTGCTCTACGTCCCGCAGTCGTCGGTGCCCGACCTCACCGCCATAGACGCCCCGTCCGGAGCGGCACGCGCGCGTGCCGTGCTGCGCGAGCTGCAGCACCTGGAACTGGAGGGCCAGGAGAGCGCCGTCGAACTGGGCTCGGCGCGCGCGGACGACGCCAAGGAACTGGACCGGCTCCCCGGAGCGCCCGTCCTCGTCGTGACCACCCGCTACCTCGCCGAGGGCCGCACGGCCGCGCTCTCCGTCGCCACCTACCGCGCGGACACCTGCCGGCTGACCTTCGGCGACTCCGGCAGCGTGGAGATCCACCAGGGCCCGGAGCGCCGGGCGTCCTGACCCACCGTGACGAGAAACGCCGCGCGCCCTGGATCCGATCCGGGGCGCGCGGCGTACGTGTGCGTGACTCCGTGCTGACCGGCGTCTCTCAGCGCCGCCCCGTCACCGTGCCCTCCACCGCGAACAGTTGCTCCTCCACATGGTCGAGCGCCAGCCGTAGCGCGCCCGTCGCCACCGCCGCCTCGCCGAGCAGGGACAGGGCGACCTTCGGCGGGCGCAGACAGTAGCGGGCCAGTTCCAGCCGCAACGGCTCCAGTACGCCGTCCAGGCCCGACGCCCAGCCGCCGACGACGACCAGTTCGGGGTCGAGGGCGAGGACGAGGGCGGCCACGTCGTGGACGAGGCGCTGGATGAAGCGGTCGACGGCCGCACGGGCCCGTTCGTCGCCCTCACGGGCCTGTGCGAAGACCTCGGCCACGGCGTGCTCGTCGAGGGGGCGCAGCGGCTCGTCCGTGGTGGACAGCAGCGTCTCCGGTGTGGCCTCGCGGCCCAGCAGATGCAGCGCGCCGATCTCGCCGGCCGCACCGCCGAACCCCCGGTGCAGCTGGCCGCCGATCAGCGCACCGGCGCCCGGACTCAGCCCCGCCAGCACGAACACGATGTCGTCGGACTCGGTCGCCGAGCCCTTCCAGTGCTCGGCGACCGCCGCCGCGTTGGCGTCGTTCTCCACCAGCACCGGGCACTTGAAGGACCGGCTCAGCCGCTCGCCCAGCCGCAGCCCCGTCCACTCCGGCAGCGCGGCCCCCAGCCGCACGGTGCCGTCCGCGTCCACGATGCCCGGCGTCGCGACCCCGACGGCCCGCAGCGAACCGCGCGCGACACCGGCCCGGCGCAACAGCTCGGCGACCGCCGTACGCACCCTTTCGAGCCGCTCGTCCGCCGGAGCCGTCTCGTCGACGTCCTTGGCGATGGCGCCGAGCACCCGTCCGTCCAGGTCGGCGAGGAGCGCAGCGACCCGATGCGCCCCGATGTCCAGGCCCAGCAGATGACCCGCCTCGGCCCGGAACCGGAACCGCCGCGCGGGCCGCCCCTGTCGCCGGACGACCGTCTCGTCGGCCGCCTTCTCGACGACGTACCCCGCCTCGATGAGCCCTTCGACCACACCCTCGACGGTGGGCCGGGACAGGCCGGTCACCCGGGTGATCTCCGTCAGCGTCGCGGCGTCCGTGGCACGCAGCGCGTGCAGCACCACCGCGGAGTTGATCCTTCGCAGCAGCGAGGGATCCCCGCCGGTCAGCCGCGGCAACGTCCGTCCTCCCAGCTCGTGCGCATGTTGGCCGGATGCTACCGGCCGAGACGGAACCCGGCGAGTCCCGTCGGTCACACATAGCCCGGATCACCTGGCCCGCACAGGTCACCGTGGCCCGCACGGATCCACCTGGCCCGCCCGGTCACCCCGGCGCGACGAACCCCGACTCGTACGCCGTGATCACCGCCTGCGTGCGGTCCCGCGCCCCCAGCTTGGCCAGGACGGCGCTCACATGCGACTTCACCGTCTCCGTCCCGACCACCAGCCGGGCGGCGATCTCGGCGTTCGACAGGCCGCGTGCCATCAGCCGCAGCACCTCGGCCTCCCGCTCGGTGAGCCGGGCCCGCTCCAGCAGCGCGCGGGCCGCCCGGTTCCCGCCCTCCTCGCCGTACTGGGCGGCCAGTTGTCGTACGGAGGCCGGGAACAGCAGTGACTCGCCCTCGGCGACCAGCCGCACCGCGTGCACGATCTCGGCCGGCCGGGCCCGCTTCAGCAGAAAGCCGTCGGCACCGGCCCGCAGCGCCTCGTACACGTACTCGTCGTTCTCGAAGGTCGTGATGACGACGATCTTGGGCGGCCGGTCGACCGTCCGCAGCACCGCGCGCGTGGCCTCGATCCCGTCCAGCAGCGGCATCCGCACGTCCATCGCGACCACGTCGGGCCGCAGCTGCCGCACCAGCGGAATCACCGCCGCCCCGTCGGCCGCCTCCCCGACGACCTCGATGTCGGGCTGCGCCTCCAGCACGGCCCGCAGACCGGCGCGTACGAGGGGTTCGTCATCGACGAGGAGAACGGTGACCGGCATCCGGCCAGCGTAGATCAGCCGAGCGGCAGCTCTACATGTACCTGCCAGTCACCCTGGTCGGGACCGGTCCGCGCGCGCCCGCCCAGCAGGGCCGCCCGCTCGCGTATGCCGCGCAGGCCGCTGCCCCTGCCGGGCCCCGGTATGTCGGCGGTGAGCGGGTTGCGGACCTCCAGGGTGAGCGTGCCGTCCGCGACGGCGATGCGGGCCCGGACCGGGACGGACCCCGCATGGCGCAGCACGTTGGTCAGCGACTCCTGGAGGATGCGATAGCCCTCCCGGGACACCGGGCCGGGCACGGCGTCCAACTGCCCGGTCAGGTCGGCCTCGACCTTGGCACCGGAGGCACGCGCGGACTCCAGCAGACGATCGGCGTCCACCAGGGTCGGTCGGCTGCTGACCGGCCGCTCCGACTCGCGCAGGATGCCCAGGACACGCTCCAGGTCCTCCAGAGCGGCCCGGCCGGTCTCCTCGATGGCGTCCAGCGCCCGCTCGGTGAAGGCGGGGTCGCCCGCCGCGCGCGCCGCACCCGCCTGCACCACGGCCACGGTCAGGGCGTGTCCGATGGAGTCGTGGAGCTCACGCGCGATGCGGGTCCGCTCCAGGAGCTGCTCGGTGCGCTCCTCCAGGGCGGCCATGCGCTCGGCGGGGGAGGGGCCCAGGAGCCGGCGGGCGAGCGCGGTGATGAGGTGGCCCGACACGACCACGGTCACCGCGAGCGTGCCCAGCGCCACGGGCACCAGCAGGACATGCCACCAGGCATGGCCGTCGAGGGCGAACAGCTCGCCGCTGTCGGTGTCACCGCCGAACGCGGCCCACACCAAGTCCGCCATGGCGATCAGCAGTTGGGCGCAGAACACAGAGGTCGCGCAGCCGATCAGCAGCCGCGCCTCCAGCCATACGACGAGCCGCCCCCGGTCCCGCCAGGAGACGGACGGCGCGACGACGATGTCGGCGCTCCCGCCGTCGGGCCGGTGGCCGGTCAGCAGCAGCCTGGCCTGCAGCCCCTCCACGGTCCGCATCGCGGGCAGCAGCCCGACCGGCGCGAGCAGCACGGCGGCCCCCACCCAGGTCCACCACGCTTCCTCGATGAACAGCCACATGCTCGGCCACACGATCGCGATGAACAGATGCAGCAATCGTGTGTACGTCACCGCCCGGCCGAACGGGCGCAGCAAGCGGACCATTCCGTCATCGTGCCAGCCGCCACTGACAACGAGCCTCCCCCGCACGGGGGAGACGATCTCCACCGCCGGGGGAGGACCGCACCCCCGCCCGGCGACCAGGCTGACTGCCATGACCAGCATCGAAGTCCAGGCCCTCACCAAGGAGTACGGCACCCGGCGAGCCGTGGACGACCTCACCTGCACCGTCCTCCCCGGCCGCGTCACCGGCTTCCTCGGCCCCAACGGCGCCGGAAAGTCCACCACCATGCGGCTCGTGCTCGGCCTGGACCGGCCGACCTCCGGCACCGCCACCCTCGGCGGCCGCGCCTACGCGACCCTGACCGAACCCCTGCGCCACGTCGGCGCGTTGCTCGACGCCCAGGCCGCGCACGGCTCCCGCACCGCCCGCGACCATCTGCGCGTCCTCGCGGCGAGCAACCGCATCCCGAACCGCCGGGTCGACGAGGTCCTGGAGGAGACGGGGCTCGCGTCGGTGGCGCGGCGCCGGGTGAAGACGTACTCACTGGGCATGCGCCAGCGGCTGGGCATCGCCGCCGCCCTGCTCGGCGACCCCGAGGTGGTCATGCTCGACGAGCCGTCCAACGGGCTCGATCCCGAAGGCATCATCTGGATCCGCGCGTTGCTGCGCCGCCTCGCGGGGGAGGGGCGCACGGTCCTGGTCTCCAGCCACCTCATGAACGAGACCGCGTCCTTCGCCGACCATCTCGTCGTCCTCGGCCGGGGCCGCCTGCTGGCCGACACCCCGATGCGGGAGTTCATCCACGCGCGCGTGGAACCGCGCGTCCGGATCCGCACCACCGACGCCACCGAGCTCAAGGCGGCGCTCGCCCGGCACGGTCACGACGCCGTCCAGCACGAGGACGGCCACTGGACCGTGCGCCACGCGCGCGTGGACGACATCGGCCGACTCGCCTCCGAGGCGGGCGTCCCCATTCTCGAACTCGCCGCCGAAGAAGGCACGTTGGAGCAGGCCTACCTCGACCTGACCGCGACCGAGGCCGAGTTCACCGCACAGCCCCAGGAGGTCTGAACCATGCCGTTCGCGCCCGTGCTCCACTCGGAGTGGCTCAAGATCCGCACCCTGCGCTCACTGCCCGGAGCGCTGCTGGCGCTGTTCGCCGTGACGGCGGCGTTCTCCGCGCTCGCCGGCACCGACGGCAGCTCCGACCCGGACTTCGACCCACTCTTCACGGCACTGTCCGGGGTCCTGCCCGGCCAGATCGCCGCCATCTCGTTCGGCGCCCTGGCGGTGTCGTCGGAGTACCACGGGGGTGCGCTCCGACTGACGCTCGCCGCGGTGCCGCGGCGCGGACAGTGGTTCGCCGCCAAGGTGACCGCCATCGCCGTCCCGGCCCTGCTCGTCGGCCTCGTCACCGCCGTCACGGCGCTCGTCGTGGGACGCGCGGGACTCGGCTCAGCGGCGGCCGGGCTCACCGCGGCCCAGCAGGTTCGGGGCGTGCTGGGCTGCGGGATCTACCTGATGCTCATCGCCCTGTTCGCGGCGGGCCTCACCGCCCTGCTGCGCAGCGGCGTGGCCACGCTCTCCCTGCTGATCCCGTTCATCCTCGTCGTGTCCTTCGTGATCGGCGATGCCGCGGGCACCGTCGCGGACTTCATGCCGGACAAGGCCGGGCAGATCGTCCTGCACCAGACGTACGAGGGCACCCTCGGGCCGTGGTCGGGACTGGCGGTGACCGCGCTGTGGACGGTGGGCGCGTTGCTGGCGGGGGCGTGGAGCGTGCGGCGCCGGGATGCCTGACGGCGCACCAATTGTCAGTGGGGCCGGGTTTACTGGACCACATGAACATCGCACGGCACATCGCCCTCATCGACGAGTTGTGCTTCCGCCCCTTCACGGCGGAGCGCGACGCGTCGGGCGTCGAGGCGGGCGGACCCGGGTACCACGTCGCGGTGTTAGAGAGCAGCCAGGGCGACTGTGCCGCGCGGGCGGTGACCGTCGAGCAGTACGAGAAGGACCGCGACGCCCTCTACGACCGGCTCGCCTCACGCTGGGGAGAGACGGATCCATTGAGCCTTGAGACCACACTCCTGCGCACCGAACAGGAGGAGATACCCGAGCCCTGGGCCTGGCTCAGCGCACGCGCCCGCGTGGCCTACCTCTGGGAGGCGGAGGGGACGGGCCGTTGGGTCGTGGTGGTCGTCGCCGACCGGGAGCAGGACCACGACGTCCAACTGCTCGCCGTGGTCACCGAGACTGCTCCGCCCTGACCATCAGCCCTGCCCTTACCGTCAGACCGGCCCTGACCTTCAGCCCCCTTGACCGTCAGAACCGGACCTGGCCCTCAGCCCCGCCCGGACCGTCAGAACCGGCCCTGACCCGTCAGGCTTCGGCGGCCGCAACGCGCAACCGCCCGTACTCCTCGGCCATCGTCTGCGCCGTCCAATGCGCGTTCAGCCCGCTCGGGTTGGGCAGCACCCACACGCGCGTGCTCCCGATCACCCGCTCCTGCGGCCCCACCCGGGCCTTGCGATCGTCGAACGCGGCCCGATACGCGGTGACGCCCACCACCGCCAGCCACCGCGGCCGCAGCCCTGTCACCTTCGTCGCCAGCAGCCGCCCGCCCTCGCGGTACTCCTCGGCGCTCAGCTCGTCGGCCCGCGCCGTCGCCCGCGCCACGACATTCGTGATGCCGAGCCCGTACGACAACAGTTCCTCCTGCTCCGACGGCTTCATGAGCCGGGGCGTGAACCCGGACAGGTGCAGGACCGGCCAGAAACGGTTCCCGGGGCGGGCGAAGTGATGGCCGGTCGCGGCCGTCATCAGACCGGGGTTGATGCCGCAGAACAGCACCTGGAGACCGCCCGCGACGACGTCCGGGACGAGTCGGTCGCGGGCGGCCTCCAGCTCCGCCTGGGTGAAGCGCGTCATGCGGTGGAGAACCTCGGAGTGAGAGGTGTCAGAGGATGGCGCCGGGCGTGTAACCGGCGGCCTCCGGGCGCTGCTTCACGATCTCCTCGATCCGGCCCACGACGATGGTCACCTGGTCCGCCGCGGCGCCTGTGAAGGACAGCTTGTCGGCCATCAGCGCGTCCAGCTGGGCACGGTCGAGCGGGATGCGCTCGTCGGCGGCCAGCTTGTCGAGCAGCTCGTTGCGCTCGGCGCCCTGCTCGCGCATCGCCAGTGCGGAGGCGACCGCGTTCTCCTTGATCGCCTCGTGCGCGACCTCACGGCCGACGCCCGCGCGCACCGCGCCCATCAGCACCTTGGTGGTGGCGAGGAAGGGGAGGTAGCGGTCCAGCTCGCGGGCCACGACGGCCGGGAAGGCGCCGAACTCGTCCAGCACCGTCAGGAACGTCTCCAGCAGGCCGTCCAGCGCGAAGAACGCGTCCGGCAGCGCGACCCGGCGCACCACCGAGCAGGACACATCGCCCTCGTTCCACTGGTCGCCCGCCAGCTCGCCCGTCATGGAGGCGTAGCCGCGCAGGATGACCATGAGACCGTTGACGCGCTCGCACGACCGCGTGTTCATCTTGTGCGGCATCGCGGAGGAGCCGACCTGGCCCGGCTTGAAGCCCTCGGTCACCAGCTCGTGCCCGGCCATCAGGCGGACGGTCTTGGCCAGCGAGGACGGCGCCGCCGCCAGCTGCACCAGCGCGGTCACGACCTCGTAGTCCAGCGAGCGCGGGTAGACCTGGCCGACCGAGGTGAACGCCTGCGAGAAGCCCAGGTGCCCGGCGATCCGGTCCTCCAGCTCGGCGAGCTTCGAGGCGTCCCCGCCCAGCAGGTCCAGCATGTCCTGCGCCGTGCCGACCGGGCCCTTGATGCCGCGCAGCGGGTAGCGGCCAAGGAGCTCCTCGACCCGGCCGTATGCGACGAGGAGCTCGTCGGCGGCGGTCGCGAAGCGCTTGCCGAGCGTCGTGGCCTGCGCGGCGACGTTGTGCGAGCGGCCGGCCATGACCAGCTCGCCGTACTCACCGGCCAGCTTGCCCAGCCGCGCCAGCACGGCCACCGTACGGTCGCGCATCAGCTCCAGGGAGAGCCGGATCTGCAGCTGCTCGACGTTCTCGGTGAGGTCGCGCGAGGTCATGCCCTTGTGCACGTGCTCGTGCCCGGCGAGGTCGTTGAACTCCTCGATCCGCGCCTTCACGTCGTGCCGCGTGACCTTCTCGCGCTCGGCGATCGAGGCCAGGTCGACGGTGTCGAGGACGCGCTCGTAGTCGGCGAGCGCCTCGTCCGGCACCTCGATGCCGAGGTCCTTCTGGGCCCGCAGAACGGCGAGCCAGAGCTGCCGCTCCAACTTCACCTTCTGCTCGGGGGACCAGAGCGTGGCGAGCTCGGTGGAGGCGTAGCGTCCGGCGAGGACGTTCGGGATGCGGGGCTTGGCGGGCGCAGAAGTCACGTGCACGGAGTTTACCCGGCGTCCCGCGGGGCCCCGGATCGTGTCCGCGGGCGCGAGCACCCCAGGTCAGCGGCGCGAGCACCCCAGGTCAGCGGTGCGATCGGCGGTCGAATACGGGCGATCGGGTGAATTCTCCGGTCATCAACGCGTCCCGGCTCCCTGTGGCCTCCATTTCTCGTTCATAGTCACCAGGTCGTGATGAGTGTGTTCGTACGGCATCACGACTCCTGCGATGACATGCGAATCCCGGCAACCGAAAAGACCGCGTCAATAGCCGACGTCGGCTTCCCCATTCCGCCTGACAGAAAGACGACGAGAATGCGAAAGGCCCTGACCAAGGGATTGATTGTGGCCGCCGCCACGACAAGTGCCCTGTCTCTATGCGGCACTTGGGCGTCCGCGGCCCCGCGCATGCAGGGGACCGCGCTGAACTCCGCCGGCTCACTGTCGAGCCGTTCGGACCTGTGGGACTCGGAGGGGCTGGAAGAGCAGCTGGATGACACATTCGGCGAGATGAATGAAAAATTCGGCGAGATGCATGAAAGAATGCAGGAGGTGAATGACCGGCTCAGCGGGATGGGCCAGTCGTCGTCCACGTCCGAAAGCGTCACCACCAGCTCCAGCACCGCCTCCGCATACGGCAACTCAAGTGACGGCTACGAGAAGCCGAGCCACGGGTACGGCTACGAGAAGCCGAAGGACCACGGGTACGAGAAGCCCAAGGATCACGGGTACGGCTACGAGAAGCCCAAGGACCACGGGTACGAGAAGCCGAAGGACCACGGCTACGAGAAGCCCAAGCACGACGGCTACGGCTCCGAGGAGTCGAACGACTACGGCTACGGCTCCGAGGAGAAGGACGACTACGGTTACGGCTCCGAGGAGCAGGGCGGCTACGGCTACGGCTCGGAGGAGAAGGACGACTACGGCTACGGCTCCGAAGAGGGCTATGGCAACGGCTACGGCCACGAGCGCCCGCACAAGCCGAACAAGCCCCACAAGCCCCACAAGCCGCGGCCTCCGCACAAGCACCGGCCGGCGCCTCCCCCGCACATGCACAAGCCCCACAAGCCGCATCACCCCCACATGCCCGAGACCGGCACCAACACCGGTGCCATCGTCGGAGGCGTGGCCGGCAGTGGGGCGCTGCTGATCGCCGGAGCCTTCCTGTACCGGCGCAGCAGGGCCGCGCGCCAGCAGTAGCGCACCCCTCTGTGACAGCGCCCGGTGCCCCGTCAGGGAACACCGGGCGCGTCCCGTTCAGCGGCTCTTCTCGCAGCGGCCCTCTTCCAGCGGCCCTACGCCGCAGGCCCTTCGTACGGCAGCAGCTCCGGCCGCTTCGGCGGCAGCCCGTCCCCGGACGACCGTCCCGTCAGGCGCCGCCCGATCCACGGCAGCAGATACTGCCGCGCGAACCGTGCGTCGGCGACCCGCCGCGCGGCCCACCCGGGCGGCATCGTCGCCGCCATCGGCGTGTGCCAGTCGGTGTCCTCGGGGTCGTAGCCGAGGGTCTGCCACACCGCCTCCGCGACCCGGCGGTGCCCCTCGGCCGTCAGATGCAGCCGGTCCACGTCCCACATGCGGGGATCGCCGAGCGAGGGGGCCCCGTACAGGTCGACGACGATCGCGCCGTGCCGCGCCGCCAGCTCGTCGACGCAGGCGAACAGCTCCTCCATACGCGGCCGGAACCGGTCCAGGACCGGCCCCTGCCGCCCCGGGCTGCGCATCAGCACGAGCTGTCGGCACGACGGGGCGAGCTTCTCCACGGCCTCCCCCAGGAGACCGCGCACCCGCCCCATGTCGCACTTGGGCCGCAGCGTGTCGTTGAGCCCGCCGACGAGCGTGATCACGTCGGCGCCCATCGCGGCCGCCACGTCCACCTGCTCCTCGACGATCTGCTTGATCAGCTTGCCGCGCACCGCGAGGTTGGCGTAGCGGAAACCGGGCGTGCGGGCGGCCATCCGGTCGGCGAGGAGGTCGGCCCAGCCCCGGTAGGAGCCGTCCGGGAGCAGGTCCGACATGCCCTCGGTGAAGGAGTCGCCGACCGCGACCAGGCTGGTGTGAGTGGGGTTCGTCTGCATGGCGACAGAGATGGTATCCCGAGGCGCATACCCGTCGGTCGGTCGGCCCGGGCCCCACCTCCGCGCTGCTGTCAGGCCCGTTGCCCGAACAGCTCCCGCAGGACGTCCTCCATGGTCACCAGACCGGCCAGCCGCCCGTCGCTGCCCAGCGCGGCCGCCAGATGCGTACGGCTGCCCCGCATCGCCGTGAGCACGTCGTCCAGCGGTGTGCCCTCCCGTACGCGTGCGATGGGCCGCATGTCCGCCACCTGGAACGGCACGTCCTGCTGGGCGGCGTCCAGCGCGTCCTTCACATGGAGGTAGCCGACGATGTGCCGCCCCTCGTCGACGACCGGGAAGCGGGAGAAGCCCGACTCGGCCGACAGCCGCTCCAGCTCCTCCGGGGTGACGCCCACGCGCGCGTAGACGACGCGTTCCAGCGGGAGCACCACGTCACGCACCGGCCTGCGGCCCAGTTCCAGGGCGTCGTGCAGCCGCTCCCGGGCGCGCTCGTCGATCAGGCCGGCCTCGCCGGAGTCACGCACCAGCCGGGCCAGCTCGGCGTCCGAGAAGGTCGCGGTGACCTCGTCCTTGGTCTCGACGCGCATCAGCTTCAGCAGCGTGTTGGCGAAGGCGTTGATCGTGAAGATCACCGGCCGCAGTGCCCGGGACAGCGTGACCAGCGGCGGACCGAGCACCAGGGCGCTGCGGACCGGCTCGGCCAGCGCGATGTTCTTCGGCACCATCTCGCCGAGCAGCATGTGCAGATACGTCGCCAGCGTCAGCGCGATCACGAAGGACACCACGTGCCCGGCGCTCTCCGGTACGCCCACCGCGTGGAACACCGGCGCCAGCAGATGCTCGATGGCGGGCTCCGCGACCACACCGAGCACCAGGGTGCACAGCGTGATGCCGAGCTGCGCGGCCGCCATCAGCGCGGACACGTGCTGCAGACCCCACAGCACGCTCTTGGCGCGCCGGTCGCCCTGCTCGGCGTACGGCTCGATCTGTGAGCGGCGCACCGAGATCAGCGCGAACTCGGCGCCCACGAAGAAGGCGTTGACGACCAGCGTCGCGAAGCCGATGAGCAGCTGTACGGCGGTCATCGCCCAGCCTCCTTCTCGTGGTCCGTGGTGTCGTCGAGCGGCGCGTGCAGCAGCACCCGCGCGGCCCGGCGGCCCGCGGCGTCCACCACGTCGAGCCGCCAGCCGGCGACCTCGACACAGTCACCGACGGCGGGTATCCGGCCCAGCTCGGTCGCGACCAGCCCGGCCAGCGTCTCGTACGGCCCCT
This sequence comes from Streptomyces sp., assembly GCA_013362785.1. Lineage (GTDB taxonomy): Bacteria > Actinomycetota > Actinomycetes > Streptomycetales > Streptomycetaceae > Streptomyces. The sequence continues at coordinate 6,973 of JABFVM010000326.1, read as the reverse complement.
CGGGCGCCCTCAGCCCCACCCGCACGAGCTGGTCCAGGCGCGCCGAACCGTCGGCCGAGAACAGCGCCCGGCCCTGGTCGTCGCTGCCCGCGGCGGCGAGGTCGGGTGTCTCGTGCGGGTCGTGTTCGTCCCGCACCTCGCCGACGACCTCCTCGACGATGTCCTCCAGCGTGGCCACGCCGGCCGTGCCGCCGTACTCGTCGATGACGACGGCCATGGTGCGCTTGCCGGACAGCCGGTCGAGGAGCCGGTCGACGGTGAGCGTCTCGGGGACGAGCAGCGGTTCGCGCATCAGCTCGGCGACGGAGACGCGGGGCCGGCTCTCGGCGGGCACCGCCAGGATGTCCTTGATGTGCGCGGTGCCCACGACCGAGTCGAGGTTGCCGCGGTACACGGGGAACCGGGACAGGCCGGTGGCCCGCGTCGCGTTGGCCACGTCCTCGCAGGTCGCCTGGGCGTCGAGGGCGACGACCTGGACGCGCGGCGTCATGACGTTCTCCGCGGTCAGATCGGCCAGGTTCAGGGTCCGTACGAAGAGCTCGGCGGTGTCCGCCTCCAGGGCGCCCTCCCGGGCGGAGTGCCGGGCGAGGGCGGCCAGTTCCTGGGGTCCGCGCGCGGCGGCCAGTTCCTCGGTGGGCTCCACGCCGAAGCGGCGCACTATGCGGTTCGCCGTGTTGTTCAGATGGGTGATGAAGGGGCGGAAGACCGCGCTGAACCAGCGCTGCGCGTTGCCCACCGACTTGGCCACGGCCAGCGGTGAGGAGATCGCCCAGTTCTTGGGCACCAGCTCGCCGACCACCATCAGGACGACGGTCGACAGGGCCGTACCGATCACCAGGGCGATCGAGCTCGCCGTCGAGCGGGAGATGCCGAGCGACTCCAGCGGGCCCGCGAGCAGCGCGGCGATGGACGGCTCGGCGAGCATGCCGACGACCAGGTTGGTGACCGTGATGCCGAGCTGCGCGCCGGAGAGCTGGAACGTCAGATTCCGTACGGCCTTGAGGGCGCCGGCGGCGCCCCGCTCGCCGCGTTCCACGGCCCGCTCCAGCTCGCTGCGCTCGACGGTGGTCAGCGAGAACTCGGCCGCGACGAAGGCACCACAGGCGAGCGACAGCAGGATCGCCACCAGAAGGAGGAGCACTTCGGTCATCGGGTCACCTCCGTCCCATGGTCGGACAGGGTGGGGAGGATCGCGCGATGTCGGGTACTGGGAGGCTCGCCCATGGGCGGACGCTCACACCTTTCATTGGAGGACCGAAGTAGTCCCCCAATAGTAAAGGACGGGCAAAGCGTTTCGGTCGAGTGATCGGTCACGTGCGTCGGGGGATCAGTCGGTGAGGTGCTTCACCCACCGGCGCCATTGCTCCTCGGGCGCGTACCCGGCCGCGCGCCAGGCATGTTGCCCCGTCTCGTTGCGCACCAGCACCATGGCGTCGCCGCGGCGCCCGCCGAGCCGTACGAACCTCTCCTCCGCGGCGGCCAGCAACGCCGAGCCGATGCCCCGGCGGCGACGCTCCGGGTGCACCGCCAGCCGGTACAGATGGCAGCGCCAGCCGTCGAAGCCCGCGATCACCGTGCCGACCAGCTCGCCGTCCAGCTCCGCCAGGATCAGCGCCTCGGGGTCACGGGCGACCAGCCGCTCCACACCCTCCCGGTCGTCGCTGATGCTGGTGCCCTCGGCGGCCGTCTTCCAGAAGGCCAGCGCGAGGTCGAGGTCGTCGGCCGTGGCGGCCCGTATCCGCAGATCAGTCATGGTGCCGATCCCATCACGGGCGGTGCGACAGTACGCGGAATTCCAGCATCCGGACGGCTGCCCGCCGCCACTCGCCCCTACTCACCGCGACTCGCCCCTACTCACCGCGCAGTCGCGCCATCACCGGGGCGAACGCCTCCATGCTCGGTTCGAGGACGGTCAGATAGGTGAACCCGTACCGCTCGCGCTGCGCCAGCACCTGCCCGGCCATCTCCGCCACGCTGCCGACCAGACCGATCGGCAGCTCCAGGACCTGGCCCGGCGTGAGGTACGGCACCCGCTCCATCAAGGGCTGTACGGCGGCCTCGCGGTCGTCCGTCTCCAGCACGAACTGGATGAGCAGGTTCAGCTCCGCCGGTTCATCGCGGCCCGCCGCCAGTTCCCGGTACCGCGCGACCCGCTCGTCGAGCTCCCCGGCGAGCATGACCTCCAGCTGCCCCGTCGTACTTCCCCGCACCGAACGCGCGCCGGTGAAGGCCGCGATGTCGGCGTGCTCGGCGGTCAGGCGCAGCACACGGTCGCCGTTGCCGCCGACGAGCAGCGGGACGCGCGGCTTCTGCACCGGCCGCGGCTGGTGTTCCGCGTCGACGAGGAGTCGGTACAGCTCCTCGATCGTGTGCAGCAGATGGTCGACCCGGGCGCCGGGGGAGAGCCAGGGCAGGCCCGCCGTGTCGTGCTCGGCCCGCACATAGCCGGTGCCCAGCCCGAGTTCCAGGCGCCCGCCCGTCAGCGCGTCGGCCGTCGCCACCTCCCGGGCGAGCAGGGCCGGGTTCCAGAACCCCGCGTTCAGCACGAACGTGCCCAGCCGGGGCCGCTCGGTCGCCTCCGCCGCCGCGACCAGGGCCGGGAACGGCGCGGGCATGCCCAGATGGTCGGGGACCAGGATCACGTCGTAGCCGAGCTCCTCGGCCCGGCGGCACTTGGCCCGCCACTCGTCGGCCGGGGCGGCGGTCATCAGGTTGACGCCGAAGCGGAACGGACGCGGGCTCACCGGCTGCGACATGAACTCTCCTCACCTGCAAGGGAATTGAGCACCTGCCGCGATTCCATCACTCGTGCGCGATGGCCGCCAGCACATTCATGCGGGATGCACGCAACGCGGGCAGCAGCGCCGCCACCACGCCCACCACCGCCGAGCCGATCACCACCGCGACGATCGTGCCCCACGGGATCGCCAGCGCCGTCATGCCCTGCAACGCCAGCACCTGCTGGGTGCACACGCCCCACACCAGCCCCAGCGCCAGCCCCAGCACCGCCCCGAACACGGCGATCACCACCGACTCCAGCCGGATCATCCGGCGCAACTGCCGCCGGGCCAGCCCGATGGCCCGGAGCAGCCCGATCTCCCGGGTGCGTTCGACGACCGACAGGGCGAGGGTGTTGACCACGCCGAGCACCGCGATGACGATCGCGAGCCCGAGCAGGGCGTACACGAGGTAGAGCAGTACGGCGATCTGGTTGTGCACCAGATCCTTGTAGTCGGCGATGTCACGGACCTGCACCTGCGGATACGGGTCGAGCGTCTTCTCCAGGGCGGCCCGCAGGTCGTCCGTGCTGGTGCCGGAAGCGGCGTTGACGTACACGGCGGCGTCCTGCCCGCCCGGCGCGTACTTCTCCAGGGTGGTCAGACCGAAGTAGATCCCGCCCGTGGTGCCGAACCCGTCGGCGGACTCCTGGTCGGTCAGGGCGCCCACGGTCAGCTCGGCCCGCCGGCCGCCCTGGAACTCGACGGGCAGCGTGTCGCCGACGCGGACGCCGTGGTCCTCGGCGAAGTCCTTGTCCATGGCGAGGTGCCCGGGCGCGAGCGCGGCCGCGCTGTCGCCCTGCGCGTAGGTGATGTTGGCGACCTTGTCGAGCTCGGGTTCGTAACCCGCGGCGGTCGTCTTCACCCGGTCGCCGTCCGGGAGCCGTAGCGCGATCGTCGTGAACTGCGACCGTACGACGAGCCCCGCGCCCTCGGTGTCGCGGATCCGCTCGGTGATCTCCCGTGGGAAGGGCACGAAGTTGCTGTTCTGCACCACGAAGTCGGCGCCGAGCGTCTTGTCGATCTGCTGGTCGAACGACGTCGTCATGGAGGCGCTCGCCACCGACATCCCGCCGACCAGCGCGAGGCCCACCATCAGGGCGGCGGCCGTGGCCCCGGTGCGGCGCGGGTTGCGCAGGGCGTTGCGCTGGCTCATCCGCCCGATCGAGCCGAACAGCGCGGGGAACGCCCCGCCGAGGACCCGGATCACCGGCCGGACCAGCAGTGGTCCGGCGATCACGGTCGCGATGAGGGTCAGCAGGACGCCGAGGCCCAGCAGGGACGCCGCCGACGACGTCTTCGACGACACCGCACAGCCCACGAGCGCCGCCGCACCGGCCGCCCCGACCAGCGAGCCCAACACCGCGCGCAGCCGCAGTGGCCGCCCGATCTCGGCGATCTCGGCGTCCGCGAGCGCCGCCATCGGCGAGACACCCGCCGCCCGCCGGGCCGGCAGGTACGCCGCCACGAAGGTGACGCCCAGACCGACGACGTAGGCGGTCACCGGCGTCCCCCAGCCGATGACCATCTCGGTCGTCCTGATGTTCATGCCCAGCAGACCCATCAGCTCGATGAGCCCTGCGGCCAGCCCGATGCCGGCCGCGAGGCCCAGCGTCGAGCCGACCAGCCCGAGCAGCAGCGCCTCGGTGAGCACCGAGCGCCGCACCTGGCGCCGGTCCGCGCCGAGCGCCCGCAGCAGGCCCAGCTCCCGGGTGCGCTGCGCGATCAGCATGGAGAACGTGTTGACGATCAGGAACACGCCCACCAGCACGGCGACCCCGGCGAAGCCGAGCATCACGTACTTGATGATGTCGAGGAACCCGCCCAGCTGCTCGACGTCCGACTTGGCCTGCTCCTCGGCGGTGCGCAGCTGGTAGGTGCCGGTGTCGGTGCCCAGCGCGTCGGCCACGCGCCGTTTGAGGTCGGTGTCGCTGACGCCCTCGGCCGCGTCCAGCGAGATGCTGGTGGCCGCCTTCGGGTCGCCGAGGAGCCTGGTCTGCGCGGTCGGGGTGTCGAAGAAGACCAGCGCGGCACCGGGGTTGGTGGTGGTGAAGGTGACGATGCCGACGACCTCGACCGGGAAGGAGCCCTCCTGCCCGATGACCGTGAGGCGGTCGCCGATCCGCACGTCCTTGTCGTCGGCGGTGTCCGCGTCGATCATGACCTGCCCCTCGCCCTTGGGGGCGTGCCCGGAGGTGAGCTTCACCGGGCTGCGTTCGGTGGGGTTCCAGTCGGTGCCGATGGTGGGGGCGCCGGTGGTCGGGCCCACCGACTCGCGGTCCTTGTCGACGACGGTGAGGCCGTCCACGTCCACGTCCGCGCGGGCCGAGGCGACGCCGTCGACCCGGGCGAGGCGGTCTGCGAGCGAGGCCCGCAGGGTCAGGGTCTGCCCCGAGGGGACCGTCTCGTCGAGGGTCTCCCTGGGGGTGACCGTGACGTCGGCGGCGGTCGAGGCGAAGAGCCGGTCGAAGGTGCGGCTGACGGTGTCCGAGAAGATCAGGCTGCCCGCGACGAACGCCACGGACAGGACCACCGCCAGGGCGGAGAGCAGCAGCCGCCCCTTGTGGGCGAGGAAGCTCCGGAGCGTCGCCTTCAGCACGGGGTCAGCTCTCCTCAGAGGCCCTGGTGTCGGACGGCCCGGGTTCGGACGTCCTGGGTTCGGACGCCCTGGGTTCGGACGGCCCGGGTTGGGACGTCCTGGGTTGGGACGTCCTGGGTTGGGACGTCCTGGGTATCGACTCGTCGAACTGGCCGCGGATCACGTCGAACCGCTTCATCCGTTCCAGTACGGCCTCCGCCGTCGGCCGCTCCATCTCGTCCACGATCCGCCCGTCGCCCAGGAAGAGCACCAGGTCGGAGTGGGCGGCGGCGCCCGGGTCGTGGGTGACCATGACGACGGTCTGCCCCAGCTGGTCCACGGCCTCCCGAAGAAAGCCGAGCACCTCCAGACCGGCCCGCGAGTCCAGGTTGCCGGTGGGTTCGTCGGCGAAGATCAGCTCCGGCCTGGAGGCGAGCGCGCGGGCGCAGGCGACCCGCTGCTGCTGGCCGCCGGAGAGCTGGGAGGGGCGGTGCCTGAGGCGGTCCCGCAGTCCCAGTGTGTCGATGACCTGGTCCAGCCACTTCTCGTCGGGCTTCTTGCCGGCGATGTCCATGGGCAGCGTGATGTTCTCGGCCGCGTTGAGGGTCGGGATGAGGTTGAACGACTGGAACATGAACCCGATCCGGTCCCGTCGCAGCCGGGTCAGCTCGCGATCCTTCAGTCCGGTGATCTCGGTGTCGCCGAGCCAGACCTGTCCCGCCGAGACGTTGTCCAGGCCCGCCAGACAGTGCATCAGCGTGGACTTCCCGGAACCCGACGGCCCCATGACCGCCGTGAACCGGCCGCGCGCGATGTCCACGTCCACCGCGTCGAGGGCGAGCACCGTCGTCTCGCCCGAGCCGTACGCCTTGGTCAGGGAGCGGGCGCGGGCCGCGATGCCGTCCGCCGACGCGGGGCCCGGGGCGTACTGGGCAGCTGCTGTGGACAAGACCGACTCCTCACGGACGTAACGACCCTCGTCTCCGCCGAGCGTAATGTGATCCACCGCACACATGTATCCCCCCAAGGTCCCGGTCGCTCTCCGCCCCAGGTCGGGCCCCTGATATCGATGTAAGGGGCATGCTCCTCTCGGGGGGGGGCTTGCCGGTGCTAGCACTGCCGCGCTAGCTTCTAGGTATGGCGAAGACCCAGCTGAACGTGAGAGTCGACGAGGGCACGGCCCGCGCGGCCCGCGAACGCGCCCTGGCCCGTGGCATGAGCGTCAACCGCTACATCGAAGAGCTGGTCCAGAAGGACACCGGGGAGGTCGGCCACACCTTCGTGGACGCCGCCGCCGACTTCATGAAGCAGTACGAATCCGTCTTCGCCGAGGAGTTCGGCGCGGAGCGCGAAGGTCGTCGTTGATCCGTTGAGCCATCTGAACATTGACCTCGCCTGGCTGCTGATGCTCGCCGAGAAGCACACTCCGGGGGACCCCCAGGTCACCGACTGGGGCGCCCTCGTCGCCGCCGTCGCCCGCCATGAGGCGGAGATATTCGACATCCCCGTCTACGACAGCCCGCAGGCCCGAGCCGCAGCCCTGCTCCAACTGCTCATCCACGTCCCGGCCCTGGAGCGCTCCAACGCGCTGTTCGCCTCCGCGGTGGCCTACGCCTAT
>JABFVM010000208.1 GCA_013362785.1 Streptomyces sp. | reverse complement strand
ACGACCCTGCGGGCGCACGGGCGTTGGCCGCGCTGACCGCCCGGGACGAGGCCGTGCGCCACCTGGCCGAACTGGTCCGGGAGCCCGCCGACAGCCCGGACGGCCGGAGCCCTGAAGGCCGGACCCCTGAAGGCCAGGCCCCCGAAGGCCGGAGCCCCGAAGGCCAGACCCCCGAAGGCCGGAGTCCCGAAGGCCGGGTCGTCGGCAGCCTGCTGCACATGGTCTGCAACCGCCTGTTCGGCGGTGAGAGCGCCCGTGAGCTGACCGTACTCGGCATCGCGCGCGGTGCCGTACAGGACAACTTCCACCGCCGGAGCCACGCATCATGACCACCACCAAGCTGAGCGCGCGGGAGGCGGTGACCCTGGTCGCCGACCGGCTCGCCGACCCCGGGCAGGTCGCCGAGGTCGCCTCCCGGGACGACAACCGGGACCCCATCTACGACTCCGTGATGTGGGGTCCGATGACCCTCGCCAACGGACTGCCCGGCGTCGCCCTCCTCTACGGGGAGCTCGCCCGCACCGACGGGACCTGGCGGCGTACGGCGCACCGGCACCTCGCCGCGGCGGCCGGGGTGATGAACTCCGCGCCGAGCCGCGGCCTGTTCTCCGGCCCCGCCGCCCTGCTCGCCGCCGCCCAGACCTGCGCGGGACCCGAGGGGCACTACGGCGCCCTGCGCCGCAAGCTCGCCGCCTGGGTCGCCGACGACCAGCTGACCCGGCTCGGCACCTTCCGCGACCGTGCCGCGGACGGCGGCAGGGGCGTCGACTGGGCGGCGTACGACCTGATCAACGGGGTGTCGGGGACGACCCGGCTGCTCCTGGACTCGGTCACCGACCCGGCCGAGACCGGCCCCGACGTGGAGTCCGCGCTGGCCGACTCGCTCCGGCACCTCGTACGGCTCACCGAGCCCGTCCGGGTCGACGGCCACGAGGTGCCCGGCTGGTGGGTGCCCTGCGAGCTGCAACTCGGCGAGCGGGACCGGCAGACGTATCCGCGCGGCGACTTCAACCTGGGCCTGGCGCACGGCATCGCCGGACCGCTCACGGTGCTCGCCTCGGCGTACGAGGCCGGGCACCGGGTCCCCGGGCTGGTCGAGGCCGTGGAGCGGGTCGCCGACTGGCTGCTGGGCTGGACACTGCGCGACGCGGCCGGGACGTACTGGCCGGCCCGGGTGAGCTGGGACGACGAACTCGCCCCCGAGCGGCCCCGGGAGCTGTTCACCCGTACCGCCTGGTGCTACGGCGCGCCGGGCGTCGCCGCCGCCCTCTGCCACGCCGGGACCGTGCTCGACCGTCCGCTGTGGCGCACGGCCGCCGTCGACGCGCTGCATGCCGCACTGCGCCGGGACGAGTCGCTGTGGGCGATCGAGGGCGCCACCGTCTGCCACGGCTACGCCGGGCTGCTGCGGGTCGTGGCCCGCGTCGCACACACCACCGGCGACCCCGAACTGCTCGCCGGATGCGCCCGGTTGGAGGAGAAGGTCCTTCAGTGCGCCGACGAGGAGGCCCCGTTCGGCTTCCGCCACCTGATGCGCTTCCCGGCCGCCGCGCTCTCCCCGGTCCCGCACCGGGCCGTGAACACGGCGGGGATGCTGGAGGGCGCGGCGGGCGTGGCGCTGTCGCTGCTGCCGGTGGATCCGGGACCGTTGCCGTGGGACCGCACGCTGGGACTGGCCTGAACAGCCGTGGAGCCTGAACCGCTGGAGGGAATCGACGTGTCAGACGTGGCGGCATCCGCCGCACCGGCCTTCGAACTGACCGACCTCGTAGTGCGCTACGGCAAGGTGTGCGCCGTGGACGGCGTGTCCATGGCCTCTCCCCCCGGCCGTATCACGGCGCTGCTCGGCCCCAACGGCGCGGGGAAGTCGTCGTTGCTGGGTGTGCTGTCGACCGCATCGCGCCCGGACGCGGGCTCGGTCCGCATCTTCGGGCACGACGTGCTGTCGGCGCCGATGGCCGCCCGCCGTCGACTGGGGCTGGTCTTCCAGGAGCGGACCCTCGACAAGGAACTGTCCGTGGAGCGCAACCTGTGGTTCCACGCGCGGCTGTTCGGGATGAAGCGGGCGGACGCCCGGGCCCGGATCGACCTCATGCTGGACCTGTTCGGCCTGACCGACCGCCGCCGTCAGCCCATCGAGGAACTGTCCGGCGGCCTGGCCCGGCGGGTCGAGATCGCCCGCGCCCTGCTGCACCGCCCCGGCCTGATCATCCTCGACGAGCCCACCAACGGCCTGGACCCGACCGCCCGCGCCACCGTCTGGGCCGACCTGCTGCGACTGCGCGACCGGCTTGGCGTCACCGTCCTGTACTCCACGCACTACATGGACGAGGCCGAGTACGCCGACGAGATCGTCATCCTGCAGAAGGGGCGGGTCGTCCGGCAGGGCAGCCTGGACCAGCTCAAGAGCAGCCTGGACTCGTCCCGGATCGTGGTGAGCTGCGCGGACGACGAGGCCGCCGCCCGCCAGTTGCGTGCCGCGGGCTTCGACCCGCTGATCGAGCCCGACGGTGTCGCCGTGCACTGCGCCGACCCCGAGGCCCGGATCGCGGAGGTGGTCCGCGCGCTGGACGTGCCCGGGCTGACCGTCGCCGTACGCCACCCGTCCATGAACGACGTCTACCTGGCGGCCGCGAACGGATCGAGCGGTTCGCGGTCGAGCGAGGACAGCCACGACCGACAGGAGAGTGTGAGCACCCCGTGACCGCGACCACCGCACCCGCCGCCCTGGAAGAGGGACGGCTGACCGTCGCCCTGCGCGCCATCGGCGTCATCGCCCACCGCGATCTGCTGCGGCAGGTCAAGAAGCCGGGGATGCTCGTCAGCCAGGGCGTGCAGATCCTGTTCTTCGTCCTCGTGTACGCCGTCGGCTTCAACGGCATGATCGGCTCGGTCGGCTCGGTGTCGTTCAGCGCGTACGTCTACCCCGGGATCATCGCCATCCAGGTCGTGTCGATCGGGGTCGCCTCCGGCCAGACGTATGCCTGGGACCGGGAGTACGGCGTCCTGCGCGAACTCCTCGTCGCCCCCGTGCCCCGGATCTGCCTGCCGCTGGGCAAGGTGGCGGCCGGGGCGGGCCTGGTGACGGTGCAGAGCGTCGTGATGCTCGCCTTCTCACCGCTGACCGGGGTCGAGCTGACACCGGGCCGGTTCGTCGCGGCGGTCGGCGTCTACGCCCTCACGGCAGTGGTGTTCAGCGTGATCGGCCTGTGCCTCGCCACCGTCATCAAGCGGGTGCAGACACTCCAGGCCGCCGTCCAACTCGCCATGTTCCCGATGCTGTTCCTCTCCGGGTCGGTCTTCAGCGCCGAGGACGCGCCCACGTGGCTGGCCTGGATCATGCACCTCAACCCGATGACGTACGCGGTCGATCTGGCACGTCAGACGCTGCTGGGGGGCGGGGGGCTGCTGCCGTGGTGGGTGGACCTCGGGGCGCTCGCCGGGATCCTGGCGGTGGTGTTGGCGGTGCTTCGGGTACGGAGTGCGCGGTGAGTTGGGCGGCGTTGCCGTCGCATGCGCGGGCGGATGTGACGGACGTAGCGGATGGCGCGGTTCTGCTCGGGGAGGACGAGGCGGCCGAGCGGGTGCTGGCGGGTGGACTGCGGTGGATCGAGGCGCAGTTGGAGTGGTTCGAGCCCGCGCGCTGGGAGGAGTTCCTGCCGCGTCGGCCCTTCCGGCCCGGGCCGCTGCTGGAACTCCTCGGTCTGGTACGGGTGTTGGATCGCGCCGGTGTGCTGTCGAAGGAGGCGCCGCTCGCGACGGGCGCACTCGACCTCGCCGTGCGCGTGGCCGCCGACCCGTCCTTCGAGGCCGGTCTGCGGCGAGCCGACGAGTACTTCCCGTACCACCTCAACCTCATCGGCCTGCTGGAACTGCTCGGCCGCCCGCAGCCCACGAGGCGCGCGGTGTGCGAGGCGCTGCTCGCGGCGGACGCGGGCGCCCACGCACGGCCGTACAAGCCGGTGCTCAACCGCCTGGAGCTCCGCTACTTCGCCGACCGCGGCGGCTTCCCGGCCCCTGCGTCCCTGCCCGCGCCGGGCGCGTTGCTCGGCGAGAGCATCGCCGGTCTGGACCCGGACGTACTCCAGCTGAGCGAGAGCGAGACGTACGCCCTGACCCATGTGATCTTCTACGCGACGGACTTCGGCCGGCACAGCCTCTCGCTCCCCGGGGACGAGGCGACGGCCCGGTCCTGGACGTCGTTGCGCGAGACCGTCCGCGTCCTGCTCGGGGTGCACCTCGCCCGGGGCAGCCTGGACCTTCTGGCGGAGCTGCTGCTGTGCACGGCGGCGCTGGACGACGGCTCGGGCGCGGGACACCTGCCGCACGCAGGCTGGAACGCCCTCGCCCGCGCGGCCCGCCCGGACGGCGCCCTGCCCAGCCCCGTGCATCGCCCCGAGGTCCTGGCCGGTCTGAACGACGCCAAGGCGGCGGCGTACGTCTTCGGGACCTGCTATCACACGACGACGGCGGCGGTGCTGGCGGCGGCGGTACGGAGACGGCACGGCGAGTGTGCGCAGGGTTCCGACGGCGCCCTTTCGGTTGGCGTCGTCCCGCCTATGCCGTACGCCGATCCCGGCGCGATCCTGGCATGGGCCCGAGAGGTGTCCACGACCGCGCGAACGGCTTCCGCCGAGGTACGGGCCGTCTGGGCCGACCAGTTGGACTCGCTGCTGACCCTCTGCGTCCAGGCCCGCGACCCGAGTCTGCTGGCCGAAGTCCTGAACGCCGCCGAACACCTCGGCCGTGCCGACCACCCGACATCTCGCAGGGCGGCGGCGCTCCTGGCTGCGTGGGGCGCCTGAACCTCAGTCATCGGGAGCCATCAGGAACTCCGCCCACACCACCTTGCCGGGGTTCCGCTCCCCCACGCCCCACTTGTCCGCGAGCGCACCGACCAGCAACAGGCCGCGCCCGCCTTCGTCCGGGTCGTCGGGGGTTCGGGGGACGCCCGTTCCGCTGTCGTGGACCTCGACGCGGAGGACGTCGCCGTCGTAGCGGACCCGGAGAAGGAAGCCGCGGCCGGGTGGGGCGCCGTGGAGGAGGGCGTTGGTGGCCAACTCGCTTACACAGAGCAGCAGATCGTCCGTGCGGGGCCAGTCGGCGAGTTGCCAGTACTTGAGCGCGCCTGCCGTCAATCGCCTGGCAGCGGGCACGGATCGGCGGTGCCGGGCGTAGAACTGGTCGCGCTGGACGAGGGGCTTCTGTTCGGTAATCACCGTAGGAATGTCGCGCAGAGTCAGTACTGTGCATCAGTGCGTGAACCCGTACGAAATTTTTGTACGGGTCCGTACTGAGTCGGTGCGGCAGGCGTGGGGAGTTAGCCAGTCCATGAACACCAAGAAGCTGTCACGGACGAAGAACCAGTCGACCATGCGCATGCTCGGCAAGCAGCTGCAAGCTGCCCGCAAGGCGGCGGGGTACACGCAGAGCGCTCTGGCCCAGGCAGTCGAACTGGCCGAGGAGACCATCGCGGCGATCGAGCAGGGCAGGCGGTCGCTACTGCCGCCCCTCGCCGCCGCTCTGGATCAACTCCTGGACACGAAGGGCATGTTGGTCGCAGGCATCGAGAACCTGCCGGAGATCGATCAGTTCCCGCTCAACGCGGAGCAGTTCATCGTGCACCTGCGCGAGGCCATCGCCGTCTCGTGGTACGAGTGCGTCGTCATGCCCGGCCTGCTGCAGGCTCCGGAGTACGCGGGCGCCGTGTTCCGGGAGCATGTACCCGCGTACGACGAGGCTGTGATCAAGGCCAGGACGACGGAACGAATCGACCGTCAGGAGATCCTGCGCCGCCCCTCACCGCCAACACTGAGCTTCGTCGTCTGGGAGCCGGTGCTCCATCTCCACATCGGCGGGGCGGAGATCCGCCGCTCTCAACTCCAGTACCTGCGCGAGCTCACCGAACTCCGGCAACTCGTCATCCAGATCCTGCCTCTTAACGCGCCCTCGCACGCTGGTCTGGCGGGCCCGTTCACCATCCTGGAGACACCGGACCACCAGCAGCTGGTCTACGCCGAAAGCCAGCTCGGCAGCCACTGGATCGCCGACCCGAATGAGGCGGCCAACAGGGCACACAAGTATGCGATGCTCCGGTCACAGGCCCTTTCCCCTCAGGACTCCAAGAGCTTGCTCGACCGTCTGCTAGGAGAACGATGACCAGCGCAACACTCCAGTGGTTCAAGTCCAGTTACAGCTCCGACTCAGGCCAGGCCTGCCTCGAAGTCGCCTACACCTGGCGGAAGTCCAGCTACAGCGGCGACGAGGGCGGCCAGTGCGTCGAGGTCGCCCTCTGCCCCCACACCATCCACATCCGCGACTCCAAGAACGACCCCCAAGACAGCCCCACCCTCCAGGTAAGCCCCGTCGCCTGGTCAGCGTTCCTTCAGCTCAACGGCTGAAGCCTCACTCGTCGAACGCCGTCGCCCGGGCCCGCTTTTCCCAGGCCGCCACATCTCCGCGCACCTGGTCGAGGTGGCCCAGCACGGCGTCGACGCCGTCGTCTCCCAACGGCAGCCGCAGCGGGGTCCGGTCCGCCTCCAACGCGGCCAGGATCAGGGCCGCCGCCTTCGCCGGGTCGCCAGGCTGCGTGCCGTCGCCGCCGGAGACGAAGTCGCGGGTCTGGCTCACCTTGGGGTACAGGCCGCTGTCCGCGCTGACCCCCTTGCGCCCGCTTTTGAACAGCGCCGTACGGAACGAGCCCGGCTCCACGATCAGCACCTTGATGCCGAACTCGGCGACCTCGTCCGCGAGCCCCTCGGACATGCCCTCCAGTGCGAACTTGGTGGCGCTGTACGCCGAGAAGCCCGCGAAGGACATCTGCCCGCCCATGCTGCTCATCTGCACCAACGCTCCGGCCCGCCGCTCCCGCATGTGCGGAAGTACCGCACGTGTGAGGGCGGCGGGCCCGAAGACATGCACATTGAACAGCTTGCGCAGCTCCTCCTCGGTTGTCTCCTCGAACGCGCCCACATGGGTGCGGCCCGCGTTGTTGACCAGCACGTCGATCCGTCCGTGCCGGGCGATCACATCCCGTACGGCAGCCTCGGCGGCCCCCGTCTCACCGACATCCAGCCGCAGCGCCTCCACCTGATCGGGGTGGGCCGCCACGAGGTCGTCCAGCCCCTCGGGCCGGCGCACGGCACCCACCACCACGTCACCCTCGGCGAGCGCCGCCTCCGCGATGGCCCGCCCGAAGCCGCTGCTCGCGCCGGTGATCAGCCACACCTTGTTCATGACAGCTCCTCGTCTCGGAGTCCCGTTGGTCCATCTCTGCTTACGCGGACCAGCCTGCTGCCGATTCCCGTTCCCCGTCCAAGACCCACGCTGATAGCCGATGGTTATGACCATGGACGTTCATGTGCGCGACCTGCGCTACTTCGTGACGGTGGCCGAGGAACTGCATTTCACCCGGGCGGCCGAGCGGCTGTACGTCTCCCAGCCCGCGCTCAGCAAGCAGGTGCGGGCGCTGGAACGGCAGCTGGGCGCGGAATTGTTCCGCCGCGACCCGCAGGGCGTGACCCTCACGGAAGCGGGCGTGGCACTGCTCCCCCACGCCCGGCGGGTGCTGGAGGCCTGGTCGGAGGGGTCGGCCGCGTTGGAGGCCGCTCGGGCGGCGGCGCGCGGCACGCTGGTCGTGGGCATGAGTACCAGCCCCGGCCGGGGTGGCCTGCTGCCCGCGATCCGCTCCCGATTCACCGCCGCCCACCCGGACACGGTCCTGCGGCTGCGCCAGGTGGGCTGGGCGGACCCCACGGCCGGGCTGGCGGACGGTGACGCCGACGTCGCCTTCGTCTGGCTGCCCCTGCCCGACGCCGACCGCTACGCCTGGACGGTGCTCGCCGAGGAACCCCGCCTGGTCGCCCTGCCGGACACCCACCCCCTCGCGTCCCGTCCGGAGATCGACTTCAAGGACCTGCTGGACGAGCCGTTCCTCGCCCTGCCGACGAGTGCGGGGCCGTTGCGTGACTACTGGCTGGCACTGGAGGAGCGGGGAGGCCGGGCGCCGCGCGTCGGGGCGGAGGTGGCGGGCACGGAGGAGACGTACGAGGCGCTGGTCGCGGGGCTGGGAGTCTGCCTCGTGGCTACGGGCAACGCTCCGCTGATCACCCTCGGCGGCGTCGTGACACGTCCCGTGCGGGGAGTCGCCCCGAGCCGCTACGCCCTGGCCTGGCGGCGCGCTGACGAACGGCGGCCTCTTGTGCGCGCGTACGCGGAGGCTTGCCGACGGTCGACGGGCGGGGCGTGAGCCGTACGAGTCTGATCCGTACGACCTGCTCTCGTTCAGGCCCTTTCCGTCGCCGGCTCGGCCGGTGTCGTGCCCAGGCGTGCCTGTTCCTCCTCCACGATGCGGCGGGCCAGGCTCAGGTCCGAGATGTCGACGGCGTCCGGGGTCGACTCGGCGACCGCGCTGCGGCGGGCGTAGGCGTCGAACAGGCGGGACTTGTTCTCCAGCAGCCGCACGAGCCGTTCGTCCACGCCGCCCGTGCAGAGCAGGCGGTGCACATGGACGGAGCGGACCTGGCCCATGCGGTGGGCGCGGGCGACCGCCTGGTGTTCGACGGTCGGCTTGAGCTGCGGTTCGCAGAGGATGACGACGGACGCGGCCTGCATGTTCAGGCCCACTCCGCCCGCCTCGATCTGCGCGAGCAGCACGGCGTGGCCGGGGGCGGCGGCGAAGTCGTCGACGAGTTGCTGGCGGCGGGCGGGCGGCACGCTGCCGGAGATCGGTCCGAAGACCCGCCCGTCGGCGGGCCCGGCCGCCAGCGCCTCCCGCACCACCCCCAGAACGTCCCGGAACGCGGAGAACACCACGACCTTCAGCCCGTTCTCGGCGGCCTCCTCGGCGATCTCGCGCAGCCGGTCCAGCTTGGCCGACCGGTCGGGGCGGGCGTAGGCCGCCCGGCGCATGGCCATGAAGTTGCCGGCGCGCACGGCCTCGCGGTAGGCCTCCTCGTCCTGCGCGCTGGGTTCTTCCCACTCGTCCGTGTGCTGGAGGGTGGGGAGTTCGGTGAGGACGTCCTGCTGGTTGCGGCGCAGATAGACCGGCGCGACCGCCTTGCGGAACGCCTTGGAGCCCGCCACGCCGTCGTGCTCGTCCACGGACTCGGCCAGCTCGGGCTGGAGGATGCGCACCAGGCTGCGGAACTCCTCGACGCGGTTCTCCATGGGCGTACCGGTCAGGAACAGCACGCGGTCGCAGTGCTGTGCCCACTCGGAGACGGTCAGGGAGCGGCGGGTCTGCGGGTTCTTCACGAAGTGCGCCTCGTCCACGACGAGCATGCCCAGCTCGCCGCCACCGGGCACCGGGAAGCCGCGCAGGGCGTCGAAGGTGGTGACCGCGACGCCGCCGCGCCCCTTCCAGTCGGCGAACGCCTCCTGCCGGTCGGGGCCGTGCAGCGGGGTCACACGCAGTGCGCTGCGCTTCTCTATCTCCCGGGTCCAGTTGATGAGCACACTGGCCGGGCAGACCACCAGGAAGTGAGTCTCTCCCTCACCGGCGAGGTGCGCGAGCGCGGCGATGGCCTGGATCGTCTTGCCGAGCCCCATCTCGTCGCCGAGGATCACCCGGCGCTGGGCGAGGGCGAAACGAGTGCCGAAGGACTGGTAGCCGCGCAGCGAGACCCGGCGGTGCGTGTCGTCGAGCGCCTGATGCCTGACCCGCTCGGCGACCTCGTCCGGCAGGAATCCCTCGGCCGCCGCCGGGTCGGGGGCGCGGCCCGAGAGCTCGGCGAGCAGGCCGTAGTACTCGGCGGAACGGAGCTCGAAGTCGACCAGGGCGGCCACGTCGGAGTCCGGGCGGCGCAGCAGGTCGACCGAGGCCTGGGCGAGCAGCTGCGGCACGTCGTCCTGGCCGGCCCGCTCGGTCAGTTCACGCACCTCGGCCAGGGCCGCCAGCGCGCGTTCGCGTCCGGCGCGGCCCGCGAGCAGCATGCGCAGCCGCCCGGCCGTCGGTGCCGCGTCGGCCAGCGACGGGCCCAGCCGCTTGGCGAGCGCGGCGGCCGTGTCGACGGCCCGGCGTGCCTCGGGGCCCGCCTCCACCAGGACGTTGAGCGCGACGACCAGTGCGGTGGTCCGGGGCTCCGGCCGGTCCACGTCGATGTGGACGGCGATGGTGTCGCGTACGGCGTCGGCGATGCGCCGGGCGGCGGCCACCGTCTGGTCGGCCGTCTGCTGTCCGACGCCGGGCAGTTGCCGCAACCGGTACGGCCCGGCGTCCAGGACCTGCCCGACCGTACGGAAGCCGCCCTTCTCCACCTCGCCCAGGCGCAGCCTGCCTTCGGTGAGGTCCCTCAGACGGGCCACCGGGATGGCGTCCAGCTCGCTGCGGGCCAGGTCGTCGTGGATCGGTTCCAGCGCCGCGCGCACCGCCTCGACGGCCCGCGCGTGATCCTCCACGACAGCCTGCGCCGCCTCGTACAGCCGTCTGCCCCCGGCCACCGCCTCCCGCTCGCTCCGGCCCACCGCGCCCGCCCCCCTCTGCCCCTCTCATCGCGTCCCCGCATCCTGCCATTGCCGGGTGGATGCCGGCCGAGTCGAGCGCCGCAACCATCGAAGTGAGGTCGGTTCACCGGACCAGTTCGGCCGGCCTGGTGGCCTTGCCGAGCAGCCATTCCAGGGGCCCGCGGCGGAAGCAGCGGGACCAGAGGGTGGCGAACACGGTCACGGCCACGATGAAGCCGAGCAGGACGTGGAGAGTGGGGCCGGGCAGTTCCTCGATGCCGAGGAAGCGGATGCCGACGATGTGGAAGACGTACGCGGTCAGGGACATCGAGCCGACCGCGATCACCGGACGGGCGGCCCGGTGGAAACGCGGGAAGGCGTCGACGGCGGCGAGACAGCCGGCCAGCACCGCGATCGCCACCCCGGCGTTGGCCAGGATCGACAGGGTCGTCTCGCTGTGCGGCGAGGCCACCAGCAGTCCGGCCGGGGTGCTGCCGTCGGGGTAGCCCCAGGTGTCGGACCACCACGCCGACGCGGCCGATCCGCCACCGCCCCAGCCGCCCTCGCCCCACCCGCTCGCGCTCAGCTTCGTCAGGGCGCCGGGGACCAGGTGCAGGGCCAGCCAGGAACCGCCGTAGCCGAGCACGGCGAGACCGACGCCGGTGACCGCGAGACGTATCCGTACGACGGTGGCGGTCAGGTCGAGACGGGCCACCGCCATACCGGCGACAACGAAGGGGATCCAGGTCAGGGCCGGGTAGCTGCCCGTGAAGAGGAGGGAGACGACGCCGTCGGCGTCCGCGGGCCAGGCCCAGATGCCGTCGGCGCCCTCGGCGGGGAGCGCGTGCTGGACGACGTACAGGATCTGCGGCAGTACCAGGGCACTGGCCGCGGCGATCACCGCCAGCGGGCCGGCGGTGAGCCGGTACAGCGGCAGGACGAGCAGGAAGTACAGGCCGTAGAAGGCGAGGATCACCTCGACCGGGGTACCGGTCAGGGTCAGCGCGGTGCCCAGGACCAGCAGGACGAGCGCCCGGATCACCACCTTGGCGACCGCCTGCCGGCCCGCCCGGCCGGTTCTGGGCGTACGGCGGCCCGTGATCAGCATGATCGAGAAGCCGGCCAGGAAGGCGAACAGGGCGGAGGCCCGGCCGTGCGCCAGCTCCATGAGGTGCCCGGTGATACCGCCCTGGGCGGGGTCGGGGCCGACGTGCGCCGCGAACATCCCGAAGACCGCGAGGCCGCGCGCCAGGTCGACGCCGATGAGGCGGCCGACGGGGGTGCGGTCGGTCGTGGGGGCGTGGTGCGGGTTGTGCTCGGCTCCGGGAGCGGCGGACGGGCTGCTCTCGGTCCCGGGAACCTTGGCCGGACTGCTCTCGGTCCCGAGGGCCGCGGACGGGATGTCCTCGGTCCCGGGAGCCCTGGACCTGCCGTTTTCCTTGGCCCCGGAGTGGGCACCGACCGGCGCCGTGAGCGTCGTGTCGTCTGCGTTCTGGGTCATGTGACCACGCTGGCGAGCGGCCCGCTTCCGCAGTATCCGGCGACCGTCCGGTCCTCCCCCGCCACCCGGCGGGTAGGGGGCCCACCTGCCGGGCCCACCGGCCGGTGGGGTGGTGCGCTACTTGATGAGCGCGTTGGCGACCACGACGATCACGCCGAGCAGCGCGTCCACGCAGCCGACGGCCAGCGCCGCGCGCCAGGTCCGGCCCGAGGCGCGGGCGGCGGACAGCCCCCAGCCGAAGAGCAGGACGATGTTGAAGCCGAAGGCCACGTACTCGATGCCGTCCGAGCGCCACCAGCCCCAGGCCGCGCCGAGCAGCATCACCATCGTGGGCAGCGTGGCCACGAGGAGCGGCCATTCGTCGGCCAGCACCCGCAGCGCGCCGCGCACGCCCGTGCGGGAGCCGTCGCCGCGCCGGGCGATGAGATGCGCGTACCCGTGCGCCAGGGCCGAGGCGACGGTGGTGATCAGCAGCCACCGGGCGTCGTAGAGCCGGTCGTCGCGTGTCGTCTCGCCGTACTTGGTGAGCGCGGCGACCATCGAGCTGGCCAGGACGGCGCCGTACACACCACCGAACAACACGTTCGGCCGTGCCATGACGCGTCGCAGGCGCGGGAGGGCAGGGGACATGGACAGGGAGACGGGCATGGACATGGAAAGCTTCCTCGTGCTGGGGCTGGGGCTGGGGGTCGGCGGATCGGAACTGGCCTTCTTCCAGGACAGCCGGTGCGCTCCCGGCGGCGCCATCCCTCGCCCTGCCGGAACCACCCCACCCATCGGTTCCGGGCTCCCCCCGACCGGCTGGACCCGGCCCCCCGACCGGCGGGAACGCCCGGCCACCCCGGCTCGCGGGGACGTATCCCGTTCTACGGTCGACAGCGGTGACAATCGACATCGACGTGCGGCCGGAGCCGTACACACAGGGACGGCGAGGCGGGACGCACGTGATCCGGGTCATGGTGGTGGACGACGAGGCGCTGGTGCGCTCCGGCTTCAAGCTCATCCTCGGCGCGGCCGACGACATCGAGGTCGTCGCGACCACGGCGGGCGCGGAGGCGGTCGACACCGTACGGCGGGAAGGTCCCGATGTCGTGCTGCTGGACATCCGGATGCCGGACGTGGACGGGCTGACCGTGCTGCGGCAGTTGCGCGGCCTGTCGCAGCCGCCGGTGGTGGCGATGCTGACGACGTTCGACGCCGACGAGTACATCCTCACCGCGCTGCGCTCGGGTGCGGCCGGCTTCC
The DNA here is from genome assembly GCA_013362785.1 of Streptomyces sp. Lineage (GTDB taxonomy): Bacteria > Actinomycetota > Actinomycetes > Streptomycetales > Streptomycetaceae > Streptomyces. Next base: position 71,648 of record JABFVM010000208.1, on the reverse strand, counting down.
TGCTCAAGGACACCGAGCCCGACCAGCTCGCCCAGCTGGTCCGCACCCTGGCCGCGGGCGGGGTCGTGATGTCACCGAAGGCGTCCCGTGCCGTCTGGCAGAGTCACCCGGGCGCGGCGACCGCCGACGACGAGGAGACCACCCGCGTCGGCCGGCTCACCGAACGCGAACGCGAGGTCCTCGTGCTGATCGCGGAGGGACTGTCCAACGCCGAGATCGGCACCCGCATCCACCTCAGCGCGGGCACCGTCAAGGACCACGTCAGCGCGATCCTGACCAAGCTGCGGGTCGGCAGCAGAGTGCAGGCGGCGCTGCTCGCCCAGCGGGCGGGTCTGCTGGACGAGGGACAGCGGCGTCCGGAGGCCGGTCGCGAAGACCTGCGGCGCCCGGAGTCAGGGCGATGACCAGGCCCGGGGCCTGGTGGGCGCGGATTCCGGAGCCGGTCATCGACGCCGTGGTCGTCGTGGTCGCCGCCGTGGACGTCCTGCTCAGCCTGGAGGACGCGGGCCCGGTCGAGCAGGCCATGGCGGCGTTGGCGTGCGCCGCCCTCGTGGTACGGCGGCGCTTCCCGCTCCCGGTGTTCCTGCTGACGCTCCCGGCCAGCCTCATGCTGGACATCGTCTTCGCGCCGTTCGCGGCGCTGTTCACGCTGGCGGAGCGCTCCCGCGACCGCCGTCTGCTCATCGTCTGCGCCGTGCTGTTCGCCGTCGCCTCGGCCGCCCCCTGGCCGCTGGACAACCTGTCGTCGCACGACCGCACCTGGACCCTGATCTACTTCTTCTACACCCTCGCCACCGCCGCCGCCCCCGTCCTGCTGGGCCAACTCGTCCAGGCCCGCCGCGACCTGGCGCACCGCCTCGCCGAGATCGAGGAAGCCCGCGAGCACGAACGGCTCCTGCACTCCCAGGCCGTACTGGCCCGCGAACGCGCCCAGCTCGCCCGCGAGATGCACGATGTGGTCTCCCACCAGGTCAGCCTGATCGCCGTACAGGCGGGGGCACTCCAAGTGGCCGCCACCGACCCGGACTTCAAGGAGGGCGCCCGCACCATCCGCACGCTCAGCGTCGACACCCTCGACGAACTGCGCCACATGGTCACCCTGCTCCGTGCCTCCGGGGGTCGCGCCACCGAGCTCACCCCGCAGCCCACCCTCGCCGACCTGCACAAACTCGTCACCACGAGCGGCCTCGACGCCGAACTGGCCGGCGAACTCCCCGCGAGCGTCAGCACCCCGGCCCAGCGGGCCATCTACCGGACCGTCCAGGAAGCTCTGACCAACGTCCGCAAACACGCCCCCGGTGCCACCGCGACGGTACGGCTCTGGCACACGGACGACGGCACCGGCACCGCCTTCGGTGTGACGGTCACGAACACCCCGCCCACCCGTGCCTCGCTCCCTCTCCCCGGCTCCCACCAGGGCCTGATCGGCCTCAGGGAACGCGCCGAGCTCCTGGACGGCACCTTCGACTCGGGCCCGACCGCCGACGGCGGCTACGAGGTGAGCCTCCGCATCCCGAACCGCGCGGACTGACGGCTGCCACAACGCCCGCCACAATGCCCTCCGCAACGCCGGGAACCGCCCGTCAGCACCGTCACATCTGCGCGCGACCGTGGATTCCGTCGATTCCTTGAAGTCCGTGGCTGCGCAGTGTGTCGGCCCACAGCCCGCTCACCGACTCGCGCAGCGAGCGGACGGCGGTCCAGCCGAGGAGTTCGCGGGCGGGCTCGGGGTCGACCTGGATCCAGTCGTCGCCGGCCGCACCCGTGGCGGCGGCGGGAAGCTCCCGGACCTCGGCGGGCACCCCGCTCACCTCGACGAGCAGATCGACCAGCCACCGCACCGCCACGGCCTCGCCGCGTCCGACCGGGACGACCAGCCCCGGAACGCGGGCGCGGGCGGCGGCCAGCACCGCGTCCGACACATCACGCACGTCGACGTAGTCGCGGTGGGCCCGCAACTGGGACAGCTCCACGATCGCCGGGAGCATGTCCCGGGCGACGGCCTCGGCGAGCCGCCCGGCCACCCGGCCGAGCAGGCTGACCGCCGGGGTGCCCGGCCCGGCCACATTGGCGATCCGCAGCACGCCCACGTCGACCACGCCTTCCGCGGCGGCCTCCAGTACGGCACGGCTCGCCGCGAGCTTCGCCTTGCCGTAGGCGGTCGTCGGCCGGGGCGGTGACGCGGTCCGGGTCGATTCGCCGGGCGGGGTCGGGCCGTACTCCAGCACCGAGCCCAGGTGGACGACGTAGGGACGGCAGGCGGTCCGCCGCAGCGCGTCCAGCAGGCGGCGGGTGGGGACGGCGCAGTTGGTCTCCATGTCCCGTTCGGCGATGCCCCAGTTGCTGCCGATGGCGTTGACCACCGTGTGCGGGCGAACGGAGTCGATCATCTCGGCCAGTTCCCCGGGTGACGCCGTGGTGACGTCCAGGACGAGGAGCCGGCACGGCAGGGGGAAGTCCGGTACCCGCCGGGCGACCGCGGTCACCTCGGCTCCTGCCGCGGTCAGGTCCTCGCACAGCCGACGCCCTACGAACCCCGTCCCACCGGCCACGAGAACACGCTCGCGCTCATCGGCCACCTGCTCCTCCTGACCGGCCGTCGCCGAGCAGCCGTGCCCGGCTCCGCACCTGACTCACCAATCGGGCCCGTGCGACGACTTCGGCGCCGTGCGTCGCCGACCCGCCGCCGTTGACGGCCCGGGCGAAGGCCGCGAGTGTGCCGGCGAACTGGTCGTCGGCCGGCAGGACGATCTCCCGTACCCCTTCGGCGCGTTCCAGCCGGACCCTGGGGACGAAGTCGGGCGGCGGAGTGAAGGCGCGGTCGACGACGATCCGCCCCTCGCTCCCCCACAGCGTGTACGCGCAGCGGTAGGCGTGCTCGAATCCGAAGGACACGTGCGCCGTGCGGCCGTCCGGTGCGCACAGCAGCACATCGCCCGCCACGTCGACTTCCGCCTCGGTTCCCATCCGCAGCGTCGCCCCGACCACATCGAGGTCGGGCCCGAGGAACATGCTCGTCGCCGCCAGCGGGTACACGCCCGCGTCCAGCAGGCTGCCGCCGGCCAGATCGGCCCGGTACCGGACGTTGTCGGGAGACAGCGGCGGGAATCCGAACTCACTGGTCATGGAGCGCAGTTCACCGATGTCGCCCTCGGCCAGCAGTTTGCGCACGGCGTCGTGCAGGGAGTGCTGGGTGAAGGTGAGGTTCTCCATCAGCGTCAGGCCGCGGGAGTTCGCGAGGTCGACCGCGGTCACGGTGTCCGGGTACCGGGCGGTCAGGGGCTTCTCCGCGAGTACGTGCTTTCCCGCGTGCAGCGCGCGCACGATCCAGTCGTGGTGCAGTCCGGTGGGCAGGGAGACGTAGACGGCGTCGACGTCCGGGCTCTCCAGCAGCGCCTCGTAGCCGGCGACGGCCTCGCCGCCGAACTCCGCGGCGAACGCACGGGCGTTGTCCTGGCTGCGGGAGGCGACGGCGGTCACCGTCAGCTCCGGCAGTTTCAGCGCGGCCGGGAGGGTACGGCGGCGGGCGATGTCGGAGCAGCCGAGAATGCCCAGCCGCACGGAACGCTCGTTCTTCATGGGGTCACCAACTCTGCAGGCAGGCGAGCAGACTCCGGGCCTCGACGTTGACGTAGTAGCCGTGCCGCAGGAGCCGGGTGAGCTGGTGGGCGGTCAGCCAGCAATAGTCCTCGGGGACGGCCACGGGGAAGTCGTCGTCGGCTTCGACCAGGAGATAGCTGTTCTGCGAGTGGTAGAAGCGCCCGCCCTCCTCGGCCAGGACGGCACTGTAGAGAAGGCGCTCCCGGGGAGCGGTCAGGACGTAGTCGAGGAACCGCGGCGGTCCTTGCGGATAGTTGTCCGGGACGCACTGCACGGTCGGGCCCATCTCCATGCCGTCCATCAGGCCGGGCTGGAAGCGGGCGTGGACGAGCAGGTGGGCGACCCCTTCGATGACCTTGATCACGAATGCGACGATGCCGCGCCCCTTCGGGGACAGCAGGGGCTGGTCCCATTCGGCCACCTCGCGGTTGCCGACCTGGGCGGTCACTCCGATGATGCTGAAGTGCCGCCCGTCCTCGTGGGTGATCTGCTCCGGGGTGCTGTGCCACCCGGGCAGGGCGCTCAGGGGCGTGCGGTGCGCCGTCAGTTCGTGCCGGCTCTTGGCCCCGGTGAACCAGCGCAGCACGGCCCCGGTGTCGTTCAGGGAGGGGCCCTGGCCCGTCGACGACAGGACGAGTGCCGACGCGAGGTCACCGACCGGCACCGGCCGGGAGGCGGGGAACGCGTCCGGCGGGAGGCAGGCCAGCACGGTCCGGGTGTCCATGTTGACCAGGCCGTCGATCCGCAGCAGCCGCCGCAGTTCGGTCAGTCGCAGCCAGTGGTACCCCTCGGCGGCGGGCACGTCCTCGGCCACCTGGACGACCATGTTGCGGTTGCGTTTGCGCAGGAACCACGCGCCCTGCTCGGACTGCAGGACGTCCACCAGGGTCCGGCCCGCGCCGGGCCGGGTGAAGAACTCCAGATAACGGGTGCTCCGGCCCTGGTGGATGCGCGTGTAGTTGCTGCGCGTGGCCTGGACGGTCGGCGACAGCTGGATGCGGTTGTGGTTCCCCGGCTCGATCTTGGCCTGCACCAGGCAGTACGGAACGCCGTCGATCTCCTTGACCAGCATGCCGAGGATGCCGATCTCCGGCTGGTTGATGATGGGCTGGCTCCACTCGCGGACCGGTCCGTAACCGGTGCGCACCCGTAGGCCCTCGACGGCGAAGAAGGCTCCGGACTCGTGGGCGAGGTTTCCGGTGCCGGGGTCGAACCGCCACTGCCGCAGCTCGGTCAGCGGCGCGCGCGTCACCCGGCACTGCGCGGCGGCGGAGCACCGGGCGAACCAGTCGATGAACTCCGCACCGGCGACGTCCGGCAGGTGCGACGGTGACGGGAGGGTTCGTACGAGGCCGCCGGCCTGGTCCGCCGGGAGGCTTACCACAGACCGGCCTGTTCGAGAACGGCCTCGCCGGCGGCGTTCTCGCTGTCGGTGAGCAGCCGCAGGTCGCTGTCGACCATCATGGCGACCAGTTCCTCGAACGAGACCTCGGGCTTCCAGCCGAGCTTCTGCCGGGCACGGCTCAGGTCGGCGCAGAGCAGTTCCACCTCCGCCGGGCGCAGCAGCCGGGGGTCCACCTCCACGTGGTCGCGCCAGTCCAGCCCGACGTGCGCGAAGGCGAACTCCACCAGATCGCGCACCCGGTGGGTGATCCCGGTGCCCAGGACGAGGTCCTCCGGCTCGTCCTGGGCGAGCATCATCGCCATGCCGCGCACGTAGTCCCCTGCGAAGCCCCAGTCGCGTTCCGCGTCGAGGTTGCCCAGCCGGAGCTTGTCCATCAGCCCGAGTTTCACGGCGGCCGCCGCGAGCGACACTTTCCGCGTGACGAACTCGGGGCCCCGGATCGGCGACTCGTGGTTGAACAGGATGCCGCTGACCGCGAACATCCCGTAGGACTCGCGGTAGTTCTGCACCATGTAGTGCCCGAAGGTCTTGGCCACCCCGTAAGGGCTGCGGGGGTGGAAGGGCGTCGCCTCGCTCTGCGGGGTCTCCCGTACCTTTCCGAACATCTCCGAGGTGGATGCCTGGTAGAAGCGCGGGACGCCGCTGGTGGTGGTCCGGGAGCTGCTGAGCCCTGCCGTGCTGCGGATGGCCTCCAGCATCCGCAGCACACCCTTGCCGGTCACCTCCGCGGCCACGGTGGGCTGCTTCCAGGAGACCGGGACGAACGACAGGGCGCCGAGGTTGTAGACCTCGGTGGGGCTGGACTGCTCGACAGCAGCGATCAGGCTCGTCTGGTCCAGCAGGTCGCCGCTCACCACTCGAATGTCCGGGTGCAGCGGACGACCGTCGCGGGTATACGGCCTACCCTGCCCGCGCACCATTCCGAATACCTCGTATCCGGATTCCATAAGGTGACGGGCGAGGTAAGTGCCATCCTGGCCAGTGATTCCCGTTATGAGCGCTCGCCTAGACAGAATCGTCTCCCAGCCGTGAGGAAATACGTATCACCAGTCACCGGAAACGGTACGGGAAGTGCACAGGCAAATCACTATTCCGGCGAGGAGTGTAGTGAATTCACTAGCACCGCCGAGCGGACGGGAATTCACGGAAAGTCGGCTCAGCCGCGCGGGTCCGCCGGAGCGGGTACGGCCTCGATCAGCCACAGGTCTGTTCCGTCCAGCGGTGTGACCGCTCCGACCGTCAGGCCCGCCGCCGCGCAGAGCCGCTCGAAGTCGCCGCGCGTGCGCTCAAGGCCGTTGCCGTTGACGAGGAGGTTGAGGTCGTTGAGATACGTCGTCGGCACGGCGTCCGCGGGCACCGTGTCGGGCAGCAGGTGTTCGACCATGACGATCCGGCCGTGCGCCGGCAGTCCCCGGCGGCAGTGCGCCAGGATCGTCGCGGCCCGCTCGTCCTCCCAGCCGTGGACGACGCTCTTGAGCAGATAGACGTCGGCGCCCTCGGGTACGGCGGCGAAGAAGTCGCCGACCTGCACCTCGCAGCGGTCCGCGACGCCCGCCGCCGCCAGCACCTCCGCGGCCTGCGCGACCCCGGCCGCCGTGTCGTACAGCACGCCGCGCAGCGACGGGTGCGCGCGCAGCACCGCGGCCAGCAGCGTCCCGTCCCCGCCTCCGACGTCCGTCACGGTGCGGGCGCCGGAGAAGTCCTGGCGGACCGCGACCAGGTCGGCGATCCCGCGGGTCCCCTGGCTCATCGCCGCGTTGTAGAGCCACGACAGGTCGGGGTCGTCCGCCAGGTACGCGAAGAAGTCACGGCCGAACACCCGGTCGAAGGCCGGGTCGCCGGTGCGGACGCTGTGGTCCAGGTGCTGCCAGGCCGTGGCGACCGCGGGGTCGGTGAGCATCCGGCTCAGTGCGTGGAAGGACGGTGCGCGGTCGGCGCGCAGCAGCTGCCCGACCGGCGTCAGCGCGAACACGCCCGGCTCTGACTCGTGCAGCACGCCGAGTGCGGCCAGGCCGCGCAACAGCCGGTTCATGGCGGCGGGTTCGCTGTCGAATTCCTTGGCCAGCCCGTCGGCGGTCCGTTCGCCGTCCCCGATCGCGTCGGGCAGCCGGAGTCGTACCGCCAGGCCGATGACCTGGGTGGCCATGCCGCCGAACACCAGCCGGATCAGCTCGGTCCAGGGGGGCGCCGCAGTCGGCTGCTCGTCCATCGTCACCGGCCCTCTCGTCGCGGGGTGTCCTTGCCCAGGCCCCGGAGTACGGCTTGTTCGACCGGGGTGTAGCGCCCGTCGGGCCGGTCGAGTTCGAGCTGCCCCACGGGCAGCAGGTTCGGTTGGGCCATGAACCGCGGGCTGGTGCCGGTGTTGGCCACCGGCGTGTGCACCAGGAAGGGGTGGCACAGATAGGCGTCACCGGCCTTGCCCGTCGCCGACTTCAGCGGCCGGGACCGTCCCACCTCCCCGGCCTCCAGGTAGGTGCCCTCCGCGCCGTACGGCTCAAGCAGCGGTGGCACGTCCAGGTGGGAGCCGGCCCGGATCAGGGTGGGCGCGTCCTCTTCGCCGGTGTCGGAGAACAGGAACAGGAGCAGCAGCGCCCGGCCGCGGGACCACACGTTGTACCGGAAGATCTTGTCGTAGTCCGGCGGAATCACATCCAGCTCGCCGCTCCAGTCGCGGTCGGCGTCCGCGTCCTCGGCGAGGAAGCTGGCGTCGATGTGCCAGCCGTAGTCCTCGGTCTCCTCCGGCCGCTTCGACACGGGGAACCGCACCGGGAACGTGCCGACCTGGGTCAGCGGCTGCCAGCGGCCCTCTCCGGCGAGCTGGTCGTATGCGGCGTGCAGCACCGGGGTGTTGGCGGCGCGTATGAACACGTCGTCGTCACGCACCCCCAGCCGGACCACTTCCCGCGTCCAGGTGGCCGGGTCGTCGGGGTCCATGGCCAGTTGCCGCCACAGCAGGGCGCGCGCCTCCTCGGCGAGCTCCCCGGGGAACGCACCCGGCAGGTGGATGAAGCCGTCGGAGACGAAGCTCTCAAGCTGCGCGTCGGTCAGTACGCGGGTTCCCATCACGCTCCTTTGCAGGACGATCGCCGAGCTCGGCACTAATCCCGAAGCGGATGCTACATAGCCGTACGCGAAGAAGAACTAGAGATTCCACTAGAGCGTCGCGACTAGACTCGGAGAAGTATTTCGCAATTACTCACGGCGGATTAGTCGCCATGAATCCTGCACGTGAATCCTGCACGTGAATCCTGAATTGCCAGTGGGGAGCTCGATGTCCAAAAAAGTGCTCGTGATCGGCGGTGGGCCGGCCGGGTCCACGGCAGCCTCCTTGCTCAGCAAGGCCGGCATGTCCGTCAAGCTACTGGAACGGGAGACGTTCCCGCGCTACCACATCGGTGAGTCGATCGCCTCCTCGTGCCGCACCATCATCGACCTGGTCGGCGCGCTGGAGGAGGTCGACTCCCGCGGTTACACGGTCAAGAACGGCGTGCTGCTGCGCTGGGGCAACGAGGACTGGGCGATCGACTGGCCGAAGATCTTCGGGCCGGACGTCCGCTCCTGGCAGGTCGACCGCGACGACTTCGACCATGTGCTCCTGAACAACGCCGTCAAGCAGGGCGCCGACGTCACCCAGGGCGTCACCGTCAAGCGCGTGCTGTTCGACGGCGACCGCGCGAAGGGCGCCGAGTGGCTGGATCCCGACACCGGTGAACTGGTCAGTGAGGAGTTCGACTACGTCATCGACGCCTCAGGGCGGGCCGGCGTCGTCTCCAAGCACCTGAAGAACCGCCAGCCGCACGAGATCTTCCGCAATGTCGCGATCTGGGGCTACTGGGAGGGCGGCTCCCTGCTGCCCAGCTCGCCCACCGGGGGCATCAACGTCGTCAGCTCCAAGGACGGCTGGTACTGGGTGATCCCGCTGCGCGGAGACCGGTACAGCGTCGGTTTCGTCTGCCACCAGGACCGGTTCCTGGAGCGCCGCCGGGAACACGACGACCTGGAGGCGATGCTGGCCGCGCTGGTCGAGGAATCCCCGACGGTGCGCGATCTCATGGCGAACGGCGTCTACCAGCCGGGCGTGCGGGTGGAGCAGGACTTCTCCTACGTCGCCGACAGCTTCCACGGCCCCGGCTACTACCTCGCCGGCGACGCCGCCTGCTTCCTCGACCCGCTGCTGTCCACCGGCGTCCACCTGGCGCTCTACAGCGGGATGCTGGCCGCGACGTCCGTGCTCGCCACGGTGAACGAGGACGTCACGGAGGACGAGGCCGGGGCGTTCTACGAGTCGCTCTACCGCAACGCCTACCAGCGGCTGTTCACCCTGGTGTCCGGTGTCTACCAGCAACAGGCCGGCAAGGCCGCCTACTTCGGCCTCGCCGACGCGATGACCCCGGAGCGCGCCACGACCGAGTACAAGCAGGTCGACGGCGCGGTGGCGTTCGCCGAGCTGGTCGCGGGGATCGCCGACATCCATGACGCCGTCACCGGAACACACGAGGACCGCGCCCACCAGGCGCACGCCGACGCCGGTGCCCTGCCGGAGGACAACTCCGTCCGTCAGTTGCTCGCCGCGGCCGAGAACGCCCGCCTGATGGCGGCGGCCCGGACTCCGAGCGCACCGGTCAGCGAGGCTCCCGGCAAGATGGACGCCCACGACCTCTACGACCCCGCCACGGGGCTCTACCTGGTGACCAGCCCGACCCTGGGAATCGGCCGGGCCAGGCCCTGACCGGAGAATCGATTTCGGGCTTCACGCCTCGTGGTTGCGAGGCTGAAGCCCGAAGTCATGCCCGGCGCGCACGGATCGCCCGGATCGCCCGCTAGCGCGCCGAGGCGGAGGGGGCCCGGCCGGCGTCGTCGAGCACGCGCTCCCAGCACTGCCGGACCCCCTCGGCCAGGGGGACGGCGGCCCGCCAGTCGAGTTCTGCGCGGGCCCTCGCGACATCCAGCCAGTTGCCCCGCCGGTCGAAGGACCGTCCCCGCTCCCAGCGCACCGCGACGGAGCCGCCGGTCACGCCGGACACGATGTCCAGCAGGCCGCTCAGTGAAGTGGGCACACCCGAGCCGACGTTCACCACGTCGGGCAGCGGGCCGCCGCCGATCCGGCCGCGCAGCGCGAGCAGGAACCGGGTGACGTCGTCGACGTGGACATAGTCCCGGACCACATGCGGATCGCCGAACACCCGCACGGGCTCGCCCCGGGCGGCCGCCGTCAGCCAGTGCGGCAGCACGCCGAACCCGCGTACGGCGCGCTGGTCGGGGCCGTAGACATTGCTCAACCGCGCCACCACGGCACGGACGGCGTCCGAGCGCTGGAACAGTTCGCGTTCCAGGCGGAGCTTGGCGTGCCCGTAGACGGAGTCGGGCCGGGTCGGGGTGGTCTCCCGGTACGGCGGTTCGACCTCGGGCGCGTAGACGGCCCCGCCGGAGCTGGCCAGTACGAACACCGGGCGGCGTCCGCGTGCGGCCAGCGCCTCCAGCACCTCGACCAGCAGCCTGCGTTCGGCCTCCACCAGGTCGGGGCGTCGTTCGGCGAGGACCGGGCTCAGACCGGCCGCCAGGAAGTAGACGATGTCGGCCTCCGCCAGTCCAGGCGCGGCACGGCCACCGGCCACCGGCGGGAACGCCCGGTTGAAGGCGGCCGGGGCTCGCGCACCGTCGGCGGTGAGACCGGCCATCAGCCGGGAGCCGATGAAGCCCGTCGCCCCGATCACCGCCGTGCGGTCCCCGGGCAGCGGGTCCGCCGTGGTCACAGCGCACCCGCGCGCGCCAGGGGCGACGCGGCCAGGTCGGCAAGGGAGGCGACCCGCGGCACGTCGTCGTCGGCCGGGGGCACGGTTCGGATCGCGCGCAGCGCGCGGTAGGCCCGGGCGATGTCCGCGTGGACGCCCGAGGGCGTGCGGTAGCCGTCCTCCTGCAGCACGAACACCGCCGGACAGCCCAGGGAAAGGGCAGGTGCCACGTCGTGGTCGACGCGGTTGCCGACCACCAGCAGCTCGGCGGGTGCGATCCCCAGCCGCGTCAGGGCGAGGCCCAGCAGCCGTGGATCGGGCTTGGCGACCCCCTCGAAGCAGTCGAGGACGACCGTCTTCAGAACGGCGGTCAGCCCCCAGTCGGCGAGCACGTCGGCGCACTCGGGCGGCTGGTTGGCGACCACGGCCGTCGGCATTTCGAGGGCGAGCCCGGTCACCGCCGCAATAGAACCGGGAATCTCCTGGGCCAGTTCCCGCCAGGCCCGTCGAATCCGGACCCAGCTCTCGTCGGCCGCCGGCGAACCGAGAATGCTCGGCCGCTCCGCGGGCGCGTTCTCGCCCAGATAGAAACGCTCGGTGTCCTCGATGAAATCTCGGAGGGTGATACTCGGATCACCGGTGACCGCTAGGTCGAAGGTCCCCTGAAGCCAAGCCAGTTCGAAAGGCTCGTCGTAGTAGATGACGCCTCCGACATCCAAGGCAATCGCACTGTGTCCAGTCATAGCAACCCGCTCCCGTATTTCACATACGTCGCGCCGAGAGTATTGCACGCGCATCATTGGGATCGCGGCCCGGCGACCGGAGAATCACCGCTGTCGGCAAGAGTCTAGTCAATTCACTATTCTCCGACTAAAGCTGATGCCATATTCCGGGAAGGAACGTAACGTACTCCTCGAATACCTGACGAAAGGAGCCACCGTATGGGGTCCGTGGAAACTGTGATCGACGAGGAGTGCCGCGCAGCCTTCCGGAGTGACGGGTTCGCATCGCTGCCCCGGCTCGCGGACGACACGGAGCTGGAGTGGCTGCGCGGAGTCTACGATCGCCTGTTCTCCGAGCACGCCGACTTCACGTCGGGCGACTACTTCGACATCGCCGCCCGCCAGGATTCCGACGCGCCGGCCCGGCTGCCGCAGATCGTGCGCCCGGAGAAATTCGAACCCGAGCTGGTCGAGAGCGCGCATTTCAAGCGGTGCCGGGCGATCGCCGCGCAGCTCCTGGACATCCCGGAGGACGAACTCGACTTCTACGGGCATGCCATTCTGAAGCCGCCGAACTACGGCGCGGAAACGCCCTGGCACCAGGACGAGGGCTACATGGACCCGCGCTGGCGCCGGCCCGGGCTCAGCATCTGGACCCCGCTGGACGAGGCCACGGTGGACAGCGGCTGCCTGCACTACCTGCCCGGCGCCCACCTGGGCCCCGTACTGCCGCACCGGCACATCGACGACGACGACCGCATCCGGGGGCTGGTGACCGACGCGGTGGACCCGGCCGCCGGGGTGCCCGTCCCGCTCGCCCCGGGCGAGGCCGTGGTGCACGACGTGCGCGCTCCGCACTACGCGGGCCCCAACCTCACCGACCAGACCCGCCGGGCGTATGTGCTGGTCTTCATGGGGGCGGCCGAAGAGGTCGCCGACCCCGAGCCGCGCCCCTGGCTCGACAAGCACTGAGACAGGCACTGAGACAGGCGCTGGGACAAGCGCTGAAGACGTGCCGAGGTCCGTGGGGTTCCCCCGCCGCGGACCTCGGCTCCTCACTTCCAGGTCACTCCGGACAGCAGCCTGCGGTACTGCTCCACATACCGTTCGGCGATGGTGACATGACCCCACAGTCGGACCGCCGCGCGCCGGACCTCGCCGGCCGTCGGCAGCTCCGCAAGGGTCCGGCGTGCTTCGTCGGGCGCGAAGTCGGTGCCGTACGCCACGACCTGGCCGACCGACGGCACGATCTCCGCCAGGCAGCCGTTGCCCGTGCCCACGACCGGCGTGCCGCTCACGGCGGCCTCGGAGACCACCGTCGCGCCGGGCTCGCACCAGATGCCGCCCCACGGCCCGGTGACGGCCTGGGACATGGCCAGCACCGCATGTGCGGAGGCGAGCAGGTCGAGGCGCCGTTCGCCGCCCACCTCACCGATGGGCTCCACGGTCGAGCCGTACCGGCGAGTGATCTCGTCGAAGTAGTCCGGCTCCCAGACGGGCCCGCCCAGCACCAGGCGCCGGCCGCAGGCGTGCGCGAACGCGGCCGCTTCCAGCGCCCCCTTGTGCGGCGAGACCCGCCCCATGAAGAGCAGGAAGTCCTCCTTGGCCACGGCGTCCGCGGCGGACCGGTAACGGGCCGGGTCGACCGGTATCGGAATCACGGGCGCGGCGTCGCCGCCCCCGCAGTGCGCGCGCTGCGCCCGGGAACTGTAGGTGCAGCCGACGGGGTTGACCGGCCGGGTGGTGAAGTGGTGCGAGCTGATGAACGCGGTGCCCGGCGGCAGCCCGGCCGGGCCGATCACCCCGCCGCTGTGGTCGTGGACCACGTCGACATCCGCGGTGCGCAGCCACCGCTCGATCTCCTCCGGCTCGCCGGCCGGTACGACGGTCAGTCCCGGACGCCCGGCCGGGCTGCCCGGGGCGCCCAGCAGGAAGACCTCGTGGCCGAGGTCCAGCAGTCCGTCCATCAGGTTGGCGACGACCCACTGGATGCCGCCGTACCCCTGGGGAGGTACGGAGATCCATTCATCGCTCCCGGGGACCCGCAGCGGGATGTTGACCAGCGCGACCTTCAACGGCCTCATCGGGCCCCTCCCTTCGCCCCACCGGTCCGGCCCCGGGCGCGCAGCGCGCGGTGGTCCCGGCGGCGGGAGCGCATGGTCGGCACCCGGTCGGCGAGCCAGCGCAGCGCCTCGACCGTCTCGCGCGCTCCCGTCGCGGCCGGGACCCGGCCGACGACGCTGTGCCCCAGGAGGTCCGCCACGAGCCAGCGTCCGGCGAGCCGGGCGGCCTTCGCCGGATGCCAGTCGACGTCCGTGAGGAGGTAGTAGTAGCGGTTGCGCCGCATGTGGACCCGGCTGTAGGTGCTGGGCACGGCGGCCCCGCCGCCGCCCCGGTGCTGGATGCCGAGGTCCAGGTGCAGGGCCACCCGCCAGCCCGCCCATCGGGCCCGGCGGCACAGGTCGGTCTCCTCGTAGTAGGTGTGCAGCACCTCGTCGAGCAGCCCGATCTCGCGCAGCATCGCGGTCCGGGCGAAGAGCGCCGACCCCTGTACGTAGGCGTGCTCCAGCGTCCGCGGGGCCCGTCCCTTCGGGGGGCCCGCGGAGGAGGGGTGGGCGAGCCCGTCGCCGGCGAAGGCGTGCTGCTCGCCCAGCCACAGGGCCGTGTGCGTCCACTCGTTGAACTCGTCGAGCGCCGTGGAGTCCGGGTCGTAGCGGTACTGCAACGGGCCCACGATGCCGTACTCCGGCCATTCCTCGGCCAGTTCGGTGAGCCCGCGCACCAGGCCGGGCGGCGTCCAGGTGTCGGGGTTGACGAGGAACACGTGATCCACACCGGACTCCAGGGCCCGGCGCATGCCGACGTTGTTCGCCCCGGCGAAGCCCAGATTGCGGTCGTTGCGGATGATCGTCACTTCGGGATAGGTCGCGCGCACATGCTCGACACTGCCGTCCGCCGAGTCGTTGTCGACGTAGCAGACCTCCAGGTCGAAGCCGGTGGTGTCGCTGGCCAGCAAGGATCCGAGACAACGGTCCAGCCAGCGCAGCTCGTTGGTCCCCACGGTGATCGTCATGACCCGCGGCCGACGCTCGGAATTCATCTTCTCTCCCGTTCGCATCAGGACCGCGTCACTTCAGAACGGCGCGGATGGCGTCGGTCAGTTGGGTCGCGTTCGGCAGCAACGCCTGGTCGAGCACGAGCGCGTAGGGGATGACCGCGCCGTCCGGCCGGGTCACCCGCTTGGGCGGGGCCACCAGATCGAACTGCTCCGCCGCGGTGGCCAGTACCTCGGCGCCGAATCCGCACATCCGGTTGGCGTCGTCGATCACGACCAGCCGCCCGGTCTTCGCCACCGACGCCCGGATCGTGTCCCAGTCCACCGGGTAGATGGTGCGCGGGTCCACGACCTCGATCGACGCCTCGTCCTCCATCGCCGCCGCGACAGCCAGGGCGACATGGACGAACTGCCCGGTGGCTACGACGGTGACGTCCTCGCCCGGGCGATGGATCCGGGCCTTGCCGAGCGGCACCGGGCCCAGCTCGCCGGACACCTCCTCGACCGTCCCCATCAGCGCGCTCGGCGCGAAGACGGCCACCGGGTCCGGGTCGCGGACGGCCGAGAGGAGCAGGCCGTAGGCGTCGGAAGCGGTCGCGGGCAGCACGGTCTTGATGCCGACGTGCGCGAACAGGCTGTAGGGATGGTCGGAGTGCTGGCCGGCCATGCCCGACCGGGAACCGGAGCCCGGCACCAGATAGGTGACCGGGACCTCCACCTGTCCGCCGGTCATCAGCGAGAACTTGTGTGCCTGGTTGGCGATCTGCTCGAACACCAGATACAGCAGCGACGGGATCTGGTACTCCACGACCGGTCGCTGCCCCGCCATCGCCGCGCCGGTGGCCAGGCTGGTGAAGGCCTGTTCCGACAGCGGTGTGTCGACGACGCGTCCGTCGCCGAAGCGGTCGTGCAGCCCCGCGGCGACCTGGGTGAGGCCGATCCGCACGTCCTCGCCGAAGACGCAGACGCGGTCGTCGCTCGCCATCTCGTCGTGGAGCGCCTGGTTCAGCGCTGTGATGTACGCGAGTGCAGCCATCAGATCATCACTCCGGGCCGTGCTGTCGTGCCGTCGGCGTAAAGGTGGTGCAGCGCCTCGTCGGGGTCGGGGGCCCGGCCCGCGCGGGCGAACTCCACGGCCTCGTCGATCAGCGTGCCGATCTCGGCGTCGATGGCGTGCGCCGTCGCACCGTCGATCCGGGTGCTCTGGGTCCGCAGCGGGTCGCGCGCACGCCAGTCGCCGACCTCGGCGTCGTCCCGGTAGTTCAGCCCGAACTGCTCCTCGAAGGAGTGGTGGCCGTTGAACCGGTAGGTCCGGCAGTCCAGGAACGTCGGACCGCCGCCCTCGCGGCAGCGTTCAACGGCCTCGGCGGCCGCGTCGGCGGTGGCGTCGGCGTCCATTCCGTCCACCGAGCGCGCCGTCAGACCGAACCCGGCCGCGCGTTCCACCGGGTCGCCGGCCAGCGCCCGGTTCAGCGGCAGGCTGGTCGCGTAGCCGTTGTTCTCGCAGACGAACACCACCGGCAGTTTCCACAGGGCCGCCAGGTTGAAGGCTTCCAGCACCACGCCCTGGCTGAGCGCGCCGTCGCCGAAGAAGGCCACCGCCACCCGGCCGTCGCCGTGCCGCTGGAACGTCCAGGCCGCACCGGCGGCGATGGGCGCGCCCGCCCCCACGATGCCGTTCGCGCCGTAGATGCCGAGGCCGACGTCGGCGGCGTGCATCGAGCCGCCCCGGCCCCGGTTCAGGCCGGCGGTCGTGCCGCACAGCTCGGCCAGCGTCCGCTTCGGGTCGGCTCCCTTGGCGAGGACGTGGCCATGGCCGCGGTGGGTGCTGGTGACGACGTCGTCCTTGGTGAGCGCCGCGCAGACCCCGGCGGCGACCGCCTCCTGGCCGATGTACGGATGGATGCCGCCGACGATCTCTCCGGAGAGCGACATCGCCAGGCAGCGTTCCTCGAATTCCCTGATCAGGCGCATGGTCCGGTAGAGCCGGACGGCGCGCGACTCGGCGTTCATCGCCGGTTTCACCTCTCCTATGGTCATCGGCTGAGCGTCCGGTAGCGGCGCACCGACAGCGGAACGAAGAGCAGCAGCAGTACGGCGGGCCAGGCGAAGGCCAGCCCGATCGCGTGCTCGGCGACCCACGAGCCGCCGGTGACGCCCGGGTTGCCGAACAGCTCCCGGCAGGCGGACACCGTCGACGACAGCGGGTTCCACTCCGCGATGTGGCCCAGCCAGCCGGGCATCTTCTCCGGCGAGACAAACGTGTTCGCCAGCATCGTCAAGGGCAGCAGGGGCACATACGCGGCCCCCGCGGCCTCCGGGGGCAGCAGCAGCCCCAGGTAGATCCCGACCCAGATGAGCGAGTAGCGCCAGAGCAGCAGCAGTCCGAGCGCCGCCAGCGCCTTGCCGGGGCCCTCGTGCCAGCGCCAGCCGACGAGCAGTCCGCATCCGAGGAGGATCGTCAGCTCGATCAGCGAGCTGAACATGTCGGCGAAGCTGCGGCCCAGCGCTACGCCCGACTGTGCCATGGGCATCGAGCGGAACCGGTCGGTCACGCCCCGGGAGACGGCGCTGGTGACGGCCAGCATGCTCGTCACGACGCCGAACATCATCGCCTGTCCGAACAGCCCCGGCATCAGGAACTGGCGGTAGTCCCCGCCGCCCGCCACCGACATGGCACTGCCGAACACGTACCCGAAGACCACCGTCATGATCGGGAACATCATGCAGTAGAAGATCAGCCCGGGATTGCGCCGCCAGTTGATCATGTTGGCGCGGCCGACCACCCATCCGTCGGCGAGAGCCCACCGGGCCCTTCCCAGCAAGGCCGTCATCCGACCGGCTCCTTCCTACGGCTGGAACGGTTGGTCGCGTGCAGGAACACGTCGTCCAGCGTCGGGCGGCGCAGTGCCACGTCGACCACGCCGTGGCCCTGCCCGCGCAGCGTCTGCACGATCTCCACGAGGTCCCCGACCCGGTCCCGGACCGGTGCGTCGATGCGGCGGGCCTCGGTGTCCACCTCGGGCTCGGTCCCCGTGAAGCGGGCGACCTGCGACGCGGCGGCCGGCAGGTCGGCGCCGGCCGCCAGGGTCAGCACGATCCGGTCGCCGCCGACGAGGGACTTCAGGGTCTCGGGGGTGCCTTCGACGACCCCGCGTCCCGCGTCGATCACGGAGATCTGGTCGGCGAGCCGGTCGGCCTCCTCCAGGTACTGCGTGGTGAGCAGCACGGTGGTGCCCTGCTCGACCATCGAACGGACCATCCTCCAGACCTCGTTGCGATTGCGCGGGTCGAGGCCGGTGGTGGGCTCGTCCAGGAAGAGCACCTTGGGAACGGTGAAGAATCCGGCGGCCAGGTCGAGCCTGCGCCGCATACCGCCCGAGTAGTGCTTGAGCCGCTTGTCGGCGGCTTCGGTCAGGTCGAACAGCTCCAGCAGTTCGACCGCACGACGCCGCGCCTCCTTGCGGCCCACGTGGTAGAGGCGGCCCCACATCTCCAGGTTCTCGCGGCCGGTCAGGATCTCCTCGACCGCCGGGTACTGGCCGGTGACGCCGATGCTGCGGCGCACCTCGGCGGGTGCGCGGGTCACATCGTGGCCGGCGACCACGGCACGGCCGCCGTCAGGCTTGAGCAGGGTGCTCAGGATGCGTACGGCGGTGGTCTTGCCCGCGCCGTTGGGACCGAGCAGGGCGCACACCGTGCCTTCGGGCACGACGAGGTCAAAGCCGTCCAGCGCCGTCTCGGACCCGTAGGTCTTGCGCAGGCCCTCGGCGACCAGGGCGGCGTTCGCCGACCCGCTCATGCTCCTCCTTCGGCGATGAGTTCGGACGGGTCGGCGGCGTTCATGAACGCGGTCAGTGCCCGCAGGTGTCCGGCGGGCTTGGCCCAGTCCAGGCCGTCGCACCACTCGGCGAGTTCGGTGAGTTCGACGGTCGCCCGCTGCTTCTCCTCGTCCGGGAGATTGGCGACGGACAGGTCGTCGGGCCACTGCACGACATTGGCCAGGTCCGCGTCGAGGCCCTCCTCGCGGGCGAAGTGCAGCAGGTCGCGCAGCCCCCACAGGTTCAGCCGCTGCGGTGCGACCTGGAGCCACAGGTTCACCTCGGTCTTGGCGCGGCGTACGTTCGCGACGAATACGTCCCACTTCGCGGGCTGGCGGATCTGCTCGAAGACCTCGCCGACGCCGTCGCAGGACGCGCCGATCCCGACGCTCTTGAAGTGCGTGAAGCGTTCGAAGACCTTCTCCGGCAGCACCGTGAGGTTGGAGTTGTAGACGATGTCGACGTTGCCCGCGTTGCCGGTCTCGATCAGCAGGTCCAGCAGCGCGAAGTGGCCGGGCTGCATGAACGGCTCGCCGCCCGCGAAGTACAGCCGCCTGATGAGGTGGGCGTTCTCGCGCAGCGTCGCCCAGAGCTCCTCGTCCTCCCGGTAGGGGTCGATCACCGCGGACGACCACGGCGGCCGCTTCTTGGCACCCCAGCCGGAGCTGACCGGGTAGGCGCACATCACGCACCGCAGGTTGCAGGTGTTGCCGAACCGGATGTCGAGGAAGAACGGGAACTCGTCGAACGTGCCGTCGGGAGCGGTGCGTTCGGCCAGATCGGCGAAGTCCACCGTGTCGGCGAACCGCTCGTTGATGCTCTGCCGGTAGGAGGTCGCGCCCCGGTCCTCGCGGTGATAGCAGTAGTCGCACGCGGACACCCGCTCGCCGGCCAGCATCGCCAGCCGGGTCCGGCGCATGTTGGGGCTGTTGAACGCCTCGGTCAGGCCCCTGACCTCGTCGGGATTGTCGCGCGCGTAGCGGGAGTTGGGCGCACAGCCGAGCGCGTCGGCGTTGAGCTTGAAGACCGGCTCGTCCGCGGATTCGTACAGCTCGTTGTGGTACATGGAGTCGTCCACACAGCAGCGGCCGTAGACACCGTCGATGGAGGCGCACTGGTGGATCCACGGCAGCACGCACATGGTGGGGCTCGGCTGGTGCTCGGTCATGTCGCGTGCCTCTCCGGCTTCTTTGGTGCGCCCGGCTTGGTGGCGGTCAGCAGGATGTCCAGGTAGAAGGGCTCGGTCGGGCCCTCGACACGGCCCCGGTCGGCGAAGACCCGGTCGAGGTAGTCGTCGACGATGCGCGGGCGCAGCCGGTCGGCCAGGGTCAGGGTGCGCAGCAGCAGGCCCACCGGACCGCCCGCCGGCCAGCCGTGCTGCCGGCCGTGGTGGCGCAGCAGGAGCAGCAGTCCTCGGGGTCCGCAGGTGAGCTTGACCGCGCGGTCCACCGTGAACCCGGCCCGCTCGGCCTGGGCCGCGAGTCCGTCGGCGGTCCAGCGCCACAGGTCCTGGCCGCCGTGCTCCTCCCAGACGCCGTGCGTGGACAGCACCAGCCTGCCGCCCGGCCGCAGCAGCCGCAGCGCCTCTCGCAGGTGCGTGTCCGGGTCCGTCACATGCTCCAGGACCTGGGTGGAGAGCACACCGTCGAACGTGCCGTCCGGAAGGGCGCTCAGCCCGGCCTCGTCGAGTTCGTGGTCCGCCGTCAGGTCCTCACCGCCGCGCATCTCGGCGGTCTCCAGCCGGGCGCCGGGGAGCAGATCGCGGTACGGCGAGGTGCCCGCACCGAAGTCGAGCCAGCGACCCGTCGCCCCGGCGAGCTGCTCGGCCAGCGCCAGGCGCAGGTCGAGCAGATGGGCGTAGGCCCAGTCGCCGGGACGCGGATCGGTCCGCTCCCGGTAACGCTCGGCGATGACCTCCTCCGCGGTGGGCACACCGCCTGAGCGGGTCCTCGCCGGGGCCAGCGCACCCACCAGCGGCAGACGGTTCAGCAGGTTCGTCACCGCCAGTACTCCTCGTGCGGGAACCGCAGGCCGGAGATGGCCGGGGACTCGTCCCACAGCCGGTACTGCTCCACCGGGCGGTACTCGAAGGGCTCCTCGTCCCGGTGCGCCGCGGACGCGGCCCGCTGCTCCAGGCAGGAGCGCAGCACCTGCTGCTTGAGCCCCACGTACTCGGGCGTGTGCGGGCCGATGTGACGCTCCACCTCGCCGGGCCGGTACTCGTAGTAGACGACCCTGCGCTGCTTGCCCACCACCGCCGGAGCGCCGTGCAGCGTCAGGATGTTGTGCAGCAGGGCGTCGCCCGGGTTCATCACGGCCGGTACGGCCCCGGTCGCGTCCCACTCGGTGGCGTTGAGCCGCCCGGCGGTCTCGGTGATCTGCTCGTCCGGCCAGTAGTTGGACTGCGGGATGGCCCAGACGCAGTTGTCCTCGGGCGCGGGGTCCAGGTAGACGCCCACGTCGATGACCCGGCCGCCGCCGGTGACGGCGACCGGCTCGTCGTACATCTGGCCGTCGCGGTGCCAGGCCAGCCGGGGCGCGCCCGCGGTGGTCTTGAACACCATGCTGTCCCAGGTCGGGATCAGGTTCGGGCCGACCAGGGCCTCCATGGCCTGCAGCAGCAGCGGATGGCCCGCGAGCCTGGCCATCACCGGGGACTTGTCCACGACGTACTCGATGCGGACCGGGGCCGCGTCGGGGTCGTCGGGCTCCAGCGTCCAGATGGTGTCGTGCAGGGACCGGGTGCGCCAGGCGTCGTCGATCAGGCCGGCCGCCGCCTCTTGCACCGACTCCAGTTCGGCGGGGCTCAGCAGGCCGCGCACGGCCAGCACACCCTGCCGCCGGAACGCGGTGACGTGCTCGGGGAGCAGGCCGGTCTCACGGATATGGCATTCGGGGACCGCGAGGGAGGTGAGGGAGGGGGAAGTGGTATCGGTCATGACGGATGCACATCTCCTCGGGGGGAACGGGCGGACAGGGGCGCGCGATCGGCGACGAAGTACCACTGCGTGCGCAGCTCGGCGGCGAAGGCGTCCCGGTCGAGTCCCGGATCCGCCGCCAGCCAGGCCGGCAGGGTGTACAGCGTGTAGCCGAGGTCGTCGACCAGCAGCGCCCACAGTTCGTCGCTGGTGGTGCCGTAGTCGCGCATCGCGTGATCGCCGCCGTGCTCGAAGACCACGACGGGTGACTGCCGGCGCAGCAGCTCCGCCGCCCCGCGCAGGGCGCCCACCTCACCCCCCTCCACATCCACCTTCACCAGATCGACGCGGGCGTCCTCGGGGACGACGTCGTCCAGCCGTACGGTGTCCACCGCGATCTCTTCCAGGGTTTCGTCGGCGCGGTCGTACGGACGGCGGCGCAGGCCGCTGTAACCGGGGTTGGAGACCACGTGGACGAAGCTGTCCCGGCCGTTGCTGTCGGCCGCGGCGGCCTGCCACACGGTGACTTCGGGGAAATCACGGCGCAGTTGGTCGGCGTAGTACGGCAACGGCTCGACCGCGAGGTGCCGGCCCTGCGGGGCGGCCCGCCGCATGTGCGTGAGGATCTCGCCACCGCCGGCACCGATGTCCAGACAGCCGGAGTCCGGGGCACAGACACGCTCGATGATCTCGACGGTCAACTGGTCGTACCAGTCGTTGAGCTGGGGTACGGGCACCTCGGAAGTCATCTCAGACCGACCTCTCCGCGTGTCCCGGGGCCAGTCCCGCGTCGGCCCCGCCCACGCCATAGGCGTGCGCGCTGCCGAAGTAGTCGACGCCCAGGCCGAACCCGCGCCGGACCGCCCGGCCGCCCGGCTCGGTCCGGCTGCCCCAGAACCCGCTCAGCGTCCAGGTGTTCAGGCGGTTCGACGAGGCCTGGGGACCTTGCCGGCCCGGAGTGCGGTAGCTCACGCGGACTCCTGTTCCCTGCGCAGGGTGAGGAAGCAGACGCCGCCGTGGTCGTCCAGTGACCCGGGTACCGGTGTCAGTCCGGCCTCCGCCGCGAGCTTGTGGACCACGTCGGTGCCGAGCCAGGACATGAATCCCTTCACGGCGACCGGGTGCGCCCCGGGGTAGCTCTTGACGTACTCGTGGAACTGCGGCCGGGTGACCTCGCCGAAGTCGAGGTAGTTGAACAGGAATCGGCCGCCGGGCCGCAGCACCCGCCGGATCTCGCGCAGGTAGAGGTAGACCTCGAAGGCGTTCAGGTGGATGAACACGTTGAGCGCGAACCCGGCGTCGAACGAGGCGTCCTCAAGTCCGGCCAGATAGTCGTTCTCGATGTGGTGGAAGGCGACGTTCGGTGTCCCCTCACAGGTGGCGCGGGCCTTGTCCAGGAAGGACCGGCTGACGTCCGCGCACAGCAGGCTGTTGACCCTCGGCGCCAGCTCACGGGCCATGACGCCCTCGCCGCTGCCGATCTCGAACAGATCGGTGCCCGGGTCCAGGGACAGCGCCCCGGCTATGTCGTCGATGCGCCCGGCACGGTCGCGCAGATACTCGTCACGCGGCTGATAGCCCGCCAGCCGCACCTGCATTCCCTCGGGGTCGTCCCATTCCCAGACCACGTTGAGGTCCTCGACGCTCCTGGGCATGCGCACCCCCTTGCCCACCGGTGTCTCGCTTGTCATGCCGCTCCACTCCTGATCTCGCTGGAACCATTCACGCCGTCGCGGGCCGTGTCCTGCGGGTAGGCGCTCTCCCACCAGAGCAGGGTGCGCTTGAGCCCTTCGGCGAGCGGCACCTCGGGCTTCCAGCCCAGCTTCGTCCTGGCGGTCTCGATGTCGGGGCAGCGCCGGCCGGGCTCGTCCTCGGCGGGCGCGCGGAACTCGGTCCGCAGCTCCACCCCCGCGTGTCCGGCGATCGCTTCCGCGATCTCGCGGACGGTCATCTCACCGGTCGCGCCGATGTTGACCGGGCCCGGGAAGGAGGAGTCCATCAGGGCCAGCAGTCCGCGGACCGTGTCCTCGACGTAGCACAGCGACCGGGTCTGCTCACCGGTCCCGTTGATGGTGAGCGGCGATCCGGCGAGCGCCTGGTCGATGAAGGTCGGCACCACCCGCCCGTCGTCGCGGCGCATCCGCGGCCCGTAGGAGTTGAACAGACGGGCGATGCCGGTGTCCGCGCCGAGGGTGCGCGCGTAGGCGGCGGTCAACGCCTCGGTGAACCGTTTGGCCTCGTCGTACACCGAACGCGGACCGATCGGGTTGACGTTGCCCCAGTAGCTCTCGGACTGCGGGTGCTGCGCGGGATCCCCGTAGATCTCCGAAGTGGAGGCGACCACGAAGCGGGCGCCGTGCTCCAGCGCCAGCCGCAGCGCGTTCTCGGTGCCGGCCGAGCCGACCCGCAGCGTCTCCAGGGGCCGCGCCAGATAGTCCAGGGGGGACGCCGGCGACGCCAGGTGGACGACGTGGTGGACCGGCCCGTCGACGGAGAACGGCTCGGTCACGTCGGCCCGCAGCAGCGTGAACCGCTCCTCGTCCGCCAGCGCTTCGACGTTCGCGGTCCTGCCGGTCGACAGGTTGTCCACGCAGGTCACCGACAGCCCCAGCTCGATGAGCCGTTCGCACAGGTGGGAGCCGATGAAGCCGGCTCCCCCGGTGACCACGGCCCGCTGTCCCTGCTTCAGCCCGATTGTCACGCGACCCTCCGGGCCTCGGTGTCGTTGTCCATGGCCTCGGCGACGTCCTGCGCCGTCAGCCCGCCCTCCGCCGCGAGGCGGGTCAGCAGCCCGGCGACCACGGCGGGCGAGGGCGCCCGCTCGACGCCGTCCCGCAGCTTCTCCGCCGCCAGGCGGTAGCGGTGGTCGAACAGCGCCTTGCGCAGCGCCTCCTCGACCTTCTCGGCGGTGGCCTCCAGGCCGGAGAGGGTCACCGTCGCGCCGGCCGGGTCGATACGGCGGCCGCAGATCAGCGTGTCGTAGTTGAGGGCGAGGGCGAGCTGCGGAATCCCGGCCACGATGCCGTTCATGTAGCAGTTGGCGCTGCCGTGATGAACCAGCAGGTCGCAGTGCGGAAGGATGAGTTCCACCGGGCAGTTGCGCAGCACCCGGACGCCGGCCGGCAGGGTTCCCAGCTCCTCCACCTGTTCCGCCGGTGCCGTGAGCACCACCTCGGCGCCCTGCTGCACGGCCGCGTCGACCGCGTGGCGCAGCGCCGGCACGTTGGCGCCGAAGACGCCCGAGGCCGAGTTGCCCCAGACGATGCACACGCGTTTGCCCCGGACCGGTCCCAGCTGCCACGGGTCCACGCCCTGTGCGCCGTTGTAGGGCACATAGCGCATGGGCAGCCGCAGCGCGCCGCCCAGCGGCGGCACGGCCACATCCGGCGAGGGGTCCACGGCGTACTGGATCCGGTCGCGGCCCCACTCGACGCCGTACTTCTCGAAGCACGACAGCGGGTCCGCCGAGACCAGGTCGAGCCCCGGCTCGGTCTCCACGGTCCCGATGAACCCGGGAGACGCGTAGACACTCGGTACGCCCCTCAGCGCGGCGACCAGGGCGCCCTCGACGGCCATGATGTCGTGCACCACGAGGTCGGGCCGCCAGTGGTCGCCGAAGCTCACCGCGTTGTCATAGCTGCGCTGCACCGCTTCGATCGACTTCTTCCAGAAGTCGCGCAGCTCACCGGCGTCGAAGTCGTTGAGCGACTCCATCGGCCGCCCGGTGAACGGGTGCAGCGGCAGCGGCCGCGGGCCGGCCTGCGGCGGTGTGTACATGGCCTGTACGTAGAACGCCAGCCGGGCGCTCTCCATCATGTCCGGCCCGTCGAGCACCGGGACCGGCATCAGGCCGGTCGAGGCGACCCCGCGTTCCTGCGACGGCGAGCACGCCACCCGGACCTCGTGCCCGGCACCGCGCAGCGCCCAGGCCAGGGGCACCATGCACATGTAATGTCCCGCCCAGTTCGAGGCGGTGAACATAATCCTCATCCGAAAGACTCCCTGACCTGCCGTTCGATAGTTGCCGGGCGCTCGGCGGCGCAGCGCTCAGGGCGCCGGCGGTGCGGCCGGGTCGGCGTACTCGATGACGATGGTCCGCCGCCATGAGCCGTTGCTGTTCGGGCCCGAACCGTGGACGAGCCGGACGTCGTGCACCATCACGTCGCCCTGCCGCGACGGCACCGGAACCACGGGTCCGGTGCCGCGCACCTCCGCCACCTGGGCGTCGTCGGGGAGCAGATGCGATCCCGGGACCGCCACCAGGCATCCGTTCTCCGGTCCCGCCTCGTCCAGGCAGATGCTCAGATTGCAGACCGTGCGCGGGCCGACGTTGACGCGGTCCCGGTGCCAGGGCACCTCCGCGGCCCGGTACGGCTCCTTGAGGACGAGTGCGTAGGCGGTGGGCACGACCGGCCCGTCCACGAACGCGGCGGCGAGCTCCGCCAGTTCCGCGCGGTGCAACAGGTCCCGTTCCGGGGCCCAGTCCTGCTTCTCCAGGTTGTGCACGCGGTAGAGAACGGGACGATCGTCGCCCTCGACGGGGAAGTTCCAGTAGTCGTCGGAGCGCAGGCCCTCGTCGGTGAAGCGGGCGATGAGCCGTTCGGCGCCCGCCTTGAGACGGGCGATCAGGTCCGGGGCGAGCACCGGGCCCGCGTTCGCGAAGCCGTCCCGCCGGAACTGCTCGATCGCCGCGGTCCGGTCGGGTGTCACCGTGGTCATGGAATCATCCACCGGCCTTGCGGCAGGCCGTGACGATGTTGCAGACCTCCGGCGTGACCCGCTCCTGAAGGACCTCGATCTCGGTGAAGCCCGCCCGCTCCAGAGCGCGCATCAGCGACGGCCGGTCCAGCCAGCGCACATCGACGCTGAGACCGCGGGCCTGGGGCTCGGGGTGGTCCTCGCGCACCGGGTGGAACGCGTAGCCGTCCACGTCGGTCAGCCCTTCCGAGCTGCCCCAGTAGTGGGTGGAGAGGTAGAGGCAGTCGGAGACGGAACCGATGTCGGCGAGCAGCTCCCAGGGGCGCTGCACGTGGTAGAGGAGCCCGGCACACAACGTGGCGTCGAAGTGGCCGAGTTCGGCGAAGTCCATCGACTCCACGTCGGCGAGCCGGAGTTCCACATTGGTGACCCCGTTCACCTCCATGACGAACTCGGCACGGCGCAGGTTCTCCTCGCGGCCCTCCAGGGCGAGGATCCCCACGCCCGGCTGCCCCGCCAACGCCAGCGTGTCCGCGCCCTCCAGCGCGCCGAGCTCCAGGACGCGCTCGGCCTTCGGGAACGCCGCGTAGAACGCGTCGGCGCGCTCCTGCGGCGGATGGCTCAGCAGGTAGTCACGCGTGGAGGCGGTGGCGTACCGGACCCCGTTGTAGACAAAGTCGTTCACCCACGGTTCGAGCTCACTCACCCGACGCCGAATCTCAAGATCGTTCACTGGGTCCTACCTCCACTGTCAGCTGCGCTTCGGAACGAGACCGGCCTGGGCCGGGGATCACCGGTCGGCGGTGCTCAGCCGGTCGGCCACGCACTGCGCCCACTCCGGGACGCGCTCTCCGCCGATCTCGATCTCGAAGGAGGAGCGCAGTTCGGCGGGGCCGACGGAAGCGGCCCACGCGGCGGTCCGGGCCAGCCCGTCCGCGAGGGGGGTGTCCGCCCAGTCACCGAAGACCTCGCGGGCCTCGTCGGTGGCGGTGTAGGCGACCATCACCTCGTCCCGGGCGGGCAGGTGCGCGATGGGATGACCGGGGACTCCGGCCGCCTGGCGTACGGCCTGGGCCAGCTCCAGCACCGTGTTGGTGCGGGACGAGCCGACGTTGAAGGCCCGGCCCCAGGCCTGCTCGTTCTCGGGGGCGCGCACGATGACGTCCACGATGTCCTTCACATAGCTGAAGGCGCGGACCTGACCGCCGTCGCCGTAGACCGAGATCGGCTCACCGCGCAGGATCTGGTTGAAGAAAATGGCGACCGCGTTGCGATAGGGGTCGCGCATGTTCTGCCATTCGCCGTACACGTTGTGCATACGGAATGCGGTGAAGGGCAGGCCCTGGGTCCGCATCGTCGTTTCCAGCTCGCGCTCGACGGTGAGTTTCGCATTGCCGTAACTGTCGGCCGGCACCGGGATCGAAGACTCCCGCATCGGAGTCTCGCCGTGCCCGTAGACAGCGACCGAGGAGGCGAAACAGAAGAAGGAAACGCCGGTCCGCAGCGCCGCGTTGACCAGGTTCACGCTGCCCATCACGTTGGTGCCGTAGTTGAGGCTCTTCACCGAATGGCTGATCGCCTCCGCAGCGAACGCCGCGAAGTGGAAGACGTGGTCGAATCGCTGCTCGGCGAAGAGCTTGTCGACCAGCTCCACATCGGTCACCGAGCCGGTGAACAACTCCGCACCGTCGGGGACGCGTTCGGCGCTGCCGCCGCTGAGATCGTCGAGGACCGATACCCGGTGCCCGCGGCTGAGCAGGGCCTCCGCCACATGCGAGCCGATGAAGCCGGCTCCGCCGGTCACCAGACAGTGCGCCATCAAGTCTCCTGGAAAATAACGCGAAGGGAAACAACGCGAAATGGAATGTCGTCAGTGCAGGGGAATATCGCGGGCCGCGTTTCCCCTAGTCATGGGTGCGGCCGGCGCCCGCCAGAGCCGCGCCGGCGGACAGCGCGCGCTCGTTCAGCGGCTCCCACCAGTCCCGGTTCTCGGCGTACCAGCGCACGGTGTCGGCGAGGCCCTGCTCGAACGACACGCGGGGCGCGTAGCCGAGCGCGCCGAGCCGGGCGTCGGAGAGCGAGTAGCGCCGGTCGTGTCCCTTGCGGTCGGGTACACGCTCGACCCGGTCCCAGTCGGCGCCCAGGGTGTGCAGCAGCCGTCGCGTGAGTTCCAGATTGGTCAGCTCGGCCGAGCCCGCGATGTGGTAGATCTGCCCCGGCAGGCCGCGTTCGGCGACCAGCCGGATGCCCCGCACATGGTCGGACACGTGCACCCAGTCCCGGACGTTGCCGCCATCCCCGTACAGCGGGATGCCGTGCCCGTCCAGCAGCCGGGTGGTGAACAGCGGAACGACCTTCTCCGGGAACTGATAGGGCCCGTAGTTGTTGCCGCACCGCGTCACGCTCACCGGCAGCCCATGCGTGCGGGCGTAGGCGAGGGCAACCATGTCGCCGCCCGCCTTGGACGCCGCGTAGGGCGAGTTGGGGGCGATCGGCGCGTCCTCGTCCCACGAGCCCGTCGCGATGCTGCCGTACACCTCGTCGGTGGAGATCTGCACGACCTTGGGTGTGCCGGCCTCCACGCACGCCTGCATGAGTGTCTGGACGCCCTGCACATTGGTGTGGATGAACGGGGCCGCGTCGGCGATCGACCGGTCGACGTGCGACTCGGCCGCGAAGTTGACCACCAGATCGTGGCCGGGGACCACTTCGGCGAGCAGCCGGGCGTCGCAGATGTCGCCGTGGACGAAGGTGTACCGGCCCGCGACCGGCTCCAGGTTCGCCAGGTTCCCGGCGTAGGTCAGCTTGTCCAGCACGGTCACCCGCGCCGGACCGCCGTCGCGGATCAGTTCGCGCACGTAGTGGGAGCCGATGAAGCCGGCCCCACCGATGACCAGGACGTGCAGTCCCTGTTCCGCGCCCGCGCCGTCGTCCCGCACGTCCCCGTACGCCGCCTTCATCGTCGCGTCCCCCGCCATTGGAAGCCTGCTCACACCGGGACCTGGACCCGGCTGTGGTCTCCCAGCACCAGACGGTGCGCGGTCGACGTCCGGGGGGCGGCGTTCACCTCGGTCTCCCGGCCGATCACCGAGTCCTCGACCCGGGCGACTCCGTCGATCGAAGCGCCCCGCAGCACGATCGAGTACTGGATCTCACTGAGCGCGACCCGGCAGTTGCCCTCGATGGACGTGAAGGGGCCGACGTAGGAGTCCTGCACCACCGTGTCCGGGCCGATGACGGCGGGACCGACGATGCGGGAGCCGGAGATCTTCGCTCCCGCCTCCACCACGACTCGGCCCACCAGTTCGCTGGCCTCGTCCACCTCGCCGTCGATGCGGGTCTCCAGGGACTCCAGCAGATGCCGGTTCATCTCCAGGATGTCGGTGACGCTCGCGACGTCCTTCCAGTACCGGTCGATCACCGTGGAGCCGACCTCGTGCCCCTGGTCGACCAGCCACTGCAGCGCGTCGGTGATCTCCAGCTCGTTCCGCCAGGAGGGCCGGATGCCGGCGACGGCCTCGTGCACCTGCGGGCCGAAGGCGTACACGCCGACGATCGCCAGGTCGCTCCTGGGGTCCTGGGGCTTCTCCACCACCGCGGTCAGCCGGCCGTTCTCGTCCAGCTCGGCCACGCCGAACGCGCGCGGGTCGGCGACCCGGGCGAGCATGACCTGCGCTGCGGGCTCATCGCGGCGGAAGTCCGCGACGAAGTCGACGATGCCGTCCACGACGTAGTTGTCGCCCAGGTACATGACGAAGGCGTCGTCGCCGAGGAAGTCACGGGACACGAGCACGGCGTCGGCCAGCCCGCGCGGGGCGTCCTGCTGGATGTAGGTGACGTCCAGGCCGAACTCCGCACCGTCTCCCACGGAAGCCTGGATCTCCGCCGCGGTCGCCCCGACGACAATCCCGACCTCCGTTATTCCGGCCTCCTTCACGGAATCCAGAACATAGGAGAGAACGGTCCTGTTGGCTACCGGAACCAATTGCTTGGCCGAGGTATGCGTTATAGGCCGCAACCTCGAACCAACCCCACCCACCAATATGAGTGCCTTCATATCCCGCACCTTGCCGTCAACGCCGTCAGATCAGGTCGTTTCAAGGGAACTCCAGATGGCATCGGCTTTCTCCGCCCAACAACGATCGTAGTGGCGCGTTCTTCAGGTTTTCCCTAATGCTGTTCAGCGAGGCGTTCCGTCAGGTGATCGACGATGGCGCTGATGGTGGGCAGCTTCCAGAAGATATTGGCGGGCACGTCCCGGCCGAGGCGCTTCTCCAGCCGGCGGCGGACCACCACCGTCATCACCGAGTCGA
The DNA here is from genome assembly GCA_013362785.1 of Streptomyces sp. Classification (GTDB taxonomy): domain Bacteria; phylum Actinomycetota; class Actinomycetes; order Streptomycetales; family Streptomycetaceae; genus Streptomyces. Next base: position 41,384 of record JABFVM010000208.1, on the reverse strand, counting down.
GCCCCTGCTCCACCAGCGGGCGGCGGACATGGAGGGCCGTGGGTGCGAGTCGCATCTCCTGCGCGATCTGATCGCGCACCTCTTCGAGCACCCGGGCCCGCAGCTCGTCCGGCGACAGACCCTCGAACGACACCGCGTCCGCGGCCGCTTCGCTCCCCGACTCGTCGGTGTCCGGTGCGGCCGGCTGCTCGACCACCGGGTACCGCAGACCGCGCAGGCTCGCCACGGGGCGGCCGTCCCGGTCCGTGACCAGGGCGTGCACCGTATCGGCGGCACCGGGATCGGGTACGACCTCGACCGTCGCCGCTTCCGGTGGTGTGCCGTCGACCGTGATCTCGTCGACGTGCACGACCATACGGAGCAGGGGGATGCCCGCGAAGGCGGCGGGCGCGATCGACATCACCGCGTCCAGCAGCGGGGCCCAGGAGCCGGTGTCGGGCGAGACGACCTGGGCGCGCAGCACACCGAGGCCGGCGGACAGGCTCTCGACGCTCCATTCGAAGCCGGTCGAGGGCACACCCACCTCGGCGAGCCGCCGGGAGACCAGGCCGGGGTCGGCTGGTTCGAGCCGGTGCTCGGCCGGGTCCAGCAGCGTCCGGGCCGCCAGGGCGGCGAGGTCGGGCGCGGCGGTCGCGGCCTCGGAGTGCACGAGCCAGGCGGGGTTCGGGTCGGACGCGTCCGCGACCGTACGCGAGGCCAGGCGCACCGCGTCGCCGTCGCGGACGACCTGGAGCTGCCGCTGACCCGCCGTCAGTACCGGGTGGGTCATCGTCATGTCCCGCAGGGCGCGGCCCTCGTCGCCCTCGGCCCCGGCGGCCAGGAACGTGGCCACCAGCACGGCGGCCGGGACGATCTCCACGCCGTTGAGGGCGTGGCTGCCCGGGTACGGGCGGCTGTCGTCGTCCAGCGTGCTGTGCCACAGCCGCAGGTCGCTGCCCGCGACGCCGCCGGGTGTGCCCAGCAGCGTGTGGGAGTCGACGTCGTGGCCCCGCTCGGCCCCGCGCGAACCGGCGATGGAACGCCAGAGCGAGCGGTGCTGCCAGGGGTAGGGCGGCAGTGTTTCGAGGGTGCCTTGCGCCGGCTGGAGCGCCGTCCAGTCCACGCTCACGCCGTGGCAGTGGGCCGCACCCACGTTGGTGCGGAAGGTGTGGACCTCGGGTCGGTTCCGGCGCAGCGTCGTGCCGACGAACACGTCCTCCACGCCGCGCTCGGCGAGCGTCTCGTGGATCGAGTGCGCGACGACGGGGTGCGGGGCGAGCTCGACGAACGCCCGGTGGCCGTCCTCGGCCGCGGCGGTGATCGCCGCGGCGAGCCGCACCGGGTTGCGCAGGTTCGCCGCCCAGTACGCGCCGTCGGCGGTCACCGTGGCCCGCGGGTCCGCCAGCGCCGTCGTGTAGAGGGGCGTGTGCGGTGCGCGCGGACTGAGCTCGGCGGCGGCCGCGCGCAGCCGGTCGAGCAGGGGCTCCATGTGCGGGCTGTGGAAGGCCACGTCGGAGGCGACCCGCCGCACGATCAGCCCCTCGTCGGTCCAGCGGTCGACGACCTTGTCCATCTCCGCGGGATCACCCGAGATCACGGTGGACGTCGTCGAGGACGCGATGGCCGCGACGACCGCCTCGTTCCCCGCGAGCCGCTCGGCGGCCTCGTCGAAGGGCAGGGTGACCATCGCCATCGCGCCACGGCCCGCGGCCTCGCGCAGTAGCAGCGACCTGCGGCAGATCAGCCGGGCCCCGTCGGCCATGGTCAGCGTCCCCGCGGTGACCGCGGCGGCGATCTCACCGACCGAGTGGCCGATGACAGCGGCCGGTACGACGCCCTGGGACCGCCACAGCGCGGCGAGCCCGAGCTGCATCGCGAAGATCATGGTCTGGGCGCAGTCGACCTCGGTGTGCTCGCCCTCCAGCAGCATCTGCCGGGGCGAGAACCCGATCTCTTCCTTGAACACCGGCTCCAGAGCGTCGATCACCTCGGCGAAGACCGGCTCGGACTCCAGCAGTTCCCGGCCCATCCCGGCCCATTGGGAACCGTGCCCCGAGAACACCCAGACGGGATTGCCGGCGTCCGGCAGCGCGGCCCCGGTGACCAGACCGGACGCGGGCTCCGCGGTGGCCAACGCGCGCAGCGTGGCGGCCAGTTCGTCGCGGTCGGTCGCCACCACGGCTGCCCGGTGGCCGAGCGAGGACTGCCGATGGGCCAGGGTGTGCCCGACCGAAGCCAGGTCCGCTCCCCCTTCGACCAGCTCGGCGAGCGCGCCCGCGCGGTCCCGCAGCGCCTCCGGGGAGGCGGCGGACACCGGGAACAGGGCTCCGGCCGACTCCGGCTCGGGGCGGGCGGACGCGGTGGGCGCCTGTTCGAGGATCACATGGGCCACGGTGCCGCCGTAGCCGAACCCGGACACCGCGGCACGGCGCGGGTGGGGACGCTCGGGCCACGGCAGGGCCCGGGTCGCCAGCCGGATGTCGAGGCCGTCCCAGTCGATCTCGGGATTCGGGTCGCCGTCCAGCAGGGTGGCCGGGATCCGGTCCTGGCCGAGGGCGAGGACCGCCTTGATGACGCCCGCGACGCCGGCGGCGCCTTCCAGATGCCCGATGTTGGACTTCACCGACCCGACCGCGCAGGGCTCCGAGTCGGAGCGGTCGCGTCCGTAGACCGCGCCGATCGCGCCGATTTCCATGGGGTCGCCGAGGCGGGTGCCGGTGCCGTGGGCCTCTACGAAGTCGACGGTGTCGGCCGCGACGCCGGCGGCCGTCAGGGCGCGCCGCATGACGTGCTCCTGGGCCTGACCGCAGGGGGCCATGATGCCGTTGGTACGTCCGTCCTGGTTGACGGCGCTGCCGCGCAGCACCGCCAGCACCCGGTCGCCGTCGCGTTCGGCGTCCGCCAGCAGTTTGAGGACGAGGACGCCGCAGCCCTCGCCCCGGCCGTAGCCGTCGGCCGACGCGGCGAAGGGCTTGCTGCGGCCGTCGGGCGCCAGCGCGCCGGCCGTGCCCAGGGCGAGCGTCTGGCCCGGTGACACCACCAGGTTGACGCCTCCGGCCACCGCCAGGGTGCACTCGCCGAGCCGCAGGCTCTGCGCGGCGGTGTGCAGCGCCACCAGCGAGGCCGAGCACGCGGTGTCGATGGAGAGGCTGGGCCCGCGCAGGTCGAGCGCGTGCGAGACGCGGTTCGACACGGCGCACACCGCCGCGCCGATCCCCGTCCACGCGTCGATGTTCGGCAGGTCTTCCAGCTGGCCGGCGCCGTAGTCGTAGGTGCAGACCCCGGCGAACACACCGGTGTCGGTCCCGGCCAGTGCGTGCGGCGGGATGCCGGCGTGCTCCAGCGCCTGCCAGGCCACCTCCAGCATGAGGCGCTGCTGCGGGTCCATCAGTTCGGCCTCGCGCGGCGAGATACCGAAGAACTCGGCGTCGAAACCCGCGATGTCGCCGTCCAGGAAGCTGCCGGAGCGAATCGCCTTCCGCAGCGCCGCGTCGAATCGCGGACCGAAGTCCCGGTAGCCTTCCCAGCGGTCGGCGGGCATCTCGCCGACGGTGTTACGTCCGGCCGTCAGCAGGTCCCAGAATTCCTCGGGTGAGTTGACGCCACCGGGGAACCGGCATCCGATCCCGACCACGGCCACCGGGGGGAGGGAGTCCGCCGGGCGATCAAGGGATATCACGGGCATATTCCGTTCGTCGTTGCCGGTATTCATCATTCGTCCCAGTCCGGCGATTCGAGAACTTGAAGGACGGCGCTGGACACCACCAGGCCCGGGGCGGTGGCGAGTTGCAGGACATGGTCGCCGGGGGCGAGCTCACCGGTCCGTACGAGGTGTTCCATGGACAGCAAGTGGTCGCTGGCCCCGCAGTGGCCGATCTCCCGGCCGAATTCCCAGGTGGAACGGGACAGCGGCAGCTCCCAGGCCGCCATGCAGCGCTGCTCGACCACTTCTCGCGAGTAGTTCATGAAGGAGACGCGGGCGACGTCCGACATTCCGATGCCGGCCCCCGCCAAGGCGCGCTCGGCCACGTCCGTCATATGGTCCTGGATATCGGCCATCGCTATGGAGGCAGGGCTGCGGGTGGCGAACTGCTGGCCGATGCGGGCGCTGAAGTCGGTGGGCCGGCCCCGGGTGATGCTCGGCGGGAACAGCGGCTCGTCCCCCCGGTGCAGCGACTCGATCTCCGGCAGCCCCTTGGAGGACAGCGAGCAGAGCCGGGCGAAGCCGGGCCGCTTGGTCAGCACCAGGGCCGAGGCGGCATCACCGCCGATGAAGCCGGGCCCCATCCGCCACCGGTCGATCAGCGGGGTTCCGTAGTTGTCGGCGGCGACGATCAGCGCGCTCGTGCGGTTCGGATCGGCCTGCAGATAGGCGGCGGCGAGTTCCAGCGCGCTGAACACGCCGTTGCAGCCCTGTCTGATCTCCAGGGCGAGCATGTCCCCGCCCACCAGGTGCCGCTGCAGGTACGCCTGCGGCGGCCAGCCGTCCGGGCCCTGGTGCCAGGTGCTCGCATAAAGCAGCAGATCGAATTCCGTCGGCGATCCGCCCCACCTCTTCACCGCCTGTTGCGCCGCCCGCAAGGCCATTTCCGGAGGGGGGATGTCGCCGGCGACGGCGACTCCGCCGAGTTCATGTGCCTCGGCCTCTTCGACCGGGTAGAGGCCGCGTTCCACGGCCCATTCGACGCTCACCACGGGCGGTACGAAGACGCCGAGAGCACCGATGTACAGGTCGGCTATTTGCACCAACCCACCTCCCTGTTTTCAGGCTTACTGGACCCGGCGCGCATAAATCCGCATTCCGTGACGATCATAGTCAGTGAGTTGTCGGCATTCTTGAGGGAATCACCTAGACCGGCCCCGGCATTTCGTGGTCGGAATTCGCCGCGCTCTCGTCAGCCGACGACGGACCTGGCCTTTGTGCGGGCGGGCGTGAAGCGCCGCTCGGCGCGGTCGAGCAGGTCGAGCAGGGGCGCGGTCATGACGGTGGCGCACAGGGTGACCATGACCAGCATGGTGAACAACGCCGGTGTCAGAACGCCGAGTTCGAGCCCGATGGTGAGGATCACCAGCTCGGTCAGTCCGCGGCAGTTCATGAGCACGCCGATGCGCAGGGCGTCGATGCGTTCCACCGACATCAGCGCCGCTGCCGCCGCGCTGCCCGCCAACTTGCCGGCGACGGCCACCAGCAGAGCGACGCCGGCCCACGCCCACAGGGCTCCGCCGCTCTGGCCGAGCTGCAGCAGGTCCGTCTTCAGGCCGACCGAGGCGAAGAACGGCGGCAGCAGCACGGCGGTGACGAGTTCCTGCAGTTTGCCTCGGGCGCCGACCAGGGCCGGTTCGTTCTTCGGACAGATGGCGCCGAACAGGAACGCGCCGAAGATGAGGTGGATGCCTATGAGTTCGGTGGCGACCCCCGACAGCAGCGCGCAGGGGATGATCAGCGCGAGCATCCCGCCGTCGGGGAGCCAGCGCTCGGGCCGCCGCAGGACGCGCCGCAGGGCGGGGCGGACGAGCCACACCATGACGGCGAAGAAGACCGCCGTGAGTAGGAGGGTGCGCAGCACCCCCAGAGGCGAGTCGCTGCGCAACAGCGCGACGACCCCCGCGAGCATCAGCCAGCAGACGAGATCGGCGGTGGCGGCGCCCACGATGGCGTACGCGCCCGCCCGGGACTGGAGCATGCCGCGTTCCATCAGCAGCCGGGCCAGCACCGGGAAGGCCGTCACGCTCATGGCGATACCCAGGAAGAGGGTGAACGGCAGGAAGCCGATGCCGTCCGGAGCGTAGCCGGAGTACAGCGCGTACCCGAGGCCGCAGCCGAGGGCGAGCGACAGGCAGACGCCGACGACACCTACGGCGACGCCTGTGCGGCCCGCGCGTTCGTGCCTGCTCTCACCGAACTCCATGCCGATCAGGAACATGAACAGCGCCAGCCCGATCTGGGCGACGAGATTGAGATAGGAGTGGAGGGCGGCGGGGAAGAGGGCGTCGTAGACCCCGGGGGCGGCGAGGCCGAGCGCCGAAGGGCCGAGGACGATCCCGGAGATCATCTCGCCCACCACGCGCGGCTGGCCCAGATACCGGCTGACCAGCGCTCCGACGGCCCGCGCGGCGGCCACCACCACGGCGAGGGCGAGCAGCAACTGCCACCCCTCGACATGCGACGCACCCGGCGCGCTGCTCGCGGACCCGGGGTGCTCCGCGTCGTCCCGGCCCGTGGCGCCGTGCCACAGCAGCAGGGCCGCGGCCAGCAGCGGCAGCACCGACAGCAGCACCACGGCGAGCACCCGCGTGGTGCCGCGTGCCTTCACGTTCGGCACCTGATCACACCACTTCCAGGGCGGGCAGCGGGAACACGAGGTTGCCGCCGGAGGCCAGGAAGTCGCGTTCCCGGGCGACCATCGCGTCCCGGTAGATCCACGGGAGGACGAGGAACTGATCGGGCCGCAGCGCCCGGGCCTCCTCCTCGGAGACGATCGGGATTCCGGTGCCGGGCGTGTAGCAGCCGAACTTGTCCTCGTTCACCTCGGCGATGCAGGGCAGGAGGGTGTCATCCAGACCGCAGTACTGGAGGATGACGTTGCCCTTCGTCGAGGCGCCGTAGCCAAGGGTGCACAGTCCCTTGTCCCGCGAGGCGGTGAGGAATTCCAGGAGCCGGTCGCGGGACTCCTCGGTCCGCCGGGCGAACTCCGTGAAGGGCAGGTCCGTCTCACCGGCGCGGATGCGGGCCAGGGCCGGCTCGTTGACCTGGCGGGTGGAGCCGCGCCGGGCCAGCACGACCGAGAGGCTGCCGCCGTAGACGGGGGTCAGCTCGGCGTCCACCACCTTCAGGCCGGTGCGCTCGGCCATCCACTCGATCTGGCGGAGGCCGTAGTAGTCCAGATGTTCATGGCAGACCACGTCGTAGGCGGAGGCCTGGAGCATCGACGGCAGGTAGCTCTGCTCGGTCACCCAGATGCCGTCGTCCGTCAGAAGGCGGCCGACCTCCCGCATGAACTCCATCGGACGCGGCAGGTCGTAGAACATCGCGATCGAGGTGACGACCTTGGCGCGGCGCCCGCCGAGCAGGTCGCAGGCGAAGAAGTCGGGGATCAGCTCGACGCCCGGCGGATAGGACCCGGCGAAGACTGTGGCGGCGGGGTCGACGCCGACCAGGGAGGGCCCGTCGGCGGGGTAGGCCGCGAGCAGGGTTCCGTCGTTGCTGCCGATGTCCACGACCAGGTCACCGGGGCCGAGGTCGACCAGGTTCGTGATGGCGGCGACCTTGCCGCGCAAGTGGTCCGCCATGGAACGGTTGAGGCTGGACCTATAGCCGTAGCCCTCGCCGTACATGAGGCCGAAGTCGGCGGTGTGGCGCAGCTGCACCAGCCCGCAGCCGCCGGGCGAGCAGCGGACCAGCTCCAGCGGGACGTACGGCACGTCCTCGCCGCGGGTCCGCGGGAAGACGCCGGTGAGCGCCTGCGAACCGAGGTCGAGTACGGGCAACAACTCGGTGTTGTCGCAGATCCGGCAACGGTCGATAACTGTCGAGTGACCGATCGTGGTCATGATTCTCCAGTCAGTGCTCGGCTACGGGCCCTGAGCCAGCCGATGACATCCGCGGCGTCCGGCCAGTCGGGTTCGGCGGCCAGGGGGAACTGGTCGTCGTTGCGGTCGCCGGCGAATTCGGAACGCGAGCCGACCGCGTCTCTGATCTCCCGCAGGGTGACCGTCGTCCGCGCGCCCACCTCCCGCACGCCCTCGGCGCCGAGGTGGGAGGCCACCCAGTCGCCGCACCACTCGACGGGGGCGAAGCTCTGGCGCGACTCGCCGTGCGCGTAGACCGGCTGCTCCTTGAGGATGTCCATGAGAACGCCCTTGGTGTTGCTGTCGCCGTACATGGGACCGAGGCGGACGACCAGGTGGCCCGCGCAGAGCTCCTCGGCCTCGGCCCGGTTCCTGCCGTAGGGGGTGTCCAGTTGGGTGCGCGCGGAGATGGTGCTGATCTGGACGAAGCGGTCCCACTCCCAGTCGCGAAGGAGCGCCCGGGTCTTGTCGAGCGTCTCGCGGCGGTCGTCGTCGGGGTGCTGCCGGGCCCAGTAACGCCGTGACGAGCAGGCCGCGTTGACCAGAACATCGAAGGGGCCGCTACGGCGCGCCTCCTCGTAGTTCGCACGGGTCACGGGAACGGCCGCGGAACCCAGCGCCCGGGTGACGGCCGTGCCGACGAACCCCCCGGCACCGACCACCGCGACCCTCACCCGCGCTCCAGGGTGTGCGGCAGCGGCTCGACCTGGACCAGCGGGGGATTGCAGGTGTCCCAGGGCTTGGTGAGCATGGCGATGAACGTCAGGGACGAGATGGCGTGTACGGCGTGCATGACCCCGGCCGGCGTCCTGGTGCAGACCCCGCGCGAGACATGGATGAATTCCTCTTTGCAGTCCGGGTCATCGGCGTCGTCCTTGGTGATCAGCACGCCCTCGCCCTCGACGAAGAGCAGGTACTCGACGAAGTGCGGATGATAGTGAAGGCCGCGCACCTTTCCCGGGTACAAGTGCAGCATATTGAATTCCAGGATGGGCTCCGGGGGCACCCAGGTAAAAATTCCGCCACGCCCGTCCCGGACCGTGTCCAGGTTGCAGGTCGGCTGGAGCACATCGATTTTCATGCCGTCTCCACTCGTTCCACGCCACAATATTCGCAGACGTCGAGGATAGGGCGTACGCGCATAAGGAAATTGCTAGTCCTGTCGACAGCACCCTGATTCGGGATGTGTCCGGTACGTCCCGGTCTCACCCGCTAAACATTCAATGCGCAACTACTGTGGTCCCCGCTTGAACAAAAGTCCACTATTTTCGGCGCGGGAGTGTTGGGTTAAATGAAGTCAGCTGTCGGCGCCCGGCCCCGCCGCGGCACTCTCGACCCCTCAGTACTCTTCCCCCAGGGAGTCCTCGGTGAAAACCGCCCCCACAACCCTGTCCAGCCTGGACGCCAAGATCATGGAGCGCATCGCCGCAGGTGAGCGCACTACCTGCATCGCGAACAAGCTCTACCTCAGCCGCCAGGGGGTCGAGTATCACGTGAGCAAGATGATGGAGCGCTTCCGGGTGCCCAACCGCACCGCCCTCGTCGCCAAGGCCTACGCGCAGGGAATCCTGAGCTCCGAGGTATGGCCCCCCAAGGTTCTGCAGGATCGCGTCAATTGAGCCGCATATCACCAACGCGTAAGCTCATTGAAGCGGCCTTTATATCGCCCGAAAAGGCTCACAGAATTACGAAGTGAGCGGGCTCACCGCTCGAAGCGAGTGGCACGCACCACTGCGGCCGGCGGCCACAGCGTCAAGCGGAAGGTAAGATTCCCCTTCGCTGCAGCGCCATTACCGGGCCCACACACCAGGCACTGGACGCTTTATCCGACTTTCCCGCCACGTCGGCGGATCCTGCTCACGGCAGTAGGCAGCACCAAACAGACGGCACCACCAAGAGGCCACCACCCGGCCGTTGATGCGGTAAGATCATCAAGATGAGTGATGTCTTGGGACATTTTGCCTCGACACTCAATTGCGTCGAATGACTCCCCAGGGCATGCAAGGACCACACGCTCATACGGGGGCCAGACCATGCCATGTTTCGGTTTCGATACCTACGACCAAATTCTCCACGAGACCCAGTTCCCCTGGCTGGAAGGGCTGAGCCAGGTTCATTTACTCTCCGAGCGCGAACTCCAGGTCTTCTCCCTGCTGAGCCATGGCTACTCCAACCGTGAGCTCGCCGCGCTGCTCGGGGTCACCGAGCGCACGGTGAAGGCCCATATGGCCCAGATACTCGCGAAGCTCGGGGTCGAGTCCCGCCTACAGGCCGGACTCGTTTCGTTCGCCCACAAACTCCCGGCGCACATCGGCACATCAGAAGGCTCGACCCTTCCGCCCGATGTGACGGGTTAACTCCGCGCCAGGTCCGGCACCAGTTCCACCAGCTTCCGCCGGAAGGCGGCTGCCAGCAGGTCGTGTCCCTCTTGATTGAAGTGCAGTGGGTCAAGAGGCCACGGCTCGATGTACAGGTGGGCGGTGTCGGGGCCGGCGAGGCTCGGGCCGTGGACGTAGTGGACGTTCTCATCGCCGTCCGCGCGCAGCAGCTCGACCACCTCGCGGGTCTGCTCCCGGACCTCCGTCAAGGACAGGTATCCGTCTCCTTCCAGCGGGTCGTGCCAGGGCGAGTAGTGGTGGGACGCGATGACCAGCGGGGTCGAGGGGTGCCGCTCCCGGATGATCCGGATCATTCCGACCAGGTTCGGCCGGTAGGTGAACTGGTTCAGGGCACGCGTGCCATAGATGTTCATGCCGACGATGCAAGTGATCAGGTCGGCGGGCAGGTCACGGATCAGGGTCGCGAAGAGCGGCTGCAGGTAGCACCCCGCCCCGATCGCCAACGACGTCAGGTCCAGCCCGAGTTCGGTGGCGACGCTCGCGGTCCAGTTGCGGGTGGGCGACAGCGCTCCCCGGCCCTGCGACTCGGACGACCCGTAGTGGAGCCAGCGGGGCGCGGTCTGGGTGTCCCGGCCCACCTCGGCGCCCGTCGGCACCTCCACACCGTGCAGGACGAACTGGTTCAGGCCCGGCAGCCACAGCTCCACGAGACGGCTGCCGCCGCTCGGCAGCTCCTCGGCCCGGCACGTGTGGATCTCCCCGTCGGCCACCAGGGGGAGGCTGATGACCGGCTTGCCGTCCACGCGTACGTCGACGTGTGCCGTCGCGGGCGGACCCGGCATCTCGGGGGCAGGACGGGCCGCGTACTTGAATGCGAACCTATCGGCGTCGGTGCGGAAAGCGACCCGCACCCCTGATGGCATCGCGGCGCGCCCCACGCCGCCCTCGGGAAAGAACAGGTGCCGTTCTTGAAAAGGTATTCGCCAGGGCGCTATTCCACCGTCGACGTCCTGGAGGGAGACCGCACCGCGATAGGTCAGCACCGGGTCGTTCGCCCGGATGAGGCGCCCTGCTTCTGACATCTTTCACCCGTCCAGTCGTTCTGATCGGCCGACCCATCGAGACTAACAGCAGGTAATACAGGGGAAGTCACGGATTCTTTAGCAGATTTCTTAGACAGCAGTTCCTACGATGAATGACGACTGGCACGCGCAAGTGCCCCCACGGAACGCAGCCATACGGGAGTGACTGTGGACAAGAAAGAGACTCCGGATCGGAACTCCCCCAGCCGGCGTCCGATGGTGGTGGCGGTCTGTGCCTTCCGTCTGGAGAACGTCCGCCGCCATCTGCGGCACAACCTCGACCAGTTGAACGGTGACGAATACGTCGTGCTGCTGGACCGGCCGGTGACACCTGAGGCCGAGAAGGTCGCCACCCAGGTGAACGAGGCCGGGGGGACGATGCGCGTCCTGGGCGCCACACGAGGGCTGTCGGCGTCCCGTAACACGGTGCTGCGGGAGTGGGCCGGGCGGCATGTGCTGTTCGTGGACGACGACGTACGGCTCGACGCCGCCGCCGTGGACGCCGTCCGCACCGCGTTCCGCGCCGGGGCTCACGTCGTCGGCGCGCGGCTGCGACCGCCGCGGGAGTTCGGCCGGCTGCCCTGGTTCCTGTCCTCGGGGCAGTACCACCTCGTCGGCTGGCACCGCGACCGCGGGGACATCAAGATCTGGGGCGCCTGCATGGGTGTCGACGGCGACTTCGCGCACCGCCAAGGCCTCACCTTCGACCTGGAGTTGAGCCGTACCGGCGGCAACCTGCAGTCCGGTGAGGACACTTCCTTCATCGCGCTGATGAAGGAGGCCGGTGCCCGGGAGACCCTGCTGCCCGGACACTCGGTCGTCCACGATGTCGACCCCGGCCGGCTCACCCTCCGCTACCTCCTGCGCCGGGCCTACTGGCAGGGGCGTTCGGAGGCACGGCGCCACCAGTCGGCGGCGGGGCTCCGCAAGGAGCTGACCCGGCACCGCACCGCACCGGAGTCCCGCTGCACACCACTGCTGTTCTGCTTGTACGGGACGGCCACCGCGGTCGGCGTCGGCCACGGACTCCTGCTGCGCCTGCGCAAGTGAGTCCGCGGCCACACGCGCGAGGGACGCCGGATCCCGTCCGCCGTCCGCCGGGTCAGGCCCGCTGCCGGACGGGCGAGCCGGAACGGACCCAGTCGTAGGTGGCGGCGACGCCCTTCTCCAGCGGGACGGCCGCGGTCCAGCCCAGGTCGGCCTCCGCGCGGGTGACGTCCAGGGTGCTGTGCTGGATCTCGCCCGGCCGGCGCGGCGCGAAACGGGGACGCGGGTCGCGCCCGGAGGCGGCGGCGATGTGGTCGAGGACCTCGACGACCGTGCTCCCCTTGCCCGTTCCGATGTTCCAGACGCCGGGCCGACGGTGCCGTACGGCGGCGACGAACGCGGCGGCGACGTCACCGACGTACACGTAGTCGCGGGTCTGCGAACCATCGCCGAACACCGTGGGCACTCCGCCTTCGCAAGCCAGCCCGCAATAGATGGCGATGACGCCCGCCTCACCACCCGGGCTCTGCCGGGGCCCGTACACGTTGCCGAGTCGCAGCACGCTGTGCTCGGTTCCGTGCAGCCGGTTGAACAGGCCGATGTACTGCTCCGCGCAGTACTTGGCCGTGCCATAGGGCGCCCCCGGCCTGGGCAGCGTGTCCTCGTTCGTCGGGACGGGAACGCCTTCCCCGTAGAGGGCCCCGCCGGTGGAGGCGAACACGACCCGCGCGCCTACGGCATGCGCCGCTTCCAGGACATTGATCGTGCCCTCCACGTTGACCCGCGCGTCGACGGCCGGGGTGGCCACCGAGACACGGACGTCGATCTGCGCGGCGAGATGGCAGATGACGTCGGGGCGTGCCGACCGCACGGCCTCGTCGAGGGCGGCGGCATCGGTCACGTCGACGCGGCGGCTGATCGCACGTGGGTCCAGACGTTCCGGGTCACCGGTGGTCAGGTCGTCCAGCACGGTGACCTCGGCGCCGGCCTCCAGGAAGGCGTCGACGACGTGCGAGCCGATGAAGCCCGCCCCTCCGGTCACCAGCAGACGTGTTCCGTCTGAGAACCCCGGGAACATGGACATGGCCCGCCTTCCTAGCGACTACGGCATCGGAGCGCGGCAATCCTAGGTCGGGACGCACTCGGGAAATCCCCAGAGTTTCCGCGAGGAGGCCTTGCCGGTGACCCGAACCTCACCGGACGCGGCACTATGATCGCTTCAGGGCTGCGATGGAGGCGGTTCCGAATTGCTGGGGAGTGGACAGGTGAGTTCGTACCGCCACGCCGTGGAGCGGATCGACAGTTCCGATCTCGCCTGCGGTGTCGTGCTCCACTCCGCACCGGGCTACCCCGCCTTCCCCGTCCGTCTGGCGACGGAGATCTTCCTGCGGGCCAAGGCCCTGCTCCCGGGCGACGGTCCGGTGACGCTGTGGGACCCGTGCTGCGGCAGCGGTTACCTCCTGACGGTGCTGGGGATGCTGCACCGCGGCTCGCTGCGCCGGGTGATCGCCTCCGATGTGGATCCCGCCCCGCTGGAACTCGCCGCCAAGAATCTCGCCCTGCTCTCACCGGACGGGCTGACCGCTCGCGAGCTGCAGCGGCGCGAGCAGAGCGAGCGATTCGCGAAGCCCTCGTACCTGGAGGCCGCGCATGCCGCCGGCCGGCTGCGGGAGCGCCTGACGGCGGATGGCGGTGCCCTGCCGTTCGCCATCCGGACCGCGGACGTCTTCGATCCCCGTTCCCTGTCCGCCGCCGTCGCCGGGTCCGCACCCGATGTCGTACTGACCGACCTGCCGTACGGCGAGCGGACGCACTGGGAAGGGCAGGTGCCCGGGCAGCCGGTGACGGGCATGCTGCGTTCCCTCGCGTCCGTACTGCCCGCGCATGCGGTGATCGCCGTCACCGACCGCAGCCGGAAGATCCCGGTGGCTCCGGTACGGACCCTGGAGCGGCTGAAGATCGGGACACGGTCGGCCGTGCTGGTCCGGGCGGCCGATGTACTGGACGCCTGCTCCTGAGCAGCGGGCCGGGCTGAATTTTTCCCCAGTTCCTTTTCCCTAGACTCACAGCGCCAGTGACGGCTTCAAGTGTGTTGTTCTCTGATGTCCTTCGCTGTTCTTCGGTGTTCTTCGGTGTTCTTTGGAGGGTGGGATGGCGGGAGCCCGGGTGCTCGTGGCCGGGAATCTTCATTGGCAGGCGGGATTCAGCCAGACCGTTGCCGCCTATGTGGAGGCGGCGGGTGAGGCGGGCTGTGAGGTCCGGGTCAGCGGCCCGCTTTCGCGGATGGATGAGCAGATCCCGCGGCATCTGCCGGTGGAGCCCGACGTGCGATGGGGAACCCATCTGGTGTTCATGTTCGAGGCCCGGCAGTACCTTTCGGACGAACAGATCGAGCTGGCCTGCTCGGTGCCCAGGGACCGGCGCTTGATAATCGACTTCGACGGCCACTGGGGCGGCGTCGCCACGGCCGACGACAGCTCCGTCGGCACCCACTCGATCGAAAACTGGCGGCGGCTCTACTCCGCGCTCAGCGACCTCGTACTGCAGCCAAAGCTGGGCCCCTTGCCGGACGGGGCGGAGTTCTTCCCGTGTTTCGGAATGCCTCGACTGGTACGGCATCCACTGGAACTCGGCCGTGAGCGGGACTACGAGCTTCAGTACATCGGCAGCAACTGGGGGCGGTGGGAACCGTTCATCGAGGTCGTGGAGGCCGCCAGGGCGGCCCGGCTGCGGCGCATGCGGGTCTGCGGGCGGTGGTGGGACGAGGAGACCTGCCCCGGGTTCGAGGACATCACCTCCGCCGAGCCGGAGCGGTTGGCAGGCGTCGAGGTCCAGCCGCCGGTGCCGTTCGGACATGTCGTCCCGGAGATGGGGCGGGCCATGATCACGCCGGTGCTGGTCAGTCCGCTCGTGGCCGACACGCAGCTGCTCACGGCCCGGATGCTCGAAACGCTCGCGTCGGGCTCACTGCCGGTGCTGCCGACCGAAGCGGAATTTATGTCCCCCATGTACGGGGGCGACGTCGAGTCCCTGACGCTGGGCTCGGACCCCGCCGCGACGTTGGGCCGTCTGGCAGGCGACTTCGAGCGGCACGCGGAGACCGTGGGACGGATCCAGGACCGGGCGCGCGCCAGGTACAGCTATCCCCGGTTGCTCACGGAGCTGTTGGCCTTCTTCCGCTGATCCGCTGCCGAACGGCTTCGTAGAGGATCGCGGTCGCGGCATTCGCCGCGTTCAGCGAGCTCGCGGAGCCGGTCATCGGGATGCTGACCGTGTAGTCGCACAACGTGCGCCAGGTGTTGCTGAGCCCGGCCGTCTCATTGCCGATCAGCAGCAGGGTCGGCTGGGTGAAGTCGAAGTCGAACACATCGCAGTCGCCCTGCTCGTCCGTACCGACCAGGACGATCGGTGTTCCGGCGGCCCGGCGAGCCTCCACCCACTCCATCACCTCGCCCGGTGACGGCACCCGGACGGCGGGCAGGGAGAACATCGAGCCGGTGCTCGACCGGACCGCCTTCGGGTCGTAGACGTCGGCGGCGTGGCCGGCCACGATCAGACCATGGGCGCCCAGGGCATCCGCCGAGCGAATGATGCTGCCGATGTTCCCCGGACTGGTCGGCCGGTCGAACAGTACGCCCAGGAAATCGTCCCCGACCGTGATCCGGCCGAGGTCGTCGGCCGGCATCTCCACCACGGCGACGATCTCGGGCGGGGCCTCGCTCTTCTCCCCCAGCTCCATCAGCAGGTCCGGGGCCATCGCGATCTGCTCCGTGCTCACCGTACGAAGGAGCTCCCGCGCCCACTTCGACAGCTCCCGCTGTCCGTCGTAGAGGAGCGTGCGTACGGGCCAGCCGTGCTCCACCGCGAGCGAGATCGGGCGGACTCCCAGCACCAGGAACTCACCGGCGCGCGTGCGCTTGTTGCGGTTGCCGAGCAATGCCTGCCACTGCTGGAAGCGAGCGTTGCGTGAGGTGATCCGCCGGGCCGACGGGATCCGCTCTCCACGTGATCTTGCCATTCTCAGGACCCTATCTTTCGGTCCGGGCACTTACAAAATGACTGAAGCCCCTTGCCGCTGCCGCATTTCGCCACTCACAGCGGCCATGCCGCCAGCAGATCGTCGGGGCCGTAGGCGGCTTCGAGACCCGGCCCGTTGCCAGGTCGTGCCGGTCGAAGGGGGACCGTTCCATCCGCGACCTGCGGGGTCGGCCTGCTCGCGCTCGGCCGTCGCACTGTGCGGTGCGGCACCTACCCCTCGCCGAGGAATTCCCGGGCGCCACGGAGCCTGGTGCTCAGTCGATGTTGAGTGGCGCGGCTGTCGAGACGCACGTCGAGGGGCCCCGGCAGGCGCGCATCCACCCTGCGCCCAGCCGGCAGACGCGATGTGTCGAGGCCGTCGCGCCGGGCGATGTGCATGCCGAGGTCGTAGCGACTGAGAGCGTCGGGGCCGGCGAGGTGGAAGAGGCCGGCCGCGTCGGACCGTGCGAGTTCCCACAAGGCGGCGGCCAGGTCCTCGACGTGCACGGGGCAGCGCACGTCGTCGGTGAAGAGAACGCCTTCCCGCGTTCCGGCGATCAGCGCGTGCGCCAGGCGTTCGTGTTCGGACCGGCCGTTCCCGATGATCAGCGAGGTGCGGGCGACGGCCGCGTCCGGACACAGGAGCCGTACAGCCGTCTCGGCGGCGGCCTTCGCGGCACCGTACGGGGTGACCGGGTCCGGGGCGCAGGTCTCGTCGTAGTGGACCCGGCTGCCGGAGAAGACGGCGTCGCTGGAGACGTGCACCAGACGGATCCCGAGCTTCGCGGTGGCCATGGCGACGTGGATGGAGCCGTCGGCGGTGACCTTCCAGTCCGCCCCGCCGCTGGTCACCTCGATCACCGCACGCGGTGCGACCGCCGTCAGCACCGCCTCCACGCGTACGGGATCACGAATGTCCAGCTGATGCCAGGCGTCGACTGCGGGGTCGCCGGGACAGGAGTGGAACGTCGCAGCCGCATCCCAGCCCTCCGCCCGCGCCTTGCGCAGCAACTCGGCCCCCAGGAACCCACTGCCACCGATGATCAGCACCGTCATGCCACAACACGCTAAGTCACGCTGAAGGAATCAGGGGCCCGGCTCCGAAGAGCCGAGCCCCTATGACCTGTGTGTTTGCCAGATCAGTGACGTGGTGGTGGGTCACCCGCTACACGTTGAAGCGGAACTCCACAACATCCCCGTCCTGCATCACATAGTCCTTGCCCTCCATACGCGCCTTCCCCTTCGCGCGGGCCTCCGCGACCGAACCGGTCTCGACCAGGTCGGCGAAGGAGATGACCTCGGCCTTGATGAAGCCCTTCTGGAAGTCGGTGTGGATGACGCCGGCGGCTTCGGGGGCGGTGGCGCCCTTCTTGATGGTCCAGGCGCGGGATTCCTTGGGGCCGGCCGTGAGGTAGGTCTGCAGGCCGAGGGTGTTGAAGCCGACGCGGGCGAGGGTGGCGAGGCCGGGCTCCTCGGCGCCCACCGACTCCAGCAGCTCCATCGCGTCCTCCTCGTCGAGCTCGGCGAGGTCCGCCTCCAGCTTGGCGTTGAGGAAGATCGCCTCGGCGGGGGCGACCAGGGCACGCTGCTCGGCCTTGAAGTCCTCGTCGACCAGCTCGTCCTCGTCGACGTTGAAGACGTAGAGGAAGGGCTTGGTCGTCAGGAGGTGCAGGTCGTGCAGGAGCTCCTCGTTGCCGGAGCCCTGGACGATGCCCGCGGAGAACAGCGTGTCGCCCTTCTCCAGGATCGCCTGGGCCTCCTCGACGGCCTTGACCTTGGGCGCGATGTCCTTCTTGATCCGCGACTCCTTCTGGAGCCGGGGCAGGACCTTCTCGATGGTCTGGAGGTCGGCGAGGATCAGCTCGGTGTTGATCGTCTCGATGTCGTCCTTGGGCGAGACCTTGCCGTCGACGTGGACGACGTTCTCGTCCTTGAAGGCGCGGATGACCTGGCAGATCGCGTCGGACTCACGGATGTTCGCCAGGAACTTGTTGCCCAGGCCCTCGCCCTCGGAGGCGCCGCGCACGATGCCCGCGATGTCCACGAAGTCGACGGTCGCCGGGAGGGTGCGCTGGGAGGAGAAGATCTCGGCCAACTTGGTCAGCCGCGCGTCCGGGACGCCCACGACACCGACGTTCGGCTCGATCGTGGCGAACGGGTAGTTGGCCGCCAGCACGTCGTTCTTGGTCAGGGCGTTGAACAGGGTCGACTTGCCGACATTCGGCAGACCGACGATTCCGATCGTGAGCGACACGTTGCGACTTCCCGTACGTGAGAGGACTTCAGGGGCTGGGCTGGGGCCCGGTCCTTCTTCGGTCTTCGATGCCGATCTTCGATACCGATCGGTCTTCGACGCAGATGCACGGGCCGATCCACCAGTCTACGGCGTGCCGGGCCCGGCCCCGGCGTCCCGTCGAACACGTGGCCAAGGTCCGCCCCAAGGCGTGTCTGAGGGCCGATTCAGCACATAAACCGACCTAGGTTGGTGCAGTGGAGCAAGACAGGGCGCGACCTGCCGGGTACGAGTCGCGACGCGGTCCGGCACCGCCGTCGCTGCCGTCACCGCCATCGCGGGCGGGGACGGACCGATGTCGATGAGGGGTGACGGTGGCTTTGCACGGGGTGGGTACGGACCGATGAGGGGTGAGTGGGGTTTGGCACGGGGTGGGGACGGACCGGTCCGGGGTGAGGGGCGATTCACGGGAGAGGGGTTCGGCCCGAATCGGTCGGCGGGGGCCACCCGACCGGCTCGCTCTTCCCGGCCCGCCCGCCGCGGCCGCCCTTCCCCGCCCGCCCGCTCGGCCCGGCCCGTCGCCCAGCGCCGTCCGGGTACGGCCCCGGCGGCGGAGGCGGTACGACGCCCGGGGCCGCCCCCACCGCCGCAGCCGGTACGCCGGTTCCCCAACCCCCGGCTCACGGGGCTGGGCAGCGGCCTGTTCGGCGCCGCCGCGATGCTGGTGCTCGGCTACGTCGACGCGCTGCTGTTCGGGTCCTCGCTCACGGCGTACAGCGTGCTGTTCCTGCCGGTGTGCGTGCTGACCGCGGTCTGGGTGCGCAACGGCGACCTGATGACCGCGCCGGTGGTCCTGCCGATCGCGTTCACGGTGGGGCTGATCCCGGTGGCCGACACCGGCGGGGGACTCGGCGACCACCTGATGGGACTGTTCACCGCCCTCGCCACCCAGGCCGGGTGGCTGTACGGCGGGACGCTGATCGCCGGCCTCATCGTGACCGTACGCAAGGCCGCCCTGCTGGCACGCAGGGCTGCGGCCCGCCGCCGGCCGCAGTGACCGTCGGCCGGCCGTCCTGCTAGTCGGCCTTCTCGGCCGCCCGCATCGCCGCCCCCACGATCCCCGCGTTGTTCTGCAGCTGGGCCGGGACGATCTCCGCCTTGATGCCCTCGATGTAGTGCAGGAACTTGTGGGACTTCCGGCTCACCCCGCCGCCGATGATGAACAGCTCCGGGGAGAACAGCATCTCGACATGGGCGAGGTACTTGCGGACGCGGTGGGCCCAGTGCTCCCAGGTCAGCTCCTCGTCCTCCTTGGCCTTGCTGGAGGCGCGCTTCTCGGCGTCGTGGCCGTGGAGTTCGAGGTGGCCCAGCTCGGTGTTGGGGACGAGGGTGCCGTCGACGAACAGCGCGCTGCCGATGCCCGTGCCGAAGGTGAGGAGGATCACCGTGCCCCGGCGGTCGCGGCCCGCGCCGAAGTGCATCTCGGCGACGCCGGCCGCGTCCGCGTCGTTGACCACCGTCACCGGGTGGCCGCCGAGGCGTTCGCTGAACAACGCGCGCGCGTCGGTGTCGATCCAGCTCTTGTCGACGTTCGCCGCCGTGCGGATCGTGGAGCCGTCGGTGACCACGCCGGGGAACGTGAGCCCGACCGGCCCCGTCCAGCCGTAGTGCTCGACCACCTGCTTCACCCCGTCGGCCACGCCGTCGGGTGTGGCCGGGTGCGGAGTGAGCACCTTGAAGCGCTCCTCCGCGAGGTCGCCCCTGTCCAGGTCCACCGGGGCGCCCTTGATCCCGGATCCACCGATGTCCAAGCCGAAGATCTGCATGGCTCTACGTTACGACGCAGGACTGACAGTCACTCCCCGGAGTCACCGGAGTCACCGGCCCCCGTGCGCTCGGCGATCAGCGCCGCCGCCTCCTCACGCAGGTCGCGGCGCAGTTCCTTGGGCAGCGAGAAAGTGATGGACTCCTCGGCGGCCTTGACGAGCTCCACGTCGCCGTAGCCGCGCTCGGCGAGCCACTCCAGGACCTCCTCGACCAGCACCTCCGGTACGGAGGCGCCGGAGGTGACGCCCACCGTGGTCACGCCCTCCAGCCAGGCCTCGTCGATCTCGCTGGCGAAGTCCACGAGGTAGGCCTCACGGGAGCCGGCCAGCTTGGCGACCTCGACCAGCCGCTTGGAGTTGGAGGAGTTGCGGGAGCCGACCACGATGACCAGCTCGGCCTCGGCGCCCATCTGCTTCACCGCGAGCTGGCGGTTCTGCGTGGCGTAGCAGATGTCGTCGCTGGGCGGGGAGATCAGCTGCGGGAACTTCTCCTTCAGCGCGTCGACGGTCTCCATGGTCTCGTCGACGGAGAGGGTGGTCTGTGACAGCCACACGATCTTCGACGGGTCGCGGACCTCGACCTTGGCGACATCGGCCGGGCCGTCTACGAGCTGGATGTGCTCGGGGGCCTCGCCGGACGTGCCGATGACCTCTTCGTGGCCCTCGTGCCCGATCAGGAGGATGTCGTAGTCCTCGTTGGCGAAGCGGACGGCTTCCTTGTGGACCTTGGTGACCAGCGGGCAGGTCGCGTCGATGGTGGCGAGCTTGCCGCGCGCGGCCTCTTCGTGGACGACGGGGGCGACGCCGTGCGCCGAGAACATCACGATGTTGCCCGGCGGCACCTCCTCCGTCCGCTCGACGAAGACGGCACCCTTCTTCTCCAGGGTCTGCACGACGTACTTGTTGTGGACGATCTCGTGCCGGACGTACACCGGAGCGCCGTACTGCTCCAGGGCTTTCTCGACGGCGATCACGGCGCGGTCCACGCCCGCGCAGTAGCCACGGGGGGCGGCGAGCAGGACACGGCGGCCAGGCGAAGCAGTCATGCACCCCATCGTAAGGGTGCGCCAGGGACGCCGAAGATCGCGCAGGTGACGGCTTGGTGCCGGGATTGACGACGGGGTGTGAGGGGAGGGGGCGGAGAGGGCCGGCGAGGCGGAGGAGGGGCGTGACGACCGGGTGGGGCGCGGCGGAAGTACGCCGGATGACGGACCGAGGCAGGCCGGAACCTCGGCTTCCACCGCTCGTCCTCCCTCGCCCGTTCCACTGCTCGTTCCACCGCCCGCCCCACTGCTCGTTCCACCGCCCGTCCCACTGCTCGTCTTCCGCTGCCCGTCACCCACGCGCCGCGGCCCGCGCCACTCGCCCGTCCCTGTCAGTGCCGCCCGTTACGCTCGGCGCATGGCTGTGAACACGTCCCCCGAATCCCCCCTGCCCGTCGGCGAGGTGTCACGCCTCATCGGCGGCTGGATCGACCGCCTCGGCGCGGTGTGGGTCGAGGGCCAGATCACCCAGCTGTCGAGACGCCCCGGCGCCGGCGTCGTGTTCCTCACCCTGCGCGACCCGTCGTACGACATCTCCGTCAGCGTGACGGCCTACCGCCAGGTCTTCGACGCCGTCGCCGACGTGGTGAGCGAGGGCGCCCGCGTCGTCGTACTCGCCAAACCCGAGTGGTACGCCCCCCGCGGCCAGCTCTCCCTGCGGGCCACCGAGATAAGGCCGGTCGGCGTCGGCGAGCTCCTCGCCCGGCTGGAGATGCTGAAGAAGGCGCTCACCGCCGAGGGGCTCTTCGCCCCGGAGCGCAAGAAGCCGCTCCCCTTCCTGCCCCAGCTGATCGGCCTCGTCTGCGGCCGGGCGTCCGCCGCCGAGCGGGACGTCCTGGAGAACGCCCGGCACCGCTGGCCCGCCGTCCGCTTCGAGGTGCGCAACGTCCCCGTCCAGGGCGTGCACGCCGTGCCGCAGGTCGTCCAGGCGGTGAAGGAACTCGACGAGATCGACGCCGTGGACGTGATCATCGTCGCCCGCGGCGGCGGCAGCGTCGAGGACCTGCTGCCCTTCTCCGACGAGCAGCTGGTGCGCGCCGTGGCGTCCTGCCGCACCCCGGTCGTCTCCGCCATCGGGCACGAGCCCGACACCCCCCTCCTGGACTACGTCGCCGACCTGCGCGCCTCCACCCCCACCGACGCCGCCAAGAAGGTCGTACCGGACGTGGGCGAGGAGTACGAACGCGTACGGCTGCTGCGCGACCGGGCCCGGCGCTGTGTCGAGGCGCTCATCGAGCGGGAGGAGCGCGGGCTCGCGCACGCCCTCGCGCGGCCCTCGATAGAGGACCCGCACCGCATGATCGACGAGCGTGCCGATCATGTGGCGTCCCTGCTCGACCGTGGCCGCCGCTGCCTCGGCCACCACCTCGACCGCGCCGACTCCGAGCTGACGCACACGCACGCACGCGTAGTGGCCCTCTCCCCCGCCGCGACCCTGAAGCGGGGGTACGCGGTGCTGCAGAAGGCCGACGGGCACGTGGTCCGCGACCCGGACGAGGTGACCGCGGACGAGGCACTGCGGGCGCGGGTCGCCGAGGGTGAGGTCTCCGTACGAGTCGACGCACGAGCCGATGCATAGGGTGGGCGAATGACCAGCAAGGTGGAAGAGGCACTGGGCTACGAGCAGGCCCGGGACGAGCTGATCGATGTCGTACGGCGACTGGAGGCGGGCGGCACGACGCTGGAGGAGTCCCTCGCGCTGTGGGAGCGGGGCGAGGAGCTGGCCAAGGTGTGCCGGCGCTGGCTGGAGGGGGCGCGGGCACGCCTGGACGCCGCGCTCGCCGAGGAGGCCGAGGCCGGGGCGGGGGCCGAGCAGGAAGACGGCGCAGGCGAGTCGTAGCCGTCGGGGCGGCGAGGCGTAGAACACCGTGTCGGCGTCGGGCGTCAGGCCTCGGGCGCCGTAAAGCATGGCGCGGCTGTGAAGCGGATCACCACGCCCGGCTTTTTGTTGAACCTTGAACTTGTGTCGCGTACCGTCGAGGACGAAACCGGTCCCCGGTCCGTTTATCCGCACGCCTTATCCGCACGCCGCACAACCCGAGAAGGTTCACGCATGTCTCTCGCCCTTGACCCCGCCGCCCAGGACCTGCTGTTCCGCGAGGCCCGCACCGCGAACGCCTTCACCGACGAGCCGGTGACCGAGGAGCAGGTCCAGGCGATCTACGACCTGGTCAAGTACGGCCCCACCGCCTTCAACCAGACCCCGCTGCGCATCACCCTGGTCCGCTCCGCCGAGGCCCGTGAGCGTCTGGTGCAGCACATGGCCGAGGGCAACCAGGCCAAGACCGCCGCCGCCCCGCTGGTCGCGATCCTCTCCGCGGACAACGAGTTCCACGAGGAGCTGCCCGCCCTGTTCCCGGCGTTCCCGCAGGCCAAGGACGTCTTCTTCAGCGAGCGCGCCGCCCGTGAGAACGCCGCCGGGATGAACGCCGCCCTGCAGGCCGCGTACTTCATCGTCGGCGTCCGCGCCGCCGGGCTGGCCGCCGGCCCGATGACCGGCTTCGACTTCGAGGGCGTCCGCAAGGAGTTCCTGGACGACGACCACACCCCGCTGATGGTCGTCAACATCGGCAAGCCGGGCCCGGACGCCTGGTACCCGCGCTCCCCGCGCCTGGAGTTCGACCAGGTCGTCACCACGGTCTGAACCGAGCGCGCATGAGGAAGGCCCCCGGCGTCGATGCCGGGGGCCTTCGTCACGCCTGTCGGGTCACGGCCGCTCGACTCACAGCCGACCGAGTCACACCCGGTCGCTCACGCCGTCTTCAGCGCCGCCGCCATCTGCTTCAGCTGCTCGAACGAACCCGTGCCCGCCACCACGGTCGTCGCGCCGTTCTCCTGGTGGACCAGCGCGTCGTACCGGCCGCCCGTGTACCGCGTCCACGTCCGGTCGCCGATCTTCTGGGCGCCCTTGGTCTCCCGGCCGCCCTGGCTGGCCTCTTCGATGAACTCCGCCGGCTTCTGAGTGGACTGCTCGATCTGCACGTACTGCCCGTCGGGGGTGTGGAAACCGAGATGCCAGGCGTCGGCCTTGTCGCCCCGGAAGCGGACGGAGGTCGGCTTCCAGGTGTCGGGCAGACCCTGGGGCGCGGCCACCGGGTAGGACGCCGCCCGGCGGGCCGTCAGCAGTTCGACGCGGTAGTCGACCCGCGGGAGGTCGGGGGTGCCGCCCTCACGGGGAACGAAGAGATAGATGACTCCGGCCGCGAGCACGGTCACTCCCAGGGAGAGCACCATGTTCCGGACCGACTTCTGCTTGCCGTTCGAACCTGCCACGCCCCCTATCGTCGCAGGTGCCCTGGTCTGCTCATCCGTGGGGCCCCCTGCTCATTCTGTCCGCCCGAGGATAGAGTCAGGGTCGAACCCTCATCCGGCCGTCGTCGTATCAGAAAGGTGCGCCTCGATGACCGAGAATCATCATCATCTGCCGTCCGAGCTCGAAGTACCCAGCGAAGCCCCCGACCGCAACCTGGCCCTGGAACTGGTCCGTGTGACCGAAGCCGCGGCGATGGCCGCGGGCCGCTGGGTCGGGCGCGGCGACAAGAACGGCGCCGACGGTGCCGCGGTGCGCGCCATGCGGACCCTCGTCTCCACCGTGTCGATGAACGGCGTCGTCGTCATCGGTGAGGGCGAGAAGGACGAGGCACCGATGCTCTTCAACGGGGAGCAGGTCGGCGACGGGACCGGACCGGAGTGCGACATCGCCGTCGACCCGATCGACGGCACCACGCTGACCGCGAAAGGCATGCCGAACGCGATCGCCGTCCTCGCGGCCGCGGACCGGGGGTCGATGTTCGACCCGTCCGCCGTGTTCTACATGGACAAGCTGGTCACCGGCCCCGAGGCCGCCGACTTCGTCGACATCAACGCGCCCGTGGCGGTGAACATCCGCCGGGTCGCCAAGGCGAAGCGGTCGACGCCGGAGGACGTCACCGTCGTCATCCTCGACCGGCCCCGGCACGAGGGCATCATCAAGGAGATCCGGGACGCCGGAGCGCGGATCAAGCTGATCTCCGACGGTGATGTCGCGGGGTCGATCTACGCGCTGCGCGAGGGCACCGGCGTCGACATGCTGCTCGGTATCGGCGGTACGCCGGAGGGCATCATCTCGGCCTGTGCCGTGAAGTGCCTCGGCGGGACCATCCAGGGCAAGCTGTGGCCGAAGGACGACGAGGAGCGGCAGCGGGCGATCGACGCCGGGCACGACCTGGACCGCGTGCTGATGACCGATGACCTGGTCGCCGGGGACAACGTGTTCTTCGTCGCCACCGGCATCACGGACGGTGAGTTGCTGCGCGGAGTGCGGTATCGGTCGGACACCGCGACCACCGACTCGATTGTGATGCGGTCGAAGTCGGGGACGGTGCGGCGGATTGATTCCGAGCACCGGCTCAGGAAGCTGCGGGCTTACAGCGCGATTGACTTCGACAGGGCGAAGTGAATTAGCGCCACGCTGCTGCGCGGCCCTTAAGACGTTGGGCGCCCCCCGTGCGGAGGGGGCGCCCAATTTCTTTGCTTCTCAGCCCGCCTGCGCTATCCGGTTCGTCGCCCGCGCCGCCTTCTTCAGTTCCATTTCGCGGCGGCGGCGCCTGGCCAGGACCACCCGGCGCTCGGCCGCCGTGAGGCCGCCCCAGACGCCGTACGGTTCGGGCTGGAGGAGGGCGTGTTCGCGACACTCGACCATGACCGGGCAGCGGGCGCAGACCCGCTTGGCGGCCTCCTCACGGGAGAGCCGGGCCGCCGTGGGCTCCTTCGAGGGGGCGAAGAACAGGCCGGCCTCGTCGCGCCGGCACACGGCCTCCGTATGCCATGGGGCGTCTTGATCCCTGTCTCGCGCTGGCACCCGCTGGGCCGGAACGGCAGCTACCTGCAGGGACGAATGCGGCGGTTGCAGCACGGTCTACTCCTGACGACGGCTTCGCGAGCGAGAGACGATGCAGCAAGGTCTACCCGCTGTACGCGCGCCTATGCAGTCAGTTTCGAACCGCTGGATTTCGGGGGGTCCTGAGCACCGTTGCGGGGTGTCCGGGGGGCCTCGGAGAGGCGTGGGAATCGGTTCGATTCACAACCGTCAACGGTCGAAATGCTTGCGCAAACTCCGATCCAGCCTGCGTTCCACACGATCGAGAATGTCGGCGACGAGTTTCCCCCGCTTCGGCCTGCCCTCGATGCTGCCGAGCACGGCCCAGCCGTCGACATGGACGACCGGCGCCGCCGGGTCCTCCGCGTCGAGCGTGTCCACCTCGAAGTTGCCGAGCACGCCGCCGCCGGCGCCCCGCAGCGAGACGTTCTCCGGGACGCGGACGTCGACGCTGCCGAAGACCGATATCGCGCGGATCACGACCTGCTGGTACTCGAAGATCGCCTCGCTGAGGTCTATCTCCACGCTGCCGAAGATCGCGTACGCGTGGATACGGCGGCCCGCACGCCAGCGGCCCTTGCGGACGGCGGCGCTGAAGACCGCGACCACGTTGTCGTCGGGGTCGGCCGGGATGGCGCCGGGGGCCGGGCGGTCGTAGGCCGGGGCGCGGGGTGCGCGGGGCTGGTGGGCGGCGGGCAGGTCCCGTATGAACACGTCCAGTTCGCCGACCGTCTTGGCCGCCAGCACGCCCTCGACGCGCTCGGCGTGCTCGTCGGCGGTCAGGCGGCCCTCGGCCAGGGCGTCGCGCAGGATGTCGGCGATCCGGTCGCGATCGGCGTCGGAGGCGCGCAGCTCGGTGGTGGCAGCCGGTGCGGTCTGCTTCTGAAGGTCCACGGCAGCAGCGTACCCAAACACGATAGATCGCGATACCCCCTGTGGATGAAGCCCGCATGACCTTGGGGACGACTAACTGAGCCTTACCTCACAAGCTTCCGGCCTTGGACAGGTTCTACGCTGATGAGGCCGCCAATGGAGGCGGCAGCCGTCTGTCGAGTGAGGAATGGGCTGAGATGCCTGAGTTCGCGTACACCGATCTGCTCCCCATGGGAGAGGACACCACCCCGTACCGGCTGGTGACCTCCGAGGGTGTCTCCACCTTCGAGGCCGACGGGCGGACGTTCCTCAAGGTCGAGCCCGAGGCGCTGCGCAAGCTCGCCGAGGAGGCCATCCACGACATCCAGCACTACCTCCGCCCGGCCCACCTCGCCCAGCTGCGGCGCATCATCGACGACCCCGAGGCGTCGAGCAACGACAAGTTCGTGGCGCTGGACCTGCTGAAGAACGCGAACATCGCGGCGGCGGGCGTCCTGCCGATGTGCCAGGACACCGGCACGGCGATCGTGATGGGTAAGCGCGGGCAGAACGTGCTGACGGAGGGCGGCGACGAGTCGGCCCTGTCGCGCGGCATCTACGACGCGTACCTGAACCTCAACCTGCGCTACTCGCAGATGGCCCCGCTCACCATGTGGGACGAGAAGAACACCGGCTCCAACCTGCCGGCGCAGATCGAGCTGTACGCCACGGATGGTGGCGCGTACAAGTTCCTGTTCATGGCGAAGGGCGGCGGGTCCGCCAACAAGTCCTTCCTCTACCAGGAGACGAAGGCCGTCCTGAACGAGGCCTCCATGATGAAGTTCCTGGAGGAGAAGATCCGTTCGCTGGGTACGGCCGCCTGTCCGCCGTACCACCTGGCGATCGTGGTCGGCGGTACGAGCGCCGAGTACGCCCTCAAGACCGCGAAGTACGCCTCCGCGCACTACCTGGACGAGATCCCGGCCGAGGGCTCGCCGCTCGGGCACGGCTTCCGGGACAAGGAGCTGGAGGAGAAGGTCTTCGAGCTGACGCAGAAGATCGGGATCGGGGCGCAGTTCGGCGGCAAGTACTTCTGCCACGACGTGCGCGTGGTGCGACTGCCGCGGCACGGGGCGTCCTGCCCGGTCGCCATCGCCGTGTCCTGCTCGGCCGACCGGCAGGCCGTCGCGAAGATCACCGCCGAGGGTGTCTTCCTGGAGCAGTTGGAGACGGACCCGGCGCGGTTCCTGCCGGAGACGACCGACGAGCACCTCGACGAGGCCGGTGACGTCGTGAAGATCGACCTCAACCAGCCGATGGACGAGATCCTCGCCGAGCTCACCAAGTACCCGGTCAAGACCCGGCTTTCGCTCTCCGGCCCGCTGGTCGTGGCCCGTGACATCGCGCACGCCAAGATCAAGGAACGCCTTGACGCGGGTGAGGAGATGCCGCAGTACCTGAAGGACCACCCGGTGTACTACGCGGGTCCGGCGAAGACGCCCGAGGGTTATGCGTCGGGTTCCTTCGGTCCTACGACCGCCGGGCGTATGGACTCCTACGTCGAGCAGTTCCAGGCCGCGGGTGGCTCCAAGGTCATGCTGGCGAAGGGCAACCGGAGCAAGCAGGTCACCGACGCATGCGACGCGCACGGCGGCTTCTACCTCGGGTCCATCGGTGGGCCCGCCGCCCGGCTCGCCCAGGACTGCATCAAGAAGGTCGAGGTCGTCGAGTACGAGGAGCTCGGCATGGAGGCCGTCTGGAAGATCGAGGTCGAGGACTTCCCGGCGTTCATCGTGGTCGACGACAAGGGCAACGACTTCTTCCAGGACCCGGCGCCCGCGCCGACGTTCACGTCGATTCCGGTACGGGGGCCGGGGCTGGCGTAGCGCCTCGGGTGCGGCGGGAGACGGTTCTCGTCCCCGCCGCCCCTGCCCGTCCTCAAACGCCGGACGGGCCGAGGGTCCCTGGGCTCAGTCCGTGTGCACGAGGAACTCCAGCTTCTGGTAGTCCCCGCCGGCATCGGTCGAGTGAATGGAGCCGCGTGCCGCCTCGTAGTCGCCGGTTCCGCCCGTGATCGCGATGTCGAAGGTGGGCGTTCCCTCCGTCTCCTGGAGTGGCAGCAAGGCCTGACCGGCGATATGGCCGCCCGGCACCACGAAGGTGCCCACGCACAGCAGGTCGCCGGGGTTGCCGAGGCGTACCACGGTGCAGGTCACGCCGTCTCTGCCGACCTTCTCGCCGCCCTTGGTCTGATACAGGTCGTCCGCGAAGGCGAAGCTGTCCCCTATGTCGGGTGCCTGCTGCTCACCCTCGGTCTCCTCGCCCTGACCCGCGACTTCCCTGGCGAAGAGAGTGAACGTCTCGTCGTCCTGGGCGGGAGCGGCGGACGCGGGGAGCGGGGCGGTGAGGGCGACGGCCGCGGTCAGGCAGGCGCCGAGCGCGCCGAGGTTCCTTAGGTGGGGAAGCATGTGCTGCCTCCTGTGGGGTGTGGGCCTCTCCCCTCCTGCCTCCCTCATTCTCCGACGGTCACTCCAGGTCCGCCTGCTGGCAGGCCGGTCCTTGAAGCATCCTTAAAGCGCTTTAAGACATGCCCTCGCATAACCCCCGTGAGTGCCGGAACATCCGCCCCCTCCCGATCGCTGTACCGGGTATGAGCGACTACCGCATCGAGCACGACTCCATGGGCGAGGTCCGAGTCCCCGCCGACGCCAAGTGGCGGGCCCAGACGCAGCGTGCCGTCGAGAACTTCCCGATCTCCGGCCAGCGCATCGAGCGCGCCCATATCGAGGCGCTCGCCCGGATCAAGGGCGCCGCCGCGAAGGTGAACGCGCGGCTGGGGGTGCTCGACAAGGACATCGCCGAGGCCGTCCAGGAGGCCTCGCAAGAGGTCGCCGAGGGGCGGTGGGACGAGCACTTCCCGATCGACGTGTTCCAGACCGGGTCCGGCACCTCGTCCAACATGAACACCAACGAGGTCATCGCCACCCTCGCGACCGAGCGGCTCGGGCGGGACGTCCACCCCAACGACCATGTGAACGCGTCCCAGTCCTCCAACGACGTCTTCCCCTCCTCCATCCACATCGCCGCCACCGCCGCCGTCACCCGCGACCTCGTCCCGGCGCTTGAGCACCTCGCGGCCTCCCTGGAGCGCAAGGCCGCCGAGTTCGCCGACGTGGTGAAGTCGGGGCGTACGCATCTCATGGACGCCACGCCCGTGACACTGGGCCAGGAGTTCGGCGGGTACGCCGCCCAGATCCGGTACGGCGTCGAGCGGCTGCACGCCTCCCTCCCCCGCCTCGCCGAACTCCCCCTCGGCGGCACCGCGGTGGGCACCGGCATCAACACACCCCCCGGCTTCTCCGCCGCCGTCATCGAGGAGGTGGCCCGCGCCACCGGGCTGCCGCTCACCGAGGCCCGCGACCACTTCGAGGCGCAGGGCGCCCGGGACGGCATCGTGGAGACCAGCGGGCAGCTCAGGACGATCGCCGTAGGACTGACCAAGATCGCCAATGATCTGCGGTGGATGGCGTCCGGGCCGCGCACGGGGCTCGCCGAGATCAGCCTCCCCGACCTCCAGCCCGGCTCCTCGATCATGCCCGGCAAGGTCAACCCGGTCATCCCGGAGGCCGTCCTCATGGTCGCCGCACAGGTCGTCGGCAACGACGCCACCGTGGCCACCGCCGGGGCCGCCGGCAACTTCGAGCTCAATGTGATGCTCCCGGTCATCGCCAAGAACGTCCTCGAATCGGTCCGGCTGCTCGCCAACGCCTCCCGGCTGCTCGCCGACCGGACCGTCGACGGCATCGTCGCCCACCGTGAACGCGCCCTGGAGTACGCCGAGTCGTCGCCCTCCGTGGTCACACCGCTCAACAAGTACATCGGGTACGAGGAGGCCGCCAAGGTCGCCAAGAAGGCGCTCGCGGAGCGGAGGACGATTCGCCAAGTCGTCCTGGAGGGCGGCTATGTGGAGCGCGGCGACCTCACCGTCGAGCAGCTGGACGAGGCCCTGGACGTCCTGCGGATGACGCGCCCGTAACCGATGATCACGGCCGCGTGAACCGTGACCGGCGCCGCAGCGTCGTATGCCCGGGGCACCTAATATCTGTGCATGGCAGACGGTGGAGCGGTGACGAGGGACGTGGAAGCGGGCGGGTCGACGGGCTTCTGGGCGCCCGGGACGCAGATCCTGTGGCGGTACCGGGAGAACGCCGGCCCTCGCTTCCACATCGCGCGTCCCGTCACCGTGGTCCGGGACGACGACGAGATCCTCGCCGTATGGCTGGCCCCGGGGACGGAGTGCGTGAAGCCGGTGCTCGCCGACGGAACGTCCGTGCATCTGGAACCCCTTGAGACGCGGTACACCAAGCCGCGTTCCGTCCAGCGCGACCACTGGTTCGGGACCGGGGTGCTGAAGCTAGCGCGGCCCGGTGAGCCGTGGTCGGTGTGGTTGTTCTGGGAGCCCGGGTGGCAGTTCAAGAACTGGTACGTGAACCTGGAGGAGCCGCTGGCCCGTTGGGCGGGCGGGGTGGACTCCGAGGACCATTTCCTCGACATCTCCGTGCATCCGGACCGCAGTTGGCACTGGCGGGACGAGGACGAGTTCGCGCAGGCCCAGCGGGACGGACTGATCGACGAACGGCTCGCCGCGCGGGTGCGGGAGGCGGGGCGCGACGCGGTGGAGGTGATCCGCGCCTGGGGACCGCCGTTCTCGGACGGCTGGCCGCACTGGCGCCCGGATCCCTCCTGGGCTGTACCTTCTTTGCCGGAGGACTGGGATCGCACACCCGCGCACCTGTCGTCGTGAGACCCTTGATGCGCCCCAGGGCAACAAACGTAGGATCGTCCTCCGCAAGGGCGCGCGTCGGCAACTGCCGGAGTGGGCGCCGGGCTTGACCGATCGTCACCGAGGGGCGGCAGGACGTGAGCGAGGGTTACCAGGGCAATGCCGGTACGGCCAGACGGCCGGCCGGCGGCACAGGAACTGCCGCTGGCCCCGCGGGAATTCCGTTCCTGGGGCACGTATTCCGGGTATCGGAGTTTCGGCGGGACGAACTGCACGCGTGGCGCGCAGCCCCGGACGGATGGATTCGAAAGGCGTGACGGAGCAGCCGACCTCCTTCGAACGCCCCGAGACGGGCGTCGACCCCGCGGAGCCCCGCGGGGCGCTCGTGCGTACCTCGACACCGTCGACGACGCACTCCACGCCGCCGAGCACCCCCGGCGGTGACACCCGCGGGGGCACCGCCTTACCCTCGCAGGCGCGCGCCGGAGAGACCCCTTCCACGCCGGGCACCACCACGCCGTCCGGCCCGAGCAAGGAGCCCCCAGACATCGTCGGCAACGGCCCCGAGCACTCCCAGCCCTCCGTCGCCGCCGAGCCCGACGCACACCGGCCGCGGCCCGTTCCGGAGGCCATACCGCCGCAGCCCGGCGCCGAGCAGCCGGCGGGCTCCGCCGAGCGGCGCACCGGACAGGGCGTGCAGCCCGGCCGGCCCACGCCCATGCGGCGGGACGGCGACCGGCTGCGCTTCGTGGGCGCCGCCACCCGGCGGATCGCCCGCGGCATAGACCTGGACGAGATCGTGATGGGGCTGTGCCGGGCGACCGTGCCGACCTTCTCCGACGCGATCCTCGTCTATCTGCGCGACCCGCTGCCGGTCGGCGACGAGCGGCCCACCGGTCCCGTCGTGCTGCGGCTGCGCCGCACCGACCGCATCCCGGAGGAGCGCGACACCGAGAGCGGCGGCTTCCTGCCCGCGCAGGCCCAGCCGGAGCCGAGCGAGCTGTCCGAGCTGTCCGCCCTCACCTCCGAGCTGTGCGAGGTACGGCCCGGCGGTGCGCTCGCCGAGGTGCTGCGCGGCGTACGTCCGGTCTTCGCCGACGCGCCCGCCGCCCGCGCCGCACTGCCCGAACTCCTCGGCGACGACGGCGAATTGATCATTCCGGACGGCCAGCGCGCGATCCTCGCCCCGCTGCGCGGCCGGCGCCGTGTCATCGGCGCCGCCGTCTTCCTGCGCCGCCCCGACCGCATCGCCTTCGAGCCCGACGACCTCCTCGTCGCCGCCCAACTGGCCACGCACAGCGCGCTGGGCATCGACAAGGCGGTGCTGTACGGCCGTGAGGCGTACATCGCCGACGAGCTGCAGCGCACCATGCTGCCGGAGACCCTCCCCCGCCCGACCGGTGTACGGCTGGCCTCCCGCTACCTCCCGGCGGCCGAGACGGCCCGGGTGGGCGGCGACTGGTACGACGCCATCCCGCTGCCCGGCAGCCGGGTCGCGCTGGTCGTCGGTGACGTCATGGGCCACTCCATGACCTCGGCCGCGATCATGGGCCAGCTGCGGACGACGGCCCAGACCCTCGCCGGGCTCGACCTGCCCCCGCAGGAGGTCCTGCACCACCTGGACGAACAGGCCCAGCGGCTCGGCACCGACCGCATGGCGACCTGCCTCTACGCCGTCTACGACCCGGTATCGCACCGCATCACCATCGCCAACGCCGGTCATCCGCCGCCCGTCCTGCTCCACCTGGGCGGCCGTGCGGAGGTGCTGCGGGTCCCCGCGGGTGCCCCGATCGGCGTCGGCGGCGTCGACTTCGAGGCCGTGGAACTGGACGCGCCGGCCGGAGCCACCCTGCTCCTCTACACCGACGGCCTGGTCGAGTCCCGGCTGCGCGACGTGTGGACCGGCATAGAGCAGCTGCGCGAGAAGCTCGCCGCGACCGCGCAGCTCACGGGCCCGGACCACCCGCCGCCGCTGGAGGCCCTGTGCGACGAGGTGCTCGACATGCTCGGGCCGGGCGACCGGGACGACGACATCGCGCTCCTCGCCGCCCGCTTCGACGGGATCGCGCCCAGCGACGTGGCGTACTGGTTCCTGGAGCCCGAGGACGCGGCACCCGGCCGCGCCCGCCGGCTGGCCCGCCGCGCCCTGGCCCGCTGGGGTCTGGAGGAACTCACCGACTCGGTCGAGCTGCTGGTCAGCGAGGTCGTCACAAACGCGGTGCGCTACGCCTCACGGCCGGTGACGTTGCGGCTGCTGCGCACCGACGTACTGCGCTGCGAGGTCGGCGACGACGTACCGCAACTGCCCCGCCTGCGGCAGGCCCGGGCCACGGACGAGGGCGGCCGCGGCCTGTACCTCGTGAACCGGCTGGCCCGGAGGTGGGGGGCGACGCGGCTGAGCACCGGAAAGGTCGTCTGGTTCGAGCTGAACCGGGGGTGACCCGGCGGGCTCGCTGCGCCGCGAGCCGAGCAGGGCTCGGATGCCCGGTGAAGCTCGCCTCGGCGCTCGCCAACGCCGGGTCGCACGGCACCGCCTGACCTTGCATGGAAAGGGCGCCCGGCGTGCTGCCGGGCGCCCTTGTCGCGGCTACTGGTCGTCGCCGGGGTTGACCGGGTCCAGGGTGATGTCGTCCGTCGGTTTGTCCGTCGGCTCCACCGTCGGCTCCTCGGTCGTCGGCGTCTCCGTCGGCTCCTGAGTCGTCGGTTCCTCCGTCGGCTCCTCGGTCGTCGGTGTCTCCGTCGGCTTCTGGGTCGTCGGTTCCTCGGTCGGCGCCTTGGTCGTCGGCGCCTGGGTCGGAGTCGGCGTCCAGGTCGGCTGGACCGCCGCGCCCTGGTCGGTGTCGAGGTCGAACTCGGCGTCCGTCTTCGTCACGCCGAACATGTACGCCGCCCAGATCTCCGCCGGGTAGCCACCGCCGTTGACACGGTCGTGGCCGCCCGCGCCGTACATCTTGGCCTGCGGGT
This sequence comes from Streptomyces sp., assembly GCA_013362785.1. Classification (GTDB taxonomy): domain Bacteria; phylum Actinomycetota; class Actinomycetes; order Streptomycetales; family Streptomycetaceae; genus Streptomyces. The sequence continues at coordinate 6,852 of JABFVM010000208.1, read as the reverse complement.
GCGGAGCCTTGTCGTCCTCGCCGAACAGCCCCACCGACGTCACCAGGTCCGGCGTGTAACCCGTGAACCAGGCCGACTTGTTGTCGTCGGACGTGCCCGTCTTGCCGGCCACCACCCGGCCGTCACGCGCCGGGTTGCCGCGCACCGACTTGCGGGCCGTACCGTCGTCGACCACGCCCGTCAGTACCGAGGTCACCGTGTCGGCGGACTCGGGGCTGATGACCTGCTCGCCGATCGGGTTCGGCATCTCGACCGACTGGCTGTTGTGCTCGGCCTTCTTGACGATGCTCGGCGTGACCTTCTTGCCGTGGTTGTCGAGGGTGGCGTAGACCCCGGCCATCTGCAGCGGGCTCGCGCCCATGGAGCCCAGGGTCTGGGCGGGTACGGGCTGCTCGTTGCTGGTGTCCATGCCGAGCTTGCCGGCCACGTCCATGACGTTCTTCATGCCGACGTCGATGCCCATCTGGGCGAAGACCGAGTTGACCGACGCGTTCATCGCCCGCTGGACGGTGATGTCGCCGTAGTCCGTGTCGTCCTCGTTCTCGGGGGCGAACCCGACCTTCCTGCCGTTGTCCACGGCCGGCCGCTTGCTGGTGCCGTCGTAGATCGTGTTCGCGGTGATCGGCTTGCCGGACTGCGTCTTGGCGTTCTCCTCCAGGGCGGCGGCCAGGATCACCGGCTTGAACGTGGAGGCGGGCTGGTAGTCCGAGCGGGTCGCGTTGCTCAGGAAGTGCTTGAAGTAGTCCACGCCGCCGTACAGCGCGACGACCTTGCCCGTCTTGGGGTCGACCGAGACCGCGCCGGCCTGGACGTCCGCGTCGACCGGCCGCTTCTTCTTGTCCAGCTTGCTGGTGAGCTGCGCCTTGACCGACTTCTCCAGCGCGGCCTGCTTCTTCTTGTCGACGTTCAGCGTGATGGTCCAGCCCTGGTCGACGACCGCGGCCTCGGCCTGGCTGCGCGTGAGGCCCTTCTGCTTCATCAGCTGGTCCTCCAGCTGACGGTTGGCGAGGTCGATCAGGTAGCCCTTCTGCCCTTCCTTGCCGGCGGTGGGCTTCGGCTCCCTCGGCGTCGGGAACTTCATGTCCTGGCGGTCGGACTTGTCGAGCCAGCCCTCCTCGACCATGTTGTCCAGGACGTAGTTCCAGCGGGCCGTGACGAGCTTCCTGCCGGTCTCGGACGCCGCCTGCCAGTCGTACTGGCTCGGCGCCTGGAGCAACGCGGCGAGATAGGCGCCCTGTGCGACGCTGAGCTTCTCGGCGTCGACGCGGTAGTAGGCCTGGGCCGCGGCCTGGATGCCGTAGGCGTTGCGGCCGTAGTAGCTGGTGTTGATGTAGCCGGCGAGGATCTCGTCCTTGGACATCTGGCGGTCGACCTTCAGGGAGATGACCATCTCCCTGAGCTTGCGGCTGACCGTCTGTTCCTGGCTGAGGTAGTAGTTCTTGACGTACTGCTGGGTGATCGTCGAACCACCCTGCGCGCCCTTGCCCATCACCGTGTTGAGCAGACCGCGGGCGGTGCCCTTCAGGTCGATGCCGTTGTCGTGGTAGAAGCTCTTGTTCTCCGCGGCGACGAAGGTGTCCTGCACCTGTTTCGGCACCTTGGACAGGTCCACGATCTCGCGGTTGACCTCGCCGTCGCGGGCCAGGGGCGAGCCGTCGCTGAACTTGTAGACGTTGCTCTGGCGTTGGGCCGCCTGGGCGGCGGCGTTGTCCTTCGGGATGTCCACGTAGAGGTACAGCGCGATGAAGGAGCCGATGCCGAGCAGGCAGACGCCGAGGAATGTGCCGAGGATCTTCTTCCAGGTGAAGAGCCGGCGTATTCGGCCCTTGCCGTCGCCTCCCTTGGCGCCGCCCCTGCTCCCGGCCTTGGCCGCCCGGCGGGCCGCGGCCCGGCCGCCGACGGCCTCCGACGGCGTGCCGATGACGGTCGTCGACTCGGCTGTCCCGGTGTTCGACGGGGACCGGGAGGAACGCCGGGGCACCGCGCGGCGGCCACCGCGCTGCCGCGCTCGTCTGTCTTCCGCTCGTCCCATGGGTCCGTTCCGCTCCGCTTCGATCTCTCAGGTCAGCTCCGAAAGCTAACACCGGAAGTTGTGACAAAGACTGGTCGATCCGGCCTTTTACGGACGTGACAATCAGCACCTGTCCCAACGGAACCGACGGCTCAGCGATGCGTAGGGTTGCTCTCGCGGGGTAAAGTGATAACAGTTAGATATACCGAAGCTAGTCGATGTCGACCGGCGGCATCGCAGGAATCCCAGTGGCTTCGCAGGAAACGGGGGGTACCACCCATGCCGAACACCAAGAACAACGGCACATCCGCCACCGCCGACGTACCCGACATGCCCGCCCCACGTGTGCGCGAGTTCACGGCGCACAGCATCGGCGGCGGGTTCGCCCTGCTGCTCGGGCTGCTCGGGCTGGTGCTCGGCGGCGGACTCATCGCCACCGCCACCGCCGTCTCCGGCGTCGGCGCCCAGGCGGCGCTGATCATCACCGGCGCCCTGGTCGCCGTCGCCGCACTGCTGGCGATGTCCGGGCTGAACATGGTCGCGCCGGGCGAGGCGCGGGTCGTGCAGCTCTTCGGTCGGTACCGGGGGACGATCCGGCAGGACGGGCTGCGCTGGGTGAACCCCTTCACCTCGCGTACGAAGATCTCGACCCGGGTCCGCAACCACGAGACCGCCGTCCTCAAGGTCAACGACGCCTACGGCAACCCGATCGAGCTCGCCGCGGTCGTCGTGTGGAGGGTCGAGGACACCGCGCAGGCCAGCTTCGAGGTGGACGACTTCCTGGAGTTCGTGTCCACCCAGACCGAGGCGGCCGTGCGGCACATCGCCATCGAGTACCCCTACGACGCCCATGACGAGGGCGGCCTCTCGCTGCGCGGCAACGCCGAGGAGATCACCGAGAAGCTCGCCGTCGAACTGCACGCGCGCGTGGAGGCGGCCGGCGTGCAGATCATCGAGTCGCGCTTCACGCATCTCGCGTACGCTCCCGAGATCGCCTCCGCGATGCTCCAGCGGCAGCAGGCCGGGGCGGTCGTCGCGGCCCGGCGGCAGATCGTCGACGGAGCGGTGGGCATGGTCGAGGCGGCGCTCGCGCGGATCTCCGAGCAGGACATAGTGGAGCTGGACGAGGAGCGTAAGGCGGCGATGGTGTCGAACCTGATGGTGGTGCTGTGCGGCGACAGGTCCCCGCAGCCGGTCCTCAACACCGGGACGCTCTACCAGTGACGGTTCCGTCCGGGGGTTCGGCCCCGCAGGGTCGGCCGCAGCGCAAGCAGGTGCTGCTGCGGCTCGACCCGTCCGTGTACGAGGCGCTCGCGCGCTGGGCCGGGGACGAACTGCGGTCCGCCAACGCGCAGATCGAGTTCCTGCTGCGCCGCGCCCTCGCCGAGGCGGGTCGGCTGCCGGGTGAGGCCAAACCGATTCCGCGCCGCGGGCGCCCGCCAGTGAATCCACCCGAATCCCAGTAGCAGAACCGTGACAATCGGCCCCCACCTGGGCCGTTACCCGGCACCTACACCCCCTGCCGTGGCCTACACACTCTGCGTATACAGGGGGCGTATACACCCCGTGTAGAGTCCTTGGCATGTCCATCGGTCACACCCTTCTAGGGCTCCTGGAGTCGGGTCCCCGCCACGGTTACGACCTCAAGCGGGCCTTCGACGAGAAGTTCGGTCACGACCGGCCGCTGCACTACGGCCAGGTCTACTCGACGATGTCCCGGCTGCTGAAGAACGGCCTCGTCGAGGTCGACGGCATCGAGCCCGGCGGCGGCCCCGAGCGGAAGCGGTACGCGATCACCGACGCCGGGATCACCGACGTACAGCGGTGGCTCGCGACGCCCGAGAAGCCGGAGCCGTATCTCCAGTCGACCCTGTACACCAAGGTCGTCCTGGCCCTGCTCACCCGGCGCGACGCGGCCGACATCCTCGACACCCAGCGTGCCGAGCATCTGCGGATGATGCGGATCCTCACCGACCGCAAGCGGAAGGGGGACCTCGCCGATCAGCTGATCTGCGACCACGCCCTGTTCCATCTGGAGGCCGATCTGCGCTGGCTGGAACTCACCGCCGCGCGTCTCGACAAGCTGGCCGAGGTGGTGGTCAAGTGACTCCGCCTCCGGGTTCCCTGCTCGCGGCCGAAGAGCTGCGCAAGGCCTACGGCCCGACCGTCGCCCTCGACGGCGCCGAGTTCTCCATCCACCCCGGCGAGGTCGTCGCCGTGATGGGGCCGTCCGGCTCCGGCAAGTCGACGCTGCTGCACTGCCTCGCCGGCATCGTGCCGCCCGACTCCGGGTCCATCACGTACAACGGGCGTGAGCTGGCCACCATGAGCGACGCCCAGCGCAGTCAGCTCAGACGGTCCGAGTTCGGGTTCGTCTTCCAGTTCGGCCAGCTCGTGCCGGAGCTCACCTGCGTCGAGAACGTCGCCCTGCCGCTGCGGCTCAACGGGACCTCCCGCAAGGACGCCGAGAAGGCCGCCCTGACCTGGATGGAGCGGCTGGAGGTCGACGACCTCCGCAAGAAGCGGCCCGGCGAGGTCTCCGGCGGTCAGGGGCAGCGCGTCGCCGTCGCCCGCGCGCTGGTCACCAACCCGCGCGTGCTGTTCGCCGACGAGCCGACCGGCGCGCTCGACTCCCTCAACGGCGAGCGGGTGATGGAGCTGCTGACGGACGCCGCGCGCTCCACCAACGCCGCCGTCGTGCTGGTCACGCACGAGGCCCGGGTCGCCGCCTACTCCGACCGCGAGATCGTCGTACGGGACGGAAAGTCCCGGGACATGGAGCGGGCCATATGAGCATGGGTCAGTGGGCCAAGGACCTGGGGATGGGGGTCCGGTTCGCCTTCGCCGGCGGACGCGAGGGATGGGTCCGGGCCCTGCTGACGGCCGTCGGAGTCGGGCTCGGCGTGGCGCTGCTGCTGCTGACGACGGCGTTCCCGAGCATGCAGTCCGTCCGGCACGACCGGGAGACCGCCCGCACCGACATCACCTACAACGACACGGTCATGAAGCGCTCGGACGCCACCCTGGTCGTGGCGGACGTCGACACCGAGTTCCGCGACGAGGACATCCGGGGCCGCGCGCTGGAGCCCGAGGGCGCCCGCGCGCCGCTGCCGCCGGGGCTGGACAGGTTCCCGGCGGAGGGCGAGATGGTCGTCTCTCCCGCGCTGAAGCGGCTGCTGGAGTCGGACGGCGCGAAGCTGCTGCGCGAGCGGCTGCCCCAGCAGATCGTCGGGACCATCGGGGAGAGCGGGCTGATCGGCTCTCAGGAACTCGCCTTCTACCGGGGCGGTGACGGCCTCGCGGCGCACATCGACGGCGGCCGGGTGGCCCGTATCGACCGGTTCGGGGACCCGGATCCGTCCGAGGAGCGGACCGACCCGGTGCTGCTCCTGCTGGTCCTCGTCGTCTTCGTGGTGCTGCTGATGCCGGTCGCCGTGTTCATCGCCGCGGCCGTGCGCTTCGGCGGCGAGCGGCGCGACCGCCGGCTCGCGGCACTGCGGCTGGTCGGCTCCGACGGCTGGATGACCCGGCGGATCGCGGCCGGCGAGGCCCTGGCCGGTGCGGTGCTCGGGCTGGTCTTCGGCACCGGCTTCTTCCTGGTCGGCCGTCAGATCGCGGGCTCGGTCGAGGTGTTCGACATCAGCGTGTTCCCGAGCTACCTCAACCCCTCGCCCGTGCTGGCCCTGCTGGTCGGCCTCGCGGTCCCGGCGGCGGCCGTACTGGTCACGCTGTTCGCGATGCGCGGGGTGGTGATCGAGCCGCTCGGCGTGGTGCGTACGGCGAAGCCCTCGCGGCGCCGGCTGTGGTGGCGGCTGCTGCTGCCGCTGGGCGGCCTGGCGATGCTCTACCCGATGGTCGGCCAGGGCCGTGACAACGGCTCCTTCAACGAGTACCTGGTCATCGGCGGTGTGCTCCTGCTGCTGATCGGCGTGACCACCCTGCTGCCCTGGGTCGTCGAGGCGGTCGTCGCCCGGCTCGGCTCGGGCGGTGTCGCCTGGCAACTCGCCGTCCGCAGGCTCCAGTTGAGCAGCGGCACGGCGGCCCGCATGGTCAACGGCGTCGCGGTGGCGGTCGCCGGGGCGATCGCGCTGCAGATGCTGTTCGCCGGGGTGGAGAGCCAGTACACCGAGGACACCGAGTACGACACCCAGCGCGCGCAGATGCAGGTGTCGCTGCCCAGTGACACCCAACTCGTCCCCGCGGTGGCGAAGTTCCGGGCCACCGACGGCGTCCAGGACGTCTACGCCTACGGCGAGGGCTACCTGGGCGACCGACGTATGGACCCGGAGACCGGTGCCCAGATCACCGTCGGCGACTGCGAGTCGCTGCGCCAGGTGGCCGAGCTGGGTTCGTGCAAGGACGGCGACATCTTCTATGTGGCGAACGCCGAGTACGACGAGGACACCGCGAAGCTGGCCGCGCAGCCGGGCAAGAAGATGTACCTCGACCCGTCGTACGAGGGCAGCATGCGCAGCCACGAGATCGCCTGGACCGTGCCGAAGGACCTGAAGAAGGCGCGGACGCGCCCGGACCTGACCGGGCAGGAGCGGGGCGGCTTCCTGGCCACCCCGAAGGCCCTGCCCGCGACGGCCGCGCCGGCGCTGCGGGGGAACGCGTACCTCAAGCTGGACGCCTCCGTGCCGGACGTGTGGGACCGGGTGCGCAACACGGCGACGGCCGTGGACTCGCTGTCGTACCCCATGACCTGGTACTCCACCAAGACGTCCGACCGCTACGGCACCATCCGCACCGGTCTGTTCGTCGGCGCCGTCTGTGTCATGGCGCTGATCGGCGCGAGCCTGCTGGTCTCCCAGCTGGAGCAGCTGCGCGACCGCAAGAAG